>NZ_JAUJED010000015.1:0-322806 GCF_030442075.1 Vibrio sp. TMPB1044 | reverse complement strand
GCTAGAAGCTAGAAGCTAGAAGCTAGAAGCTAGAAATGGAACGATCAAGAGTTCGCATTAATGGCGAAGAGATAACGTGATGAAGTGGACTCTGTTGGTCGAATAACTTCCAGAAGGCTGAAATAGTCCTGAATCAGCATTAATTTCACCATGGCCTAAATCTTGGTGTTGGTAGCTCAGCCCAAGATGCAAGTCATTGGATATCTTCTTCTCAGCGCCGAAGCCGATACGCCACTGTTTATCGAGCGGGAGTAAAACATCCCTGTTTTGACTGCTTACAGGGCTAGTATCACCGCTCAGTCCACTGTACAGCAACCAATCCTCATATGCGTATTCCACACCAACCCCGAGAGAGTAGGTGGTTGAGTATTTGTCATCATAATCTTGCCATGTCTCTATGTTGGAGCTGAGCAGAAGATTTAAGTCGTCATTTAATGAATGCTTCAACCCTAAATTTAAGCTTCGAACCCACGTCAGTTCAGAGCTAATTCCAAAAGCGCTGGCGGTATCAAGGGAAAGGTCGTGATCAAATTGGCCCTGATAACTGACACCCAATTGTGTGTTGTCACTTATGTGGTGATTGAGACTCAGGCCGAACCCTAGATCAATGCTATCCCCTTGGAGCTCTCGACCGTTCAAAGCTTGAGTTTCAAGCGCTGCGTGCTGCAGTATCAAAGAACCACCAAGAGACAGTTGTTCATTGACTTGATATGACAGTGATGACGTTAAGTTGAGTGCTGAAATGCTATTTTCTTTGACCAATAAAGCCGGGTTTGCTCCAACGCCATGTGAATATTCAACACCAGTGCCCCCGGCAGCGTGCAATGCTGCGCCCACGACCCATTGGTCATTAACCCTTGAGGCGTAAGACAAATGAGGGAGAACATCTGCGCTGCTTCCTGTGGTCGAAGCCGAATTATCGTCACGGACAAAAGTGGTTTCTACATTGAGGTATTGAACGCCGAGAATCCAAGCGTTTTCTTCAATGGCCGATAACCCCGCAGCGTTGGTGATCACTGCGGATGCATCGTTCGCTGTTACGTTTCCTGTGCCTGCTGTGCCAACGCTTTTAGTTGTCGCAATCTGAGATAGGTTTAATCCTCCCGCATGTGCGAGAGAGCTAACTATCCCTGTGACCAACAGAGACAGTGTGATGAAAGGTGTTTTCAAGAATAGAACCTCATTTTCAGTGTATGAGTTATGTTGCTAGCAGTTTGAGTCATGTATTTAGGGATAGAACGAATTGCCACGAGCGAACATTAAGAACGCCGTGGCAATTGACTTGATCTACTTAATTAACCTAATTGAGGCTAAAGTTTTTCAACTTGTGGAAGTGGATACTCATTGTCGAGAACGGCTTGAGTTGGCTCATACAGGCGCATGTGAAGATAGAAGTCATCTTGAGGTGCTGGTAGCCAGTTACACGTTGGATCGGACGGCTTTACGTATTGAATGCATATTGGCAAGGTGCCGTCTTCTGCGTATTTCAGCTCATCTTTACGATTGGTTGAAATGGAGTAGCGTTGAATGAAGTTCTCAACCATGAACAGGTTTTTAGCGTCGTACATGGTCAACGACCAAAAGGCGTCAGCGGGTGCATCGGCAGGCATGGTCATTCGATATTGATTGTCTCCCGACAGCTGCTCGCCATTCGAGTCCGTGTATCGATTTGGGTAGAGTGCTCGCTCTGGCACATTCAAACCAGCCGCACGCATATTGATGCTCGCTCGGCTCAGGTAATCATTTCCGTAGCGGCCACCCTCGTACATCATCGACCAGCCATTATTGACATCACCGATGCTTCGACCAGCGTATTGAATGATCTGTTGTGAAGACTCAATCGCGCGCATTAGCCCTTTTTTCTGTGCTGAAGTTAGCGCTTCTGGGTTAAAGGGAGTCGATCCTCCAATACCAATTTGTTGGAATTGATCAACGATGGCAGCATCTTCTGGAATCGGGTTTTTACGTAGTTCACGGTCAATTAGCGAATACCACTCTAACCCTTCAGGCCTCGCCATGGGAGGGATGCGACCTGTCGAAGCTTTGAGTTCTAAGATGTCGTGTTCTGCGCCGAGTTGATCGAGTGGGTAGCTGAGGAACTTATCGTGAGTAACCAGTGCGTCATTGAGGTCTTGCTCGCCAAACACGCCTGTTCGTTGAATTAACCAAACCATAGGAGTGCGAGACTCTACGACACGATCAATTCCTTCAGGCACTTCACCAGCCCATCCTTTGTTGACCAACAGCACTTTTGAACCTTGGTCTCCGACATTCTTCACGTGCAAATCTTCAATCGAATCAGAATACGCATCTAATAACTGAACAATGTAGTAACGGTTATCGGTGCGAGGAATATCTATCACCATCGGGCCCGACAAATCGAGATCGTAGTGAGCTTGTGAGTAGAGCGTATCGTTGTTGACAGTAGGCACAATTCTATCCTGAGGCCCAGATAGAACGCGTGTCTTACCCATCTCATTTAATGGTGCCATGGCGTTGTCCATCGGCGCGTCAACCGATGTGGTCGTTTGCCTAACCGCCGCCACGGTTAATGGCCCCGTACCGTAGATAAACGCTTGAACACCTAAGTTGTAAGCAAGCTCTTCTTCAGGATTAATAGATTGTTGGGCAAGGGATGGCATCGCCATAATGCTGGATAAAGAACACACTAAACTGGCTAGTACACTTTTCTTATAGAGTAGTTTTCTCATGGAACACCTTAGGTCGTAGGAACAGAGTTAGGCATTTATCATATGAGTAAGTGAGATTAAGGAGTGTAATAGCCGATATTAAGGATGTTAATACGCTATTTTTGTCATTTAACTCATTGCTTTATTTGATATTTTTTCTAAGTGGTAAGGCGCTTGGATAGCGTGTGTTAATAGGTCGGCTGAGGCGCTATTGTTTGATTGATTTGCGGTTGATATGTTGACAAAAAAGTACGGGAATCAATATGAACACATCAACTCATCCTTTTAGCTTATTCATTAAAGCCGAAGGGGCTCAGTGCAATCTGGATTGTAGCTACTGCTATTACCTCAATAGACAAGATGGCGACAAAAGGTCTTCGATGTCTCTGGACATGATGGAGCAAATTGTCGGAGCTCATATCGACGCGCAGCCAATGAAAGTTCAGCAAGTGGACTTTATCTGGCATGGTGGCGAGCCCATGTTAAGAGGGCTCGATTTCTATGAAACGGCAATGAAAGCACAGGCAAGCAAAGCGACGAAAAAGCGTGTCGTAAATACCATGCAGACCAATGGAACCATGATTAACGATCGCTGGGCGAGCTTCTTTGCTAAACACAATTTCATGATGGGCATCAGTATCGATGGCCCCAACATTCTGAATGACATCGCCCGGATCGACAAAAATGGTCAGTCGTCTTTTGAACGCACAATGCGTGGGATGTCTTATCTAAAAAAGCACAACGTTGAGTTTAATACGTTAACGGTCGTGAATAATAAAACCTACAAACACGGTAAAACGATCTATCAATTTTTGCTTGAAAATGGCAGCGGTTATATGCAATTTCAGCCTTGTATCGATCATGAATTGGATAGGCGAACAGGGCACGACTGGTCGCTAACCGGTGAGCAATGGGGACAGTTCCTTTGTGATTTGTTTGATGCGTGGGTCGCCAATGATGTCGGTAAAGTGTATATCCAGTTTTTTGAAAACTGTCTAATGGTGTTGATGGGTTACCAAAGTCAAATGTGTCATCATAGCGCGACTTGTGGACAGCAATTAATGGTTGAGCATGACGGCAATGTTTACAGTTGTGACCATTATGGGTACCAAGATCATCAACTGGGTACTGTGAATAGTGATAAGCTTGCAACCATGGCGAGCTCACCAGAACAAATAGCGTTTGGCACCAATAAATATCATGAACTGAACAGCACTTGTCGAGGTTGTGACTTTGTTGAGCTTTGCCAAGGTGGCTGCCCTAAGAATAGAATAGCAACAACCGAAGATGGCAGCGCGATGAATCATTTGTGCCAAGGGTATGAGATGTTTTTTCGTCACGCATTACCCAAATTATTGCCAATGGTAGAAGCGATGAAAAAAGGGTATTCGCCAGCGTACTTCCCACTTTTCTAAATAACTTGGAGTCGGGCATGACCAGAGATCTAAACTTACTGCGGCTTATTTTGGTGCTCAATGAAACTCGCCAAACGGTAAGCGCAGCAAAAGCCTTAAACGTAAGTCAGCCGACGATCAGTGTCATGCTTCGTAAGCTCAGAGAACAATTTGATGATGAATTGTTTGTTAGAGATAAAGCGAGGCTTGAACCTACCCCAAAATGCTTGAAGCTCATCGAAACCTTGCCCCTGCTATTAGAACAACTAGACAACCTTTATATCCCCAATGAAGAGTGGGACTTGGAAGATTTAAGAGGGGAGGTTCAAATCATGTTACCTTCCCCATTGTTGATCCCAGTGGGTGTGCCGTTAATCAAAAAGCTGACCAAAGAAGCGCCGCAAGTGACGTTTCAATGTTCGCCTTGGTTAGATAATGGCGTCCAGTCCCTAGAGACCAACCGCATGTGTTGGGGAGTGAGTTATCTTCCTATGGACGTCAATAAAACCCTGACCGAGCGCCCGGTTGGCTTTGATAAGTTCATGTTGGTGATAAGAGCTGATCACCCAATTCAAGGCAATTCTCTTGAGGACATTCTGAAATACCCACTCTGTATCAATATGATCCCTGGTTACATTCAGCCGTCCAAGGCGGAAATGTTGATCAAAAAATATGACTTAGATAAACACATCGCGCTCAGAAGCAACAATATGAACTTGATGCTGGAGATCGTTAAGGACAGTGACTTTATCTATATTACATCGTCGAAATGCCGCTATTTGCTTGATCACTCTTATCGTTGTATCGATTTACCGTCGGAAATGTTGAAAGACACCTATCGTCGAGAGTTGGCACTGTTTACTCATCAAGCAAACCGCAATAACCCGTTCACGGATTGGCTTCAAAAAGAAATTGCGTCGATTATTCAATCCTAGCATCACGCTACTATTCCCTTTAAATAACTTCCCTTTCTAACTACCACTATTAAAAATCGTAATAGTGGCTATCAAGCCATTTTTGGCCTCTTTCTTATACCATTTATTTAAACAACGGTTCGCTGAGACATACATCATTGTCGGTGTGGCTCTAGCGATTTACTCATAGTGAATGAGGGTTATAAATGTATAAGTCTTTTGTTAAATCCGCTCTGGCGCTCTCGGTATTGGCGAGCGTCAACGTACATGCAGCGAGCCAACCCAATGTGGTTGCTATCATGCTCGATGATGTGAGCCCAACGGATCTGTCTGCCTACCACCGTGGTTTAGGCGCGGTGGATACGCCGAACATTGATCGAATTGCCGAGCGCGGCATGATGGTCAGTGATTACTACGCACAAGGCAGCTCTACCGCGGGGCGCTCTGCCTTTATCACAGGTCAATATCCTTTCCGAACAGGCTTAACGTCTGTCGGCCAGCCGGGCTCTTCGCTTGGCCTTCAAAAAGAAGATCCAACCCTAGCCGAAATGCTGAAAGACAAAGGCTATGCGACCGTGCATGTCGGTAAAAGTCACTTAGGCGATAACAATAGCCACCTCCCAACGGTGCACGGCTTTGATGAATTCTTCGGTTTCCTTTACCACCTCAACGTTATGGAGATGCCTGCACAGCCGGAATTCCCCACAGACCCTGACTTCAGAGGTCGCCCTCGCAATGTTATTCATACCGTTGCGACGGAAACTGCAGATATGACCGATGATCCTAGATTTGGTGTGGTTGGAAAACAAACGATTGAAGACAAAGGCCCGCTAGGTGCTAAGCGCATGCAGACAGTGGATGGCGAATTTTTGGAGTTTGCTACTAATTGGCTTGATAAACATGAAGCGGAGAAAGACGAGCAGCCATACTTCATGTGGTATAACCCGACTCGTATGCATCAAAAAACCCATGTACGTCCTGAGTACAGAGGCGCGAGCCAAACCAACACGTATTACGATGGCTTGATCGAACTTGATGACCAGATCGGTGTATTACTCGATAAGTTAGAAGATCTTGGTGAAATTGATAACACGATAATCTTGTTTACCTCAGACAACGGCGTAAACCTAGATCATTGGCCTGATGCTGGTTCTGCCTCTTTCCGTGGTCAAAAAGGGACGACGTGGGATGGCGGTTTCCGTGTGCCAATGTTGGTCAGCTGGCCAGATAAAATCCCTCAAGGCGAATATACCGATGGCTTCATGACATCTGAAGACTGGGTTCCAACAATCATGGCCGCCGTGGGTGAAGAAAACATTAAGGAAGAGCTGTTAGAAGGTAAAGAGCTGAACGGTGAAGAGTATCAAGTTCATCTTGATGGTTATAACCAGTTAGACATGCTGACGAACGGATCAGCAAGTGAGCGTCATGAGTTCTTCTTCTACAACGAACAAAGTCTTAACGCATTCCGCGTGGATGAGTGGAAAGTACATCTAAAAACCAAAACGGAATGGATTGCTCCAGTAGAGGATTGGCCACTAGGTATGCTGATCAACATTAAGGCAGACCCATATGAGCGTAGCCCTGATACTCGAGGCTGGTTCCTTTGGATGAAAGAAAAAACATGGGTACTGCCAGAGCTTCAAAAAGCCGCCGCAGATTATCAAAAATCACTGAAAGCATTCCCACCTAGGCAAAAAGCTGGTGGTATTGGTATGGCAGATAAATCAGTGGTTGCTGACTAACGCCAAATACGACTAATGCAAGGTGTGCTGTAACAAGCACACCTGACTACTGGACTATAATATGAAGAAACCATTACGTCTGCTCACGGGCACTTTTTCCACTTTTACACTCTCTATCTTCGCTCTTATCTCCTTTGCATTTTCCGTTTCCGCTCAAGAAGAACCTGCCAGTGACATGGCTGACCCCATGGCCGTTTATACGGGAGGTGAGTTAATTGCGGGCAATAAAGGGCTTGGCGCTACCTTCCAATTTGGCGTGAATCGTGGCGATTGGGGGGTGTTGGGTAAGCTGGAAGGCAAAAACAACTTTGAAAACTATCGAGCACGATTCTTCACACCAAACAAGAAAACGGGCACTGGCTTGTTTGTTGATGCTGGACACGACTTCTCCAACGACGGCGTGACCTCAAACTATGCGTCGGCGGGCATCATGCAGTCGTTCAAGCTGAGCGACAAGGTTAACCTGTACAGCGCCCTAACGTACGGACAAATGTGGGAGGAGAGTAATCAGTTTGAGGACACGCAAATCATCAGTAGTATTAACTACTTAAAGTACGATTTTGCTGACCAATTTTATCTTCTACTCGCTCCTCAATACACCTACGGGTTAGATGGTGAGAACACACGAGATTTCTCTACTGAAATGCAGCTGGGCTACAAGGTCGATAGTGACAACATCATCATTTTTAGTGGTGATACTGACAACAACACTTGGATCACCTTCCGTACTCGCTTTTAGTTAGGACATTAAATGATGAAACAAAACATACTTGCGACAACACTGGCTTGTGCTTTCATGGTTGCACTTCCGTCTCCGGTACTCGCGAGCCAATCCGTGGACGCGACGAGCGCATCTATTGGGATCAAGACGGAAACTCTACCCATTGAGATGGCGAGTTTAGCGTCGCTCAAAAAGGATAATCAGCTATTGGTACAACTTGCCTATGAGTACGCGTACTCGATAGATGAAGCATACAAATACTTTTACAAAACCGTCGTTGAGCAAGACTACCCTTTGAATCGATTCCAAAATATTCGAATACTTGCTGACGACACTTACACTGCGCATCCGACGATTAACAATGACACGTTACACTTGATGGGTTGGATGGACCTAGCAGCAGAACCGGTCATCATTACGATTCCAGACCATGATGACAATCGATACTGGTTGTTTCATACCATGAATATGCAGCACTTTACTGACTCGGCTTTTGGCTCTCCACAGCGAGGCACAAAAGGCGGCAGCTTCATGTATGCAGTTGAAGGGTGGAAAGGTGAAGTGCCTGCGAGTGTCGATCAAGTCATCTATGTCGAGCATCCGCTGGTCAAGATGATGGGGCGAATCATGGACCTTGGTGGTGACGATTCTGCAACTGCTCAAAAGTTAATGGATCAATGGAATATTAGGACGTTGTCGGAATATTTAGGTCAGAAAGGGCCAGATCCTGTTGAACGCGAGTATCCAGACCCTGGAGATTCTAATTGGGTCGAACGAACCAATTTCATCCTGTCTGAAGGAACAATGAAGACGCATGACCAAAAGCTGCTTGAACTGTTCGAGTACATTGGCTTAGGAGGTGTTGAATTAGACAAAGCCAATCATCCATTTACGGCAGAGCAGCTTAGTATGATCGAGTCTGGTCAAAAAGACGGACTGGAACGAATCATTAATGCGGGCTTTGATGATTCACGTGACGTGTTAGGCACTCGCGATGAAATGACTAAGGTTCCAAGCTTTCAGCACGCCTACGGCACCTTAATGGGCCAATGGGGGCTGCCTGCGAAGCACACTATGTATAGCGGTGACTTCTTTGATAGTGAAGGTGCTGCGCTCGATGGCGGAAAATACGATTACACGGTGACCTTCGATGCGCCACCGCTAGAAGAGGGTGGTTTTTGGTCATACACGGCTTACAGTGGTGAAACCCGATTGATGGAGAAAAACGAGTTAAACCGTCATTCCCGTGGAGACAGAACGCTAACGCCTAATGCTGATGGCAGCTACACCATTTACATGAGTAGCGATGTAAAAGGGCATGAAGATGATCCTAACTTCTTACCTATCCCCGATCAGCAATGGTATTCAGTGTTACGCATGTACACGCCCGGTGAAGAGGTGAGAACAGATAAATGGAAATCGACACCATTTACCAAGGTCAAAAAATCCACGGTAAAGTGATGATTTAAGTCACCTGTTTAAGGTTTTGTTTATAATCGATTAATGCCAGCTGCTATGCCGCTGGCATTTTATTATTGAGCGAAACTTGCTTCGAAATAGGCACTAAATGCTCAGAAATGTCGGATAAAATAGGGCATACTGGGCGTAATATATAAACCAAGAAAGTAACCACGCGCATGAATCCCATCTGCCTCAACGACCCTTTTTCTCTTCCAAATGGTCAAGTGATTAAAAATCGCCTGTTCAAATCGGCAATGAGTGAACAGCTAGGTGATAAACATCATAACCCTAAGCAAGGTTTAGTCACGCTTTACCAGCGTTGGGCTCAAGGAGGAATTGGTCTATCCATGACGGGCAACGTGATGGTCGATAGAGGTGCGCTTGGTGAACCTAAAAACGTTGTGTTGGATGAGCACAGTGACTTAACCGTATTTCGTGAGTGGGCGAGTGCCGGAACACAGAATGGTTCGCAGATATGGATGCAACTGAATCATCCAGGTAAGCAAATTCCTAAATTCTTATGTGATAGCCCGGTAGCTCCTTCGGCTATCTCTTTAGAGCGTGGATTAGAAAAAGGCTTCAATACGCCACGAGCTCTTACTGAGACGGAAATAATCGCAATCATTGATAAGTTCGCGTTGAGTGCAAAGCTTGCAAAACAAGCGGGTTTTACTGGCGTGCAGATTCACGGTGCTCATGGTTATCTTGTAAGTCAGTTTTTGTCTTCGAGACACAATCAACGCCAAGACAAATGGGGTGGCTCACTCGAAAACAGACTTCGTTTCGTGCTTGAGGTTTATTGCGCGATTCGAAAAGAGGTTGGTGACGACTTCCCTGTCGGGATTAAGCTCAACAGTGCTGACTTTATGAAAGGTGGCTTCACTGAAGAAGAGTCGATGCAGGTTGTACAAACACTGAGTGATAACGGTATCGACCTGATTGAGATTTCCGGCGGCACCTATGAAAGCCCATCAATGATGGGGTCAAAAAGCAAAACAGAACCAATCAAGGCCAGCACGGTAAAGCGTGAAGCGTATTTTATGGATTACATGGTGAAGGCGAGAAAACTCGTCAGCACTCCGCTGGTGGTCACAGGTGGTTTTCGAACCGCGCAAGCTATGAATGAAGCACTAAACACCTCGGCAACCGATTTTATTGGTATTGCACGCACAATGGCGGTTGATCCTGATTTCCCTAACAAGTTAATCGAAAACCCTAGCCACGGCATGCCATTAACGGTGCCAACCACAGGAAAACCCGCATTAGACAAAGTGGCGATGGTCGGGCTGGTTTGGTATGAACATCAGATGTGGCGTATTGCCTCTGGCAAGAACGCCGACCCTAAACTAAGCGCATTAGGTGTGGTGTTAAAAACAATTTTCAGCGCCGGCTGGCACGCGTTCAAAAAGCGTAGAGTATAAGCAGTAATGGATTGTTAAAGCAGAACTTTGAGGAATTGAAGTTCTGCTTTTGTTGCTTATCCTCCTTTTAAATTTAAATGCTCAAGAAATACGTCGTATGGCACTCCTAGCCAGTATTCGCTGCGGCACCAATCCAATACCAACATGAGTATTAGTTATAGTGTTCATAAGTGGAAAATCAGAGTAGACCAATTAGGATGAATTGAATTAAACGCTACAATTAATTCAATAACATGGTAGTTGCTATGAAGAACATAACCCTTTTATCTGTCGCGATTTTATCCAGCCTCTCTTTCTCATCTTTTGCTAAAGACTGTGATCCGAATCTACTGCCTTCATGGAAGGATAGTGAGAGTAAATCTGCTATTGTGGATTTTGTTGATCAAGCCACTAAAGCTGAGTCTGATATGTTCGTTGCGGTCCAAGATCGCATCGCTGTATTCGATAACGACGGTACGCTTTGGTCAGAAAAGCCTTACTACTTCCAGCTTGCTTTTGCGCTAGATCGTGTAAAAGAGATGGCACCTGGACACCCAGAATGGAAAACGGAAGCACCGTTTAAGTTCGTGCTTGAAGATGACATTAAGAGTGTTCTAGGAAGCGGCGAAGAAGGTTTATTGAAAATTATCATGGCGACGCACTCTGGTATGACGGTCGAACAATACCAAAAAGATGTTGAGCAATGGTTAGCTGCTGCGAAAGATGAGCGTTTCAATAAAGCCTATACCGCTCTGACTTACCAACCAATGAAAGATATGCTGACTTATCTTCAAGAGCATGATTTCAAGACTTACATCGTATCCGGTGGTGGGGTTGATTTCATGAGAGTTTGGGCTCCAGAGGCCTACAATATCCCGTCAGAGCAGATCATCGGCAGCGCGCTTAAATACAACTACAGCTACAACGATGGCAACCCTACTGTAACCAAAGACTCGTCCATTTTAACCATTGATGACAAAGCCGGAAAAGTCACCAACATTCAGCATATTATCGGTCAGAAGCCTATTTTAGCGGTGGGTAACTCAGACGGTGATCAAGCGATGATGCAATGGGCGACCAGTCAACCAAATTCAATGGCTATGATTGTTCATCATACCGATGCTGAACGCGAGTGGAAGTACGATCGTGAATCCCATGTTGGCAAGCTTGATAAAGCACTCGATGAAGCGAACTCTAGAGATGATTGGACGTTGATCGACATGAAAGCCGATTGGTGTGAGGTGTACTAATACTCCATAGACTCTCAGGTAAAACAGCAAAGGCTCGAATTGTTAATTCGAGCCTTTTTGCTAAATAGCGAAGCCTTCGTCTCAGTTTCAGCAAGAACGTACTATAAATCTTCAACGTATGACGCTTTAATCGGGATAGTCAGAAATTAAAGGAATAGAAAATGAAAACGATCGGTTTGCTTGGTGGCATGAGTTGGGAATCGACAGTGAGCTACTACAAATCCATTAACGAGGGTGTGAAAGCCACACTTGGCGGGCTCAATTCTGCAAAGATTTGTATGTACAGCGTGAACTTCGACGAGATAGAAAAGCTGCAACACCTAGGTCGCTGGGCTGAAACGGCAGACATATTATCGGACGCAGCTTTATCGGTAGAGAAGGGCGGGGCTGATTTCATTCTGATTTGTACCAATACCATGCATAAGGTCGTTCCTGAAATAGAAGAGAAGATCACGATTCCTATCTTACATATCGCCGATACCACCGCGCAAAAGCTGCTTGAGCAAGGCGTGAAGAAAGTCGGACTGATCGGTACAGCTTTCACAATGGAACAAGATTTCTATAAAGGACGTCTGACTAACAAATTCGGTATCGATGTTGTTATACCTGATGACGGTGACAGAGAAAAAGTGCACGACATTATTTATCAGGAGCTGTGTCGAGGCGAAGTAAAAGAAGAGTCACGGGCTGTATACCGTCAAATCATCGAGAAACTAAGCCAACAAGGTGCGGAAGCCGTTATTCTGGGGTGCACTGAAATCGCTTTGTTGATTCAGCAGCAACACACCGATGTTCCTCTGTTTGATACCACTGCCATTCACGCTGAGGCGGCGGTGCGCTGGGCGACGAGTGATTAGCATCTAGCTCTTATTCTTAGTTCCATGCCTGTCCTCTTTCACTTTTGTGCAATTTTTATTCTTGGGAGTGAAAGTTTTTTGTACAAAAGCAGGTCGTTAATTAATAAAGCGACACTTTGTTCATTAACCAAGGCTTTATTGGCAGGTAAGGCTTTAGTTAATGGCTGAGGTATCTGCGCTTTTAAGCACTATGCTTTAGTCATGATCAAAAGAGGGTTTATTATGAAATGGCTTATCTTATCTGTAACGCTATTATTCGTGGCAGGATGCCAGTCTACGGGGTCTGAATCACAGGTTGGTGATGATATGAATCGAGTACATTCGGGTGGTTGTAATAGCTAACCCCAATTTATGTAGCAATATTTGTTAGCTATCGTTTATAACAACGACCTGTCTAAGGCCTCACGATCAAGTGAGGTTTTGTTTTATTCAAAGGCTAAAAACAACTTGGTGATATGGTATATCGTCAGTGGTAGATTTTGTTATTGAGAAAAACCTCAATCCAATACCATAGCTTTTGTGGGGGAAGGTTGTAAATTTGTTAATTTGAGTTGTCTAAATTCTAGGCTGTGTACTGGATCTCATTTGTTATTTGAGTCCCTTGCTAAGGTAAATAATGAATGCTTAATACCAATCACTTTACTCAACTTAAGAGGTTTCTATGCTAGGTGAAAATCACTCTCTTGTTCACGAATTTCCTGAAATGAAAGACAAAATTGCTGAGCTTGCTAAAACTGACGATGGCTTTGCAGCAGATATGAAGACATACGACAACCTTGATAAAGAGATTCGTAAACTAGAGCTGAAAGATTCACCCATTGATGACGGTTCGATGCACCAACTAAAACATGATCGTTCTGAGCTTAAAGATTCACTGCATGCTCGCTTAATTGCCTAGCTAGCGGGTTATTTTGCTGAATAGCTAAATTAAATAGTTAGTTAGCGAATTGCAGATTGAGACAATAAAAACTCCTTCGGGAGTTTTTTTGTTTCTGCATTCCCGTCCCTATCTGAACAAATAAGCTTGGGTTTCATTGGATATAAAAAAAGCTTAGCGCGGGGGACGCTAAGCTTCATGGTTAGTTATGCTCTTGAACCATGTTTGGGCTGGTGGGGTTAGCCTACTTGAGAAAAGCTTACCACTTTACTTTGTAGTTTCTGTTTCAAGTAATCCGTCACCGCTTGTTGCTCTGATTCACTCATGTACAAGCCAAGTTTGGTTCTGCGCCACAAGATGTCTTCGTCAGTCATTGCCATCTCTTCATTGATCAAGTAATCGATTTCAACTTGATAAACGCCATGCGCTTCGCTTGAGAACTGGATGCCAAGGTCAGCTTCGCTATTTGCACCTTCCAATAGCTTCCATGTGTAAGTACCAAATTGAGTCACGTAGCGAAGCAATAGCGCTTCAGATGCCCAAGGGTATTTTGTGTGGATCATCTTCGCAAGCTGCTCTCTGCTGCAACTAAAGTTACCGCCTGGAAGCGTGTCGTTCGCTGTCCATGGTGCACCCATGTTGGTTAGGTGTGGCTCAAGCTTCTTAAGCGCCGCTTCGCCGAGCTTACGATAAGTGGTTAACTTGCCACCGAAGATCGAAAGCAGTGGTGCTTGATCAAGCTCTGCGTCCAATTCGAGCGTGTAGTCACGAGTGATCGCTTGCGGTGAATCAGATTCGTCGTCACAAAGCGGTCTTACGCCACTGTATGTCCAAACTACGTCTTCACGGCCAAGCTGTTTAACAAAGTGCTGGTTAACGATATCAATCAAGTAATCCACTTCAACATCATCAATTGCGACGTTACGAGGGTCGCCTTTGTATTCAAGGTCGGTGGTGCCGATGATCGAGAACTTATCTAGGTAAGGGATCATGAACACAATACGATTGTCTTTGTTTTGCAGAATGTACGCTTGTGGTTCGTCGTGAATGCGTGGCACAACAATGTGTGAGCCTTTGATCAGACGAATATTACGCGGTGAAGCCTGCTCTAATCCATCATCAAAGAACTGCTTAACCCAAGGGCCAGCCGCGTTAACCAGCGCTTTCGCTTTACGTTCAAAACGTTGGTTTGTCATCACATCAAGGATCGTCACATGCCAGATGCCGCCTTCACGGTGCGCTTTTTCAACTCGGCAGTAGTTACGAACTTCTGCGTTGTTCTCTTTTGCTGCCAACACGTTGAGCAATACCATACGCGCATCATCAACCCAGCAATCTGAGTATTCGAAGCCTGTCTTCATTTCTGGTTTCAGTAGGCCTGATTTCGCTAGGTTGACTGTCTTACTTCCCGGAAGAGTGGTGCGCTTACCCAAGTTATCGTAAAGGAATAGGCCACAGCGAATCATCCAAGCTGGGCGTAAAAATGGTCGATGAGGCAAACGGAAGCGCATTGGTTGAGCAACATGAGGTGCTTTTCTTAACAAGACTTCACGTTCAGCGAGTGCTTCCGAAACCAAACGAAATTCGTAATGTTCAAGGTAGCGTAGGCCACCGTGGATAAGCTTTGAGCTGGCTGAAGACGTCGCAGATGCGAAGTCATTTGCTTCGTATAAGCCAACGTTTAGACCACGACCTGATGCATCTGCCGCGATGCCTGCACCGTTGATGCCGCCGCCAATCACGATCAAGTCTAAAGTGGAAGATGTACTATTGTTTGAATTATTTTGTTGAGCACTCATGGTTTTGACCTCTTTCTGAGCGAACGAGCATTTTAGAACATAATTGAATCCTATATGAACTTTCGTTTGCGGTCATTTATTATTTTCGTTTATGCGCGTTTTATGTGATTTGCGCATAAAAAAACCTCTGCTTATGAAAGCAGAGGTTCAAATAAGTCTAATTCGAGCATAGAGTCGACAGTGGTCGTGAGCAAGTTTTACTTTTTAACTTTTCTATAAAGAATCGTGATTCATTTAAGAAAGTGGCCTCATCGAGCACTGGGTGAGTTATTCGCTCACAGGGCGAGTTGTATCGATAACTTCTAATGGAATGTCTGAATCCTTAAGGATGTTCAGAATCTCTTCCGGCGGCTGCTTATTAGTAAACACCATGTGTGCCTGAGAGATATTACCCAGCTTAACCATTGCATTACGGCCAAACTTAGTGTGGTCGACAGCTAAGAAGATACTGCGGCTGTTCTCGATGATGGCTTGTTTCACGCGAACTTCGTGATAATCAAAATCGAGCAGTGAGCCATCAAAGTCGATGCCACTGATGCCTAAGATGCCAAAATCAAGGCGGAACTGTTTAACGAAATCGAGTGTTGCTTCACCCACGATACCGCCGTCGCGGTTTCTCACTTCACCGCCCGCCAAGATAACCTTTATCTCAGGGTTAGGCAGAAGAATGCTGGCAACGTTAATGTTGTTGGTGACAACTCGTAATTGTTTGTGATTTTTATTAAGCGCGCGTGCGACCGATTCTGGCGTGGTTCCGATATCCACGAACAAGGTTGCACCGTCTGGGATATGCTTAACCAGTTCGTCGGCGATCACGTCTTTTTCGTTGAAATTAAGCGCTTTACGCGTGTTATAAGAGGTATTTTCCGAGCTTAAAGGAATGGTTGCACCACCATGATAGCGACGAATTTTGTTGCTATCGGCCAGTTCGTTTAGGTCTCGTCTGATGGTTTGTGGGCTGACATCGAACTTTTCAACGAGCTCTTCGGTACTTACATATCCTTGTGTTTTAACCAGGTCTACAATCTGCTGGTGTCTTGGTATCTGCTTCACTTAACTTACCACTCCCTGCACGCCAAAGGCTCTGGCGCGTCAAAATCGAAAATATAAACTCAGGCTATTGTGCTCGAATTGATGAAAAGAGAGAAGTAATGATGATAAGGAATCATGTCTAAACCGCAAAAACGGTGCTCGTAACGTAAAATTTGAGCCTGAAACGCAAAAAAGAGCACAAAATCGTGCTCTTTTTAGTTTCGTTTACTGAGGTTCGAGCAATCTAATCGATCTGATTGCTCGAATTCCTAGGTCAACGGCTAATGATTAACGATGAGCTGAATACTCAGTATTACTCTTCGTCGTCATCGTGCAGTTCAGACCAAACCTGCGCACACTTGATAGCACGCTTCCAACCTTTGTAACGGCGGTTACGCTTCTCTTCGTCGTGGTGTGGCATGAACGTACGGTTAAGAACGGCTTTGTCTTGAAGTTCATCAATGCTGTCCCAGAAACCGACCGCTAGACCAGCAAGGTAAGCGGCACCCAGAGCGGTAACTTCTGTTACTTCAGGGCGGTGAACTTCGGTATCCAGTACGTCTGATTGGAATTGCATTAGGAAGTTATTCGCTACTGCACCACCATCAACACGTAGGTTTGCTAGTTTGATGCCAGAGTCCGCTTGCATCGCGTCTAATACGTCACGCGTTTGGTAAGCAATGCCTTCCAAGGTTGCACGGATGATGTGGTTGGAGTTAACACCACGAGTTAGGCCAACGATCGTACCGCGAGCGTAAGCATCCCAGTATGGTGCGCCTAGGCCTGTGAATGCAGGAACCACGTAAACGCCGTTCGAAGAATCCACTTTAGTTGCGAAGTACTCAGAGTCTTCTGCGCCAGCCAGTAGCTTCATCTCATCACGTAGCCATTGGATTGATGCACCGCCCATGAATACCGCACCTTCCAGTGCGTATGCAGGTTCACCTTTAGGACCACATGCTAGTGTTGTTAGTAGGCCGTTTTTCGACGTTACTTTCTCTTGGCCTGTGTTCATCAGAAGGAAACAACCCGTGCCGTAAGTGTTTTTCGCTTGGCCTGCTTCTACACACATTTGACCGTATAGTGCAGCTTGTTGGTCACCCGCAATACCCGCGATTGGGATACGAGTACCGCCTTTACCACCAAGGTTTGTTTGACCGTAAACCTCAGAAGAACGTTTCACTTCTGGCATCATTGATGAAGGAATACCCATCTCATCAAGTAGCTTTTGATCCCAGCATAGGTCGTTGATGTTAAATAACATAGTACGTGACGCGTTAGTGTAATCCGTAACGTGTACACGTCCTTGAGTCATCTTCCAAACCAACCAAGTATCAACCGTGCCGAATAGCAATTTACCTGCTTCAGCATCTTCGCGAGCACCTTCAACGTTGTCTAGAATCCATTTTACTTTTGTACCTGAGAAATACGGGTCAAGGACTAAGCCAGTATTGTCACGTACGTAGTCTTCTAGGCCACGTGCTTTAAGGTCTTCACAGATGTCTGCTGTACGGCGACACTGCCATACGATTGCGTTATAAACAGGCTTACCTGTCTCTTTGTTCCAAACAATGGTGGTTTCACGTTGGTTAGTGATACCAATACCTGCTAACTCATCGCTGCGGATGCCTGCTTTAGCAAGCGCTTCAACCAATGTAGAGCTTTGAGTTGCCCAGATTTCCATTGGATCATGTTCAACCCAACCGGCTTTAGGATAAATCTGAGTAAATTCGCGTTGAGAAGAACTTACGATGTTTGCATCGTGGTCGAGGATTACAGCGCGAGAGCTTGTGGTGCCTTGGTCTAGGGCAACAATGTATTTTTGCTCGGTCATGGTAAGAATCCTTTTTCTTTTGTTATTTATATTTTAGTAAATGTAGGGGCGCTTAGTGATTAAGCTTGAGCTTGTTCAGCTTCTTGTTCTGTTTCACATTGGTTTGGAATTGTGCAGCCTTGGCCTTCAATTGGTAGGTAAGCACCGATAACGCGTGGGTACAACCAACCACCAAAACATGCACCCACAATTGGAGCAAGGATTGGTACGATGAAGTAAGGAATATCACGAGCACCTGTTAGTGCGAAATCCCAGCCTGCAAAGTAAGCGAACAGTTTTGGTCCGAAGTCACGAGCAGGGTTCATTGCAAAACCAGTCAGTGGACCTAAAGAACCACCGATAACTGCGATAAGAATACCGATCAGTAGAGGGTTCATTGCACCGCGAGATGCGCCATTGTTCTCATCACCTAACGCTAAGATGGCAAACATCAACACTGCAGTAATCACGAATTCCACAGCAAAAGCGCCGAAGAAAGAGAGTGAAGCATGTGGGTAAGTCGAGAAGATACCAGCAGTTGATAGTGCGTCTTGGCTGCTACGAACGAAGTTATGTGCAATTTCGTAGTCAGTGAATAGGTTGCTATAAAGGCTGTAAACCAATGCTGCAGAGCAGAATGCGCCAAGCAGTTGCGAAATGATGTAAGGCAGCACTTTCGCTTTATCAAAGCCGTGGAACATAGCTAATGCAATGGTTACTGCAGGGTTTATATGTGCGCCTGACACGCCGGCAGTACAGTAAATTGCAATCGCAACACCGAAGCCCCAGATGATGCTGATTTCCCATTGTCCGAATGTCGCACCTGTTAATACCAGTGCGGCCACGCAGCCAACGCCAAAAAATATGAGTAATCCTGTACCGATAAATTCAGCCAAGCATTGCCCAAATAAAGAAGGGTGTTTATTTGTTGTCATGTTCGAGTCCTTTTTAGTTTTGCTTATCTAGCACGTGTATTGTGCATATATTTGCGAACTCGAAAATAAACGAACACCAAAAGTGAGCGTTTGAGCATAAAATTGTTAATTAAAGTCACTTGAAATGTTAATCCGAACACTTTTGCTCGGAAAAGATGCTCGCATGAACGTCATTACTCGAATTGATAGGTTGCGAAGCCGCTCAAACTACCTATATGTAAACGGATGCGCAACTGGTACGAGGAGTTTATGTTTGGATTTGTGATGCTACTTCGTGAGTGGTGGATTATTAGACTTAATTACGAAGGGCTATGTGATGTTCTTGCTATGTTAGAAGGGCGTTAACAAATGAGCTTATATGCATAAATGAATAAACTGCCAGCTACGGTGTAGTTTGGCAGTTTAATTTGGGTGTTTGTTCTTGTTATAAGGTACGAAATTACAGTTCTAAACCAGAGCTGCAACTTTTCCTTTCGCTACCAATTGATCTCGAATCGAGTCATACGCCCAGTTGAATGCAATCGCGTAAAGTACGAAGAAAATCACTAGGCCGATGTCCATGATCAGTACGGTTAGGAAGTCGAGTTGTAGAACCCACATCAAGACAGGTAGAGTCACTGTCATTAAGCCAAGTTCAAAACCCAATCCGTGCACAACACGTGTTTTCTTGGTTCGTTTACTGCGGTCAGCTCCGAATACTTTGTCGTAGCCATAGTTGTAAATGTAGTTCCAAGCCATTGCTATCAATGATATTGCGAGCGCTAAGCCTGCCATTTCACCTGCGCCGTTTCCTGTAATATAGGTTGCAAGCCCTGCCATCAAAACCAAAGCAACCAATTCAAATAGCACCATGTGTAACATGCGTTCTTTATGTGACATTTTCTAACTCTCTTTACGATTAAATAGCCGCCGATGGGCTAATGACTTGGCTAGATAATATCTAGTTAAGTGATAATATAAAGATAGTTAGCATCACATATGGTGATGGTTTGTTTGTGGAGAAGCCAAATGTACAACATTGAACAGCTGAAAATGTTTGTGTATGCCGTTGAATTAGGGTCATTTTCTGCCAGCGCTCGTGAGTTGGGCAAGGTGCAGTCGGCGGTGAGCCAAGGCATCAGTAATCTTGAAATTGATTTTAATGTTGAGCTTTTTGATCGCTCGACTCGAAAGCCTTCACTAACCAAGGCGGGCGAGCAGTTATTTAAACAGGTGAAAGCGATTGTACTTCAGGTTGAAGATCTGAATGTGACGGTTAATGCGATGGGGAGCGGTGAAGAGGGTCTCATCAAAATTGCATTAGATGATTCATTGTTGGTCCCGAACCTATCTAAGATCCTTAGTCAATTCAGTAAACAATTCCCTGCTACTGAAGTTGAACTGGTTGCTTGTACCACAACTGAGGTCAACCCGTTGATTATCGAAGAGAGAGCCGACATTGGATTGATGTTTACCAACTTGGCTTTTGACGTCGGCTCTGAGCCTTGTTTTATCGGCCACTTGCCGTTTATTGCTGTGTGTCATCCAAGTCATACGCTCGCAAAAACAGGTGTTGTGAAACTTTCTGATTTACTCCCGCATCGTCAGTTAATGTTGAGGGGAGACAAAGGTAAGGTGATGGATCAGTTTCCGCTGATTGCCGGCAAGGTATGGTGGTCGAACAGCTTTATTGTCATCAAAGAGGTGGTGCTCGGCAGTGACATTGGTTGGGCATATTTACCCAAACACCTTGTCGAAGATGAGTTGGATAAGCAACGTTTAGTGGAGATTAATGTCTCATTCGATCACAAAACATGGTCGCCGCCCGTTGATCTTGTTTTGTCTAAAACACGCTCGAAAGGCCCAGCATTGCTTTGGCTTGAACAAGCATTGAAAGGCCTATTAGACGAAACATAAGCCGGATGAGACTTAAATTGGGTGAATCTGAATAAAGAAAAGGCTCACAAAGTAATTTGTGAGCCTTTCTGTTTAAAGCGATACGCGATTTTCTAGTTCGCAGATTTCACTGTTAGACCGTTGTAGTACTTGTCTTTCATCTTAAGCGCCACGTTCACTAGGTAAATCAACACAGGTACTTCAATCAGTGGACCGATAACACCGGCAAACGCTTGGTCTGAGTTGATACCGAATACAGAGATTGCTACGGCAATCGCTAGCTCGAAGTTGTTACCCGTCGCTGTGAATGCAATTGATGCGTTCTTGTCGTATTCAATACCCATCTTCTTACCAATGAAGAAGCTGATGAAGAACATTGCTGTGAAGTAGATAGTCAGTGGAACCGCAATCAACAATACGTCCATTGGCAGCTCAACAATCATCTCGCCTTTTAGGCTGAACATCAGAACGATAGTGGCCAGTAGTGCAATCAGTGTGATTGGAGAGATGCGTGGAATAAACACATCGTTGTACCACTGCTCGCCTTTCATCGATACAAGGATCTTACGGCTCAAGAAGCCCGCTAGGAATGGGATACCTAGGTAGATAAGTACACTGTGTGCAATATCGATCATCGAGATATCAACCAGCATGCCTTCGTAACCAAATACTGGTGGAAGAACGCTAATGAATAGCCACGCCATAAAGCTGTAGCTCACCACTTGGAATGCACTGTTTAGAGCAACCAATGCCGCGCCGTACTCTTTATTACCGCCGCCGATATCGTTCCAAACCAGAACCATCGCCACACAACGAGCAAGACCAATCAGAATCACACCCACCATGTAACCAGGGTGATCACCCAAGAAAGTCAGTGCCAATACGAACATTAGAATAGGACCGACAACCCAGTTCATGATCAGAGACAGTTTGATGGCTTTCTTATCTTTGACCACAGTGCCTAATAGGTTGTAGTTAACCTTAGCCAAAGGTGGATACATCATTAAGATAAGGCCAATCGCAAGTGGAATGTTGGTTGTGCCAACAGACATTGATTCGTTCCACTGTTCGATCTGTGGGAATAGGGTGCCAAGCAGTACACCAATGCCCATGGCGATGAAGATCCACAGCGTTAAGTAGCGATCGAGAAAACCTAATTTTGGTTTCATGATATTATCTCTTTGGTTGACATCGTTAATCGTCGAAAAACGATATTTAAAGGCAAAAATACGCTTAGTTTATTGTGTTCGACAAACTAAGCGTGGTTAATCTATTTTAAAATAGCGTCGATAAGTGATTCAAACTGCTGAATATTATCTCGGTTAATGCGATAACACATCTTCGGTGGTATCGATTCGGCGGTGATGAAACCTGAGTTCTTCAAAATTCGTAAGTGCTCAGATACCGTTGACTGAGCCAACCCCAATTCACTCACCAAGTCACTGTTCAAACAGCCGCCCGATTTTTCTAACGTTGAAAGGATACTCAATATACGTATTCTTGCCGGATGAGCGAGCGCTTTGGCCAGAGCTGCCATTTGCTTTTCAGCTTCGGCATCACCATGTCCGATTGGTAGAGCACAGCCACCAGTTGTAGGGCAAGTTTCGTTCATATTGATGTTTCGCTTTCCATAATCGTTAAAAGACGATTAATAGTAAGCCCATTTTATACAAGGGTCAATGTGATCTTTCAATTTGCTCTTAAGTTGGATACGAAAATCGTTACTTACTATTGAAATTCCACGGACTAAGACTTAGATGAACCAAACCAGTATAACGGCCATTTTTGTTGTGAATCACTGTTATTCAATAACGCACCAATACCGACCAAAGCGATGCTGCCGATTAATACTGGAGTAAATAAGAACGTCCAATCCGCATGCGCAGTCCCTGCCAAAGCTATCACAATCGGATTTGCACCAGCGGGTGGGTGAACCGCGCGAAAGTATTGCATCAAAAAGATCGCGCTGCCTACTGCTAGCGACATCACTAAATAAGAATCCCCGAAGCCATACAGCGCCGCGAGCCCAACTGCCGCTGAAATGAAATGACCCGCAATGATGTTCCGTGGTTGAGCAAGCGGCGAGGTTGGTACTGCAAACAACAGCACACAAGTCGCGCCAAACGGTGCCATTAACCAAGGCACTTGTGATTGCTCGGCAAGTAAACACAAGATCAATATGCCTACCGTACCACCGACAAAGCCTTTCAATAGTTGGTTCAATGTTGCCTTTGGAGGTAGCTCTCCTCCACCGATCAGTTTTTGTATCATCACGAACTCCTCGCCTATGATTAGAAAATAAAAGTGTACAGATCTGTACCGTTTGATTTGAATGATACAGATCTGTACACTCTTTACAACGTAAAATTTTGCGACCCTAATTGAACGAGTAGATAGGATGAGTAAGAAAGAACTAATCTTAGATGTGGCTGAGTCTTTGTTTAATCAGTTTGGTTATACCGCTGTTGGGGTGGATATGATCCGAGACGAAGCGGCGGTTTCCAAAACATCCATGTACCGCCATTTTGGATCCAAAACCAAGTTAATTGAAGCTGTGTTAGAAAGGCGTCATCAGCGCTTCGAGTCGAGTTTAGAAGCGGCGCTATCATCAACTTCTGGGTTACAAAACCAACTCGATGCGCTGTTAGATTGGCACCTTGCATGGTTTGAACAACCTGACTTTAAAGGCTGTATGTTCATGCACGCGCTAGCTGAATTTAAAGAGTCTGAAGATGACATTGCGATGCTCTCGCGACAGCACAAGGTATGGCTTAAAAGCACTATTTACGACGTAGTCAGTGGTGGTGAAGAGATAGACGCTGCAATATTAGAATTACGCAGTGAATCGGTTATGACTTTTATCGAAGGACTTATTGTAAGAAGTGAATTTGGTCAGCTTGATTCAAAGTCAGACTCCAACAGACAAGCCTACCGAAAAGCATTGCATTCACTGGCTACTCTAGCGATATAATCGAAGACAGAACCGTTACACAAGATAACGAAAAATCATAATTTACACTTTAATCTTTACTTATAGGTAAGCCCTGAAATGCCACAACAGAACATCAAATTTATCGCTGCTGATATGGACGGCACTCTGCTTAATGAACACGGAAAGTTAGACCCAGAATTCTTCAATCTTTATGAGCGACTAGAAGCTCAAGACATCATTTTTGCTGCGGCATCGGGCCGCCAGTACTACAGCTTGATGGAGACTTTTGCTCCACTTAAAGATCGCATGATGTTCGTTGCTGAAAACGGCACATTAGTGATGCACAAAGGCCAAGAGCTCTACAGCTGCTTACTTGATACTGATGCCATCAAAGACATCATCAAAGAAGCGCGCGCTATTGAAGGTGCGCATGTGGTGTTATGTGGTAAGAAATCAGCATACATCGAAACCAAAGACGAGCGTGCTTTAGCGGAGATCTCTAAGTACTACCATCGCCGCGAGCAAGTAGAAGACTTACTGGCGGTAGAAGACGATTTCATCAAGGTGGCTATCTGTCACTTCGACGGTTCACAAGAGAAAGTGAACCCAACTATTGAGGCCAAATTTGGTGAGAACTACCAAGTGGTGGTAAGTGCAAAAATTTGGTTGGATGTGATGAACGCTGAAGCGTCAAAAGGTGCGGCGATTAAGCACCTACAAAACACATTAGGCTTCACTTACGAGCAGACCATGAGCTTTGGTGACTACCTGAATGACTTGGAAATGCTTAAAGAGAGCTACCACTCTTACGCAATGGAAAACGCACATCCAAAGTTGAAAGAGATCGCACGTTTTGGCGCGCCAAGTAACGTCGATGCAGGTGTGTTCCAAGTGCTTGAGAAGCTGCTAACGTAACTCTCTTAAGCTCAATTCGATTTTTATGAAAGCCAACTCGTGAACATGAGTTGGCTTTTTTTGGTGAGCCAGAGCTTTATAATCCGTCTTAACATTGATTCGCCAACGTACATTCAGGTTTGATCTTTTTACCAAGTTTACTCATCCAAAATGTAGCAGCTAGAACCACAATTCCTGCAATGGTAAAACCATACACAATGGCATCTGCTTGCGCCAATACCGCAATCAACACATAGCTTAGGCTTTGTGTGAGCGTGGCGAATAGGGCTAGCCCTCCATCCACTCTTCCTCGTTGTTCCATTGCCACCGCGTGGTGCATCCAATTGGTACGTGCGATTCTATTGAGCGCGTTGAATGCCCCGAAGATGAAAGTCAGCACAATGATATACGCTGGATTTTCTACTTGGCTCATGAGCAGCAAAGAGACGGCGATAAACACCATGGCTATTTGGATGATTGTCTTGTGGGAAGCGGACTTTAGAATTAATGGTAAAGATACGCCAATGATCAGTGCACCCATGCCGAGTGAGATGTTGTAAAGCGCGAGCCAATCTCCGGTCACATTGAGCTCTGAAAACCAGATAGGAACCAATCGACTTAAAAAAGTCATCATCGGATATGAGAGACAAGAAACAATCAGGAACCTGTAGAATTGTGGTGACTGAGCAAATACATCCTTAATCTCGATTAGCTGCTGCTTGAAAGGTGTGTTTACACTGTCCTTGATTCGTCTTCTGTACGGTGTCATTAGGTAGCTGATAGCTGATAGCTGATAGCTGATAGCTGAAATGGTCGAAGCAATACCTGCAAAAATCGCAAACTCATTGATGCTCCATTGTTCCAGTAGCACAACGCCCAAAGCTCCTGCACCTAATGTTGTCGACTGCAGAATAATTTCTTGGTGGCTAGAGATTTTGGCGTATTCGTGGTGATCGTAATTTTCTTGTGTAAAGGCGTTGTTGGTGTGCCATGCAAGGCTACTTGAGACCCAAAAGATCAGCTGAGCCGCACCTAACACCATAATCGAACCAAATCCGAGCCAGTATATAGCAGCGACAATAAATGCGGTTGAAGCTTGAATGATCTGCGTGATGATCAGAATGTGTTTACGAGAATGGCGGTCGATCAACGCAGAAAAATACGGGGTTACTAGAAAAGTGGTGACGGTACAAAGCAGGGCGGTCAGCGCGACAAAAGTCCCCATGTTAGGTGTCGCTAGCATTAACCAAGGCAGCGCTAACATAAACAGCCCTGAGCTGATGCCATCAAAGAAACGTCCGGTAAGGTAGGGTGGTGTTTTTCTCTTCATATCGTTGTCTCATAGTCTCTGTTTTGCATAACTCTACAACTTAAAGTTAACTTTAAGTCAAAGGATAATTGAGAAAATTTGGAGTTATTCTGGAAGGAAGATATCGATATTTGAACGATTGTTCAGGTTGTTGTAGTCTGAAGATAAATTGGATGCCTGCTTTTACTGTAGACATGCCTTATCAACTATATTTGGAATGACGATGAGCAAGAAACTTCAACTCGATATTATTTCTGACGTAATGTGCCCTTGGTGCGTGGTCGGCTACAAAAACTTAGAGCAAGCCATTACGGAACTTGGCTTAGAACAACAGATTGAACTTGAATGGCGGCCGTTTGAGCTCAACCCTGATATGCCGCAAGAGGGTGAAAACCTGGGTGACCATATCATGAGAAAATACGGTTCTAGTGCAGAAGAGAGCCAAAATTCGCGTGAGCAACTGGCTGCTCGTGGCAAAGCTGTCGGGTTCGATTTCAATTTCTATGACAGCATGAGAATGGTTAATTCCCGTCACCTGCATGTACTTCTCGATTTCGCACTGGCGCACGGTAAACAGACTGAATTAAAGCTACGCTTCTTTACGGCTCATTTTTCAGAGCAGAAAGATCTGTCTGACCTTGAGGTCATCGCGCAAGAACTTGAAGCGGTTGGGCTAGATTCAACCAAGGCACTGAAACGCCTAAATAACACAGACAACTTAAAGCAAATTGAAGCGCAAGAATTTGAATGGCAACGCATGGGCATCTCTGCGGTACCTACTGTGGTATTTAACCGCAAGAGTGCAGTCACTGGTGCGCAGACGGTCGAAACGTACAAGCAGATCCTTCAAGAGCTTATTGCTGAATCATAAGCCGATCATTGGTATCAATTAGAGTCTGAATTTCATGGAATCATTGTCACTCGCTCAAGCACAAAAAATTGTACTGCTTTCGCAAAAGCTGCCACCTAAAAAGCAACGTAATGGGGGCGCTTTGGCGAACACGCTGTCTGCGCTTGAAAACCTTGGCTATGTGCAAATTGATACCATTTCCGTGATTCAGCGAGCCCACCACCATACGTTGTGGAATCGCAATCAAGACTACCAACTGAATCACCTTGATAAGTTGTTAGAGCGTCGTGAAGTGTTTGAGTATTGGTCGCACGCCGCCGCGTATTTACCCATGCGAGATTATCGTTTCAGCTTGCATCGAAAGAATGGATTTACGAGCGGTAAGCTTAAGCATTGGTATAAAAAAGACGACGCACTGATGGCACATGTTCTCAAACGTATTGAGAGCGAAGGGCCATTAATGGGGAAAGACTTTGAAGGGGATAGACCAAACCCCGGTGGGTGGGGTGGTAAACCGGCCAAACAGGCGCTAGAGACCTTGTTTATGCAAGGTGACTTAATGGTGCCGAGCCGAGTAAACTTTCATAAGGTGTATGACTTAACCGAGCGAGTTTTGCCGAGCGGCATTGATACCTCTGAACCAACGGAACAAGAGTACATTGAGCATCTGATCACGCGTTATTTAGAAGCCAATGGTATGGGAATAGCATCGGAGATGAGCTATCTCCTCAAGAACACCAAACCTCTGATTCAGAAAACACTCCAGGAGATGCTTGAAGACAAACGAGTGATGAAAGTGAGTGTTCAAGGCTCTGATTATTATGTGCTGCCGGATGCTTTTGAACTGTTGAATCAGCCTCTTTCCAGGACTAAGCTTAAGATACTCTCGCCATTTGATAATCTGCTGATTCAACGTAAGCGAATGCAATCATTGTTCAACTTTGATTACCTTCTTGAGTGCTATGTTCCAGAAGCCAAGCGCCAGTTTGGTTACTTTAGTTTGCCGATTCTGTGGCAAGGTAAGCTGGTGGCGCGAATGGATTGTAAGGTCGACAGGAAGACCCGTTTACTCAATATTCGCAACTTGGTTGTTGAAGAGCGAATTAGAAACCATGAGTCATTGGTTCACGCTTTATGCGATGAGCTTAAACACTTCATGGTGTTCAACCAATGTGATGAGATGATCGTCCATTACACTACACCTTCTGATCTTGGTAAACGCTTGGTGAGCCATTGGCAAGGGCATTAACCTTCATCGTTGTTTTAAAGCCATTAGTAACGCAGACCACCTTAGTTACTCAGATCACCCTAGTTATTTAGAAAGCTCGGCTAGCAAGAACTCGACAAAGGTTCTGTTCTTCAAAGAGAGTTGCTTGGTTTTGTAGAGTAAGTGAATCGGCTTTGGTAACGGCGCCATGCCGGGTAGGATTTCCAATAACGCGCCATGCTCAATCTCTTCTGCGACTAAGATAGTCGGTTGCAACAACACGCCCACGCCTTGTAGGGCAGCATATCGCAAAACATCCCCATTATTTGACATCAAGCGCACATGTTCTTTGTTCAGTGTGGCGTGAGGGACTTGGCTGCTGTAACTGAATCCAAGCGATGGATGTTGTGCGAGATCTTCCAATACACGAATCTCAGCATGTTGGTTAAGGTACTCAGGAGCCGCGCAGTAACACATCTCATAACCCCCTAAGTATCTGGCGACTAAACTGGAGTCAGACAGATCACCGATTCGCACCATCAAATCAATATCAGAAGAATAAGGATCAACAAGGTCATTATTCAACATCAGTTCGACATTAATCGTTGGGTGATGCGCGAGGAATTTGGCCACAATCGGGGCAAGCACCTTGTTCCCATAGGTGACCGGACAGTTTATTTTTACCGTCCCTTGTGGCTGGTTCTCCAGGGTTTGAATCAGGTTCTCTGCATTGTTGATGTCTTCGAGAATTCGTTTACATTCTCGATAATAAAGCTGCCCTGAATCGGTTAAAGACTGCTTGCGTGTAGTGCGATGAATCAGCTGAGAGTTAAGGCTAGTTTCAAGGTGGTGGACATGTTTACTGATCATGGTCGCCGATAAGTTGAAGTGGTTGGCGGCACTGCGAAAGCTGCCTTGCTCGACCACATAAACGAAGACTTTCATGCTGGTTAACTTATCCATTGAACACTCTTGGTTGATAAATAATAAACAAAAGGTGAGTTTATCAATTATTAGGGGTTAATTATATTAATGGCAAATCGATAATTAACTAAAATAAGAGCGTGAAATGCCTCAAACGAATGAAACTATCTTTGTTACTGCCGAACTTAAGATCAAAACCAACATAGAGCGAGCTACTGCAGTCGAAGCTATCGAACAGTTTTGTTTAGACATGCAAAGCGAGCCGGGCTGCCTACAAGCAATAGCAACTTATGATCAAAACCAAAGCGACCGCGTGATTTTGCTTGAGCAGTATGCAAACCGTGAAGCGATTAATCAGCATTTTGGTATGCTTCATACCCAAGCATTTATTGAGCGTGATATTACGGAATTAGTACAAGCATTTGAAACGCAAAGTGAACTTATCAAAACACAAGAGCAGGAGAGCTAAGCCATGAAATGGGGAATTTTAGGAACCAGCTTTATCTCAGGCGTAATGGCCGATGCGATTAAAGGTGATGCTCAAAGCGAGGTGTATGCCGTGGCAGGTCGCACAGAGAAAACACTCAATGAGTTTGCGGCGCAGTACCAACCAACACGAACCTTCAACAGCTATGAAGCCTTGATTGAAGATGAGTCAGTCGACATTATCTACATCGCTCTACCAAACCACGTTCACCACGAGTACGTGATTAAAGCCGCTCAAAAAGGCAAAGCGATTTTGTGTGAAAAGTCGTTATCGGTTGATATGGAAAAAACCGAGCAAGCTCTGCAAGCAGTGAAAGAAGCGGGCGTATTCTTCGCTGAAGGTCTGATGTACCTAAACCATCCACTGATCGCCAAGCTTCATCAAGAGCTAGCGACAGGTGAGATTGGCGAAGTGCGCTCAATTCAGGGTTCTTACGTTGCGGCGATTGACCAGTTTGTGAATCCTGCGAGCAAAGGCGCATTGTATAATCTGGGTTGTTATCCAATGTCTCTGATTCACTCTGTCGCGCAACAACAATTTGGTGAGGGTCTGTTCGATGATGTGCAGATCTCAGCAATCGGTCGACGAGGTCAAGATGGCAATATCTGTGAATCGTCGGCGATAATGCGTTTTAATGACCGTTTTACCGCGCAAATCCATACTGCAGAAGACCACGGCTTAAAACATAGCTTCACGATTTTAGGTAGCAAAGGCTGTATCACTCTCGACACAAACCCATGGTTACCGACCCAAGAAAACTCGTTCACGGTTGAGGTTTATGAAACATCGACACGTGAAGTAAAAGTTGAAGCGCAAGGCGATGGTTTCCATTATCAAGTACGTACTATTCGCCAAGCAGTTGAGCAAGGTGACACACAACTTGTAGCGCCAATGGCGACTCATCAAGACTCGCGCGTAATCATGAAGCTATTGACCGGTTGGGAACAAGCGGCAAGCTAGTGTCTTAGTCAATTCTATATTCGCCTCATGTTTGATTGCCTCGTCAGTGATCAAGCAGGAGGCGCTTCCTCTATATCTTCTAGCCGACTCTTCCCCAATAAATACTTTGCATTTGAAACCGCCACAGTGTCCAATGTCGGTTAAGAAAAAATTGACTGAAAAACCTTATTTTTTAAGGTGTTAAATAGGACCTTTACTGCATGCGCAAATCAGATAAGAAGATCGATAATCAAATCAGAGACGTGTTAAATGATGTTTGTGAAGACACGCTGAAAGGCTTCGATGGTTTTTTGTGGGTGACTCACTCGGTCAACTTCTCTTCATTCCCACAAAGTTTGAAAATTGTCTGTGTATTCGATACCAACCAAGATAGAACGAATTTTTTGAATAGTGACGGTCAGCAGGATGTCTCTGGGGTTATTCAAAAAGCGTTCAATCAAGTTGGGATTCAACTGAAGAATACTGACAAGCACATCAGCTACGATACACAAGAAAATTGCGACCGTGACCATCAAGGGAAATGGAACAAGAGGCTTTAAGGATCGTTGTCATCGTTCTTGTTTAGACAGCCTATCCAAATTGAGTTTCAACAGTGTGGCGCTCAAACTGAGATTCGATACAGCAAATCCAAGTCCTATTCTGAGTTCTAGGCTCTGATAACCTTCCGTCTTCCAAACTGCGTTATTCTCATTTTGAGAAAATCTGAGCTGATTTCTCGTTAGCCGGAGATACTTAGTTTCCAAATAAAATTAAAATCACAAAAATTTATCTTTTTCTTAATGCATTGATTTTGAATCGGCATTTGTTCGTCTTCCTTGTCATGGATGAAACAATACAGACGAGCACTTGAACAATAGAGCCATGTAGTCGATACTTTTTTCGTATTTTGATTCCTAAATTGACACGTAAGTTGGCTGACTTTTCGTCTTGTGATTTAAGGCATGACAGTATCGATTAGGAAATTTGAATCATGAAAACCTACATTTCTGGGCTGCTCTCACTGATACCGTCATGTTTAATCGCTGGCTACGCTTTTGCTGTTGGTACTGCGGTCGTGCTGCCAGGGCAACATGAAGCGGGTGTTGATCTATCGGGCTCGCCACTATCTGCGAATGCTGTCATTGATTGGGAAATTACCAACAGTGACATTGTCTTCGGAGCTTATGCCGACAAAGCCGACAATGAGCGGGCCATGACAATTGGTTATATGTACAACCAAGTCATGGCGATGAACTCGGGTTGGTTGGAGAACGATCTCCGTAACCAAGTTGAGTTTGAAGGCCTCAACTTCGAAGACTATTTCCTGCACTTTTCTGAAGATACTGTCATTGCCGAAGTTGATAAAACTCACGGCGAAAAGACTCTTTTAAACCGAAAACCTATGATCTTGGGCTATACAGCCAGTGAAGACCATGCTGGCTTTTGGCTGTATCAAGAGCCTCCGTGGGATGCCGATGTGTTTGAGAATTTCGAACAGGGTGGGGCTTTGTATGTCTATCATGCTGAGCAGTTCGAACGGCTGACCTTTAAGTTCTCACAGTTTGCTGGCAGCGGCGAATTTTGGATTGAATACCCAACAGCTATTGATTCTCTCGGAAGGGTTTCACAGTGGGAGAGGCTCGATGTAAAGAAAGACAAAACGCTCAATATGACCAAAAACCAATCGGTGATTTGGAACCTTCCGGATAACTGGGTAAGAGCCACAACTCATGATGGCAGTGGTGCGAGCTATGGTGGCGGCCAGTATTTTGGCTCCACCTTTTTGAGAGATGGTGGGCGCTTATACGTTGTAAGAGTTCGTTGGCACAGTGAGAACGCCGACGACAGGCCGCGTTTAAAAGAAGTGAAACTCAAGAACAGTTTTCCAACCGTCAAATTAACCGATGCTCCGACTTCAACCCCGGACGGCAATGCTATCAGCCAATGGCGAAAAATCCGCGGTTTTGATGTGTCTGCAGACCTAGATGGCGATAACTACTTGTCGCCAAGCGAGTATCGAAATCGAACCAATAAGAACGCAACAGCGCGTTTTCGTTGGGAATCAAGAGTGGTGCCATTTGGTCGAATGTGGAGTGCTAACTCATCTTGGTCGCTAACGAACGTCGCAAACGCGGATTATCTATCTGCTATTCATCGCTACTACAAGCAAAGCTGGGCAAGCCAAGGTTTGAATGGTGCGTACAACGACGACACAAATAAACTCATTGGTTCGAACCAGTTCTATGTTCATTCTGGCGGGCATGTTCAAGAGTTAGGAGCTGTTGCGGGTTCGAATCAAGCGGATGAACTCTATAAACAACAATTTTCAGTGTTTCTCAAAAACCTATCTGCTTTAGAAAGTGATGCGTCGATTGGGTTGAATATCGGAACCGCGAACTTACTGGGTCGAAATGGACTGTCTCATCTTAGCGAGGCGGGATCTCTGTATTTACGCGAGCACTACATTTTTCCGTCTACTGGGTTTAGTGGTTACTCGGGGATCTCTAAATTCTGGGATAATTCTGCGCTCGCCTACAATGGGCAAAGTGTTATTTTTCAGGCGACAACGCGTTATGGGCGAGTTCAGTATCTTGGAAATAGTGAAGAGAATTGGAAGCAAGACCAATACTCGACCCTAGCGATCTATCACCTCAATCGACACGCTCAACATAGCTACTTTAATCAGTGGAACAATGGTTACGTCTATGGAAGTGGCAATACGACTGCTGACACTTACTGGCAAAGTGGTGTCCCTAAAAACATCGCCTACCAACCAAGTTCGTTATTGGCCGTTGATTTGGGAGAGCCGAGTCATCAAATCCCACAAGGCTTTGAACCGATTCCTTTGATGCTATCAACAACGACACCTCAACCCGCGGACTACACCATCGTTGGCGATTCCTCGATGAACGAAATGGTGCATGCTGACCTGCCCAATGGCATGACTCACGTTCTACCGACGTTCACGTACTTTATGTATCAATCTGAAAATCAGGTGGTTGCTGGTGGTCCTGAGGACATGGTGTTGGCGAGAGAGTTCGATAAAGGGCGAGTGTTGTACCGTACGGATTTCCACGGTAAGAATGCGAGCTTTTATGAGACAGAGAAGCTCGCAATTGTATTAGACGTGCCGATGAAGCCTGTCGATGAAAACGGCAACATCGGAGAGTATGTCACTCAAATAGAAATAGGTGGTTATGAAGGGCTGTTCTTACTTTATTAGTGCTAATGTGAATGAGCAGTCTCGAATCAGGGCAAACTAAAGCTTAGGTTTGGGAAATTAGCTTATTCTTTTTACACTGCTTGAACTCTTTGGCGATCCACGATTGCTCGTTTAAACCATTGTCGATTAAAGCAAAAAGGTAGCCATCGACTTTGCTTGAAGCTGCTGGGTATTCTTGAAAAGCGTGCTTAGGGTATCCGGGGTAATCCGTTTCGTATTGAGTGTCTAACTGTTTACCGAGTTGGCGCCATTTGACGAACAACTTGGAAGAGGATGTCTCAACTTGGTATTGACCCAAAATGCGTTGGTGATGAGTTAATGCCACCTTAGCGCAGTGGTTGGTTTGCACTACTTTTTGTATCAACTTAACCTGCGTGTCAGTCATGGTTTTCGCTAGCGCATTTTCTTGTCCGATACGTTCCATTCGCTCATCAAATGTTTCGGCCTGTGCAGGAAGCACAAAAGTAAGTGGTAAAGCCAATACCAAAAGGTGTTTGTAGAACATAACCAGACTCGTTGAAGGGGTTTGTGACTATTATGCCGCCTGGTGACAATATTATTAATGGATATAAACACTTAATTGTAAGAATTATTTTTATCGAGTGGATAAATAGATGTTTTTGATTGGGAGTATTCAGGCTCTGAATGTTTGGTTTGTGAGCCTGAAGCTTGATGGGGTGAGCAGTTACGAATTAATGACCTTAATGCCTTTATCTTGAAGCTCATCAATCACACTACCAGAAAGATCAATGTCGGTGATCACGCCATCAAGCACACCTAAATCTAAGGCGTGGAAGGTAGCGATGCGCCCATATTTGGTTGAGTCTGAAATCAGATAGTTAGTATGGGCTGCTTGAACAATGGCTTGTTTGACTAATACCTTATTTTCACAAGGTGTTGAGAGCCCTTTTAGATTCCAAGATGAAGAAGAGATAAACGCAATATCAATATTCATCCCTGCCAAGAACTCAGCCACTTTGCCCCCAATACTCGATTGATTTTCACGGTCAATCTTGCCCCCAGTATGGTAAATCTCAGATTGTGTGTTGTTCATTAGGTACGCGGCAATTGCAAAGTCATTGGTGATGATAAGCAGATCATCTCGCCCTGCAAGTTGGTGGGCGATCTCCAAAGAGGTTGTTCCAGCATCTAAGTAGATAGTTGAATACTCAGGAACCAACTGAGCAGCTAGTTGACCTATTTGAGCCTTTTCACTTGCTTGTTGCTCTACCTTTATGTCGTGTGATAACTCGCTGTGAAGTGCTTTGGTCAGCTGAACACCACCCGAAACTGAAATCACTTTTCCTGATGTCTCTAGCTTTACGATATCTCGACGAATAGTCATATGAGACACCTCTAGGTGATCAACAAGCTCAGAAATACTGATCACTTCTTGGTGTGATAATAGTGACAAAATGGTTCTCTGACGTTCTGCTGGAATCATGATTCTTCTTCTATGTTCTTATTTTTCATCATCCTATCAACCTTTCGTTGTTTTGTGAATATCTGTGAATATCTGTTGTGATATAGCAATAAGAACTGTGATTGTTGCGGAAATTACCATTATCTAATGCCTCGAAAGGGGTAAATCACCCATGAGTGTTAACTTTTGTTAAAAGTGTGACTTATCACTAAGTCGCACTCGGTTGCTTCACATATAATCACAAACATAAACAAGAATTAACAAATCTAGAATTCAATAATTACGTGAAAGGCATCTTGCTATGAATGAAGTTCAATCTGTTGGTGTGATCGGTTTAGGTTCTATGGGTATGGGCGCAGCTAAGTCATGCGTGCGTGCAGGGCTTGATGTATATGGTTTCGATTTGAATCCGCAAGCGCTTGAAACTCTGGGTGAATATGGTGCGAAAGCGGTATCGGCGAATGCCGTTGAGTTTGCAGACAAACTGGATTCTGTTTTGGTATTGGTTGTGAATGCCGCTCAAGTTAACACGGTACTGTTTAAGACTGGCCTTGCGGCAGCACTTAGACCGAACACACCAGTTATGGTCTCGGCAACGATCTCAGCAGAAGACGCTAAACAAATCGAAACTCAGCTAGCTGAACATGATCTTGTGATGCTTGATGCGCCCGTTTCCGGTGGCGCAGTAAAAGCAGAAGCCGGTGAAATGACCATCATGGCTTCAGGCGCGATTACCACATTCGAGGCATTAGCTCCTGTACTCAATGCGACAGCGGCAAAAGTTTACAACATCGGTGAAGCGATTGGCCTTGGTGCGACAGTGAAAATCATTCACCAATTACTTGCAGGTGTTCATATTGCGGCGGGTGCAGAAGCAATGGCACTAGCTGCTCGCGCGAATATCCCTCTAGACCTGATGTATGACGTAGTGACTAACGCAGCGGGTAACTCTTGGATGTTCGAGAATCGTATGAAGCACGTTGTTGATGGTGATTACTCTCCAAAATCTATGGTCGATATCTTCGTAAAAGATTTGAACTTGGTATCGGATACCGCTCAAGACCTAAAATTCCCACTTCCATTATCAAGTGCAGCATTGAACATGTTCGTTAGTGCGAGTAATGCAGGCTTTGGCCAAGAAGATGATAGTGCTGTGATTAAAGTGTTCCAGGGCATTGACCTTCCGGGCGTTGACTCGTCAAAAGGAGAGAAATAATCATGTTATTAGGTGTTATTGCAGACGACTTTACAGGTGCAACAGATATTGCTGGTTTCTTGGTTGAAAACGGTATGCGCACTATCCAATTGAATGGGATTCCAGCGGGAGAGTTTGACGCATCAGCAGATGCTGTAGTGATCAGCCTTAAATCTCGCTCTTGCCCAGTTGACGAAGCGGTAACGGATTCTGTTGCTGCGCTTAAATGGCTTCAATCTCAAGGTTGCCAACAGTTTTATTTTAAATATTGCTCAACGTTCGACAGTACCGCTGAGGGCAATATCGGTCCTGTAACAGATGCGCTTTTGGCTGAGCTTGGTGAGTCTTTCACTATCGTTTGCCCTGCATTACCAGTAAATGGTCGCACGGTTTACAACGGCCACTTGTTTGTTTTTGGGGAGTTGCTCAGTGATTCAGGTATGCGAAATCACCCTGTTACACCAATGACGGATTCAAGTGTGGTTCGAATGATGGACGCACAATCAGAAGGTGTTTCCGGTTTAGTTAACTTTCAAACGATTGAACAGGGCTCTGATGCGGTTACCGCTCGTTTTAACGAACTCAAAGCTCAAGGTAGTCGCTACGCCGTGGTAGACGCATTTAATACAGAGCACTTGGTGACGTTAGGTCAAGCGGCTAAATCTCTGAAACTAATCACAGGTGGCTCAGGACTAGCTGCTGGTATCGCTAAAAATTGGACAGAACATCTTGCTGACCAAAGCGATGCAAAACACGCCGGTACCCCAGCAAAAGCGCCAACCGTTGTGTTCTCAGGTTCTTGTTCAGTGATGACTAACCAACAAGTTGCGGTATACAAGCAACTTGCTCCTCACTTTGCTATCGATGTAAAGGCCTGCTTAACCAATGACCAATATGCCGATGAAGTCTTCGATTGGGTGATGACCAATAACCAAGGCGAGTTTGCACCTTTAGTTTACGCAACCGCAGATGCTGTCGTGCTTAAAGCTATTCAAGAAGAGTATGGCGCGCAAGCTTCAAGCCACGCCGTTGAACAGTTCTTTAGCCAACTAGCGATCAAACTACAACAGCATGGAGTGAAAAACTTCATCGTTGCTGGTGGTGAAACATCAGGCGTAGTGACACAGAGCTTAGCGGTGAAAGGTTTTCACATCGGTCCTCAAATTGCACCAGGTGTGCCTTGGGTGAAATCGGTTGAAGGTGAGCTTTCACTGGCGCTTAAATCGGGCAATTTCGGAGATGAAAACTTCTTCGCTAAAGCGCAATCATTCTTTTCATAAGCGAGATTCAGATGAGTGAAATTTTGATGAACGAGCAACAGTTAAGAGAGCAAATGGTGACGCTCGCTCGTTCAATGTTCGAACGAGGCTATGCGACAGGTGGGGCGGGCAATTTGTCGATTAAATTGCCAAATGGACACTTCTTGGCAACACCAACAGGCTCTTCATTTGGCCGCCTTGTCGCTGAGGAATTGTCTGTTGTTGATATCGACGGCAACCACATTTCAGGTAAGAAACCTTCGAAAGAAGCGGCGTTCCACCTAGCGATTTACCGTAATAATCCTGTATGCAATGCCATTGTTCACTTGCATTCTACGTACCTTACAGCGCTGTCATGCCTTGAAGGGCTTGATCGCAACAACGCGATTAAGGCGTTTACGCCGTACTTTGTGATGCGAATTGGTGAATTACCTGTGATTCCTTACTTACGTCCGGGGGATCCACAAATCGCAGAAGAGTTGGCAAAACGAGCTGGCGACTATCGAGCCTTTTTATTGGCAAACCACGGACCTGTTGTCACTGGCACTGATTTTGTTGATGCCGTGGATAATGCTGAAGAATTAGAAGAGACCGCTAAATTGGCATTCCTGCTGAAAGATAAAGATATCCGTTACCTGACAGACGAAGAAGTCATGGACCTAAAAGGGAGAGGTAAATAATGGCTAAGTTCGCAGCAAATCTAACCATGTTATTCACTGAAGTGCCGTTTCTAGAGCGTTTTGAAAAAGCGCACCAAGCGGGCTTCAAAGCGGTGGAATATCTATTCCCTTATGCGTTTGAAGCAGAAGAACTAGCAGAGAAAATGGACAGATACGGTTTTGAGCAGGCGCTTTTTAACATGCCTCCAGGTAATTGGGATGCGGGTGAGCGTGGTTTTGCCGCTATTCCAGATCGTGAAGAGGAATTTAAAGCTAGTGTTGATACGGCGCTTATGTACGCGACAGCTCTGGGCTGTAAAAAAGTCCATGCAATGTCAGGCATATTGAATGAGAACTTTACTAAGCAACAACACGTTGAAACCTTCATCTCAAACATTCGTTTTGCGGCTGATAAGTTTACTGAGCAAGGCATCGAATTGATGATTGAACCTCTTAATAGCCGTGATGTTCCGAACTATTTTGTGGCGCATCAACGTGAAGCTGTCGAACTGATTAAGTTGGTCGATAGACCAAATGTGAAACTTCAACTCGACCTTTATCACGCGCAAATCATGGATGGTGATTTAAGTACTTTGATTCGTGAAGTTGCTGCTTATACCGGTCATATCCAAATTGCTTCTGTACCAGAGAGGCATGAACCATCGGAAGGCGAACTGAACTACCCACATTTATTTAGTGTTTTGGATGATTCAGGTTACCAAGGTTGGATTGGCTGTGAATACAACCCGAGAGCCTCAACTGAAGCAGGCTTGGGGTGGGTTAAACCTTATTTATAAAGGCAGCCTTTTTGAGCACTAAGACTGACTCTTGAACACTTAAAAATACGATAAAGCGGTCAAAATAAAAAACCGCAGCATACAAAGTGCAGTGGGAGGTGAATGTATGTCTCCCGCTTGCAAACCCTACACAACAAAAATAGTACAGAAAGGAATACACAATGGATGGAGCACTGATAGGCATCGTAATTGGCATTTTAGCCATGATGGGCATGATCATTAAAACAAGAATCCCAGTGGCGCTTGCGATGATTATTGCAAGTATCATCATGGGGCTATTCGCTGGTATGGCACCAACAGAGCTGATCAACGCAATTAAAGCCGGCTTTGGTGGCGTGCTTGGTGGTATTGGTTTGATTATCGCGTTCGGCGTTATCATGGGCGCGTGTTTCGAGCGTTCTGGTGCGGCTGTTAGAATGGCAAAAACGTTTGTAAAGCTGTGTGGTAAAGGTCGTGAAGACTTAGCACTAGGTTTTACCGGTGTACTTGTCGCTATCCCAGTTTTCTGTGACTCTGCGTACATTATTTTACACTCTCTTGTTCGCGCAATTTCACGTGACACAGGTAAATCAGCGGTTGGCTTAGGTGTGACTCTGGCGCTTGGCCTACTGATCACTCATGCGCTTGTGCCACCAACACCGGGTCCGGTTGCGGTTGCAGGTATTCTAGGTGTCGATCTAGGTGAATACATGCTGTGGGGCTTGATGGTATCTATCCCTATGATGTTGCTTTCTATGATTTACATCCGCCGCGTAGGCAATGAGTACTACCGCGTACCAAATGGTGAAAACTGGATCACAAACCAAGCTGACTGGGCGAACCTAGAGAAAGTAAAAGAAACAGATGACAAAGAGCTACCAAGTAACTTTTTATCATTCGGTCCAATTTTGCTACCAATCGCATTCATCCTAATCAACACGCTTGTTGGTCAAGGTGACAGTGCGATGCACACTGTGATCTCTTTGATTGGTAACCCTGTGGTTGCTGTTGGTATCGGTGTTCTTATGGCGCTATACGGTCTTACTCGCCACATTGAGCGTAAAGACATGGTTAGCTCTATGGACGATGCTCTGTCTACTACAGGTCTAATTCTTGTAGTAACTGGCTGTGGTGGCGCAATGGGTGCCGTACTTAAAGCATCAGGTGCAGGCCCTCAAGTTGCAGAAGCGATTGCAAGCAGTGGTATCCCACCACTACTTGTTCCTTTAGCGATTGCATCTATGCTACGTCTAATCCAAGGTTCAGCAACGGCTTCTATGATGGTTGCAGCGACAATGACGCTACCGTTGGTTGAGACACTAGGCTTAGATCCTGTATTCGTAGCGCTTGCTTGTGCGGTAGGTCCAGTTGGCTTCTCTCACTTGAACGATTCATACTTCCACATCATCAACCGTACGTTAGGCATTACTGAACTTGCTGACCAAATTAAGATCTGGTCTGTGTCTTCAACTATCGCATGGGCGATTGGTGCAAGCATCATCATGATTCTTAACCTAGTGTTTGGTAAAGGCGGCACGTTGATCGACCCACTGATTCCAATTGCGGTTCTAGGTGCTGTATTTGTGTGGCTAAAAAGCAAAGAGAAATCACAAGTAAAGACAGCCGTTACTAACTAATACTGCTTACCTTTATATACTGCCCCTATTAAGTGATTAGCTTTGCTGATCTTCAATAGGGGCATTTTTGGATCGGGCACTCATCAAAATTACTAATCTTTTGGATCTCTCAGTATGAAAATTGTTATTGCACCAGACTCGTTTAAAGAATCTTTATCGGCGGTATCGGTGGCAGCGTGTATTGAAAAGGGTTTTTGTGAAATTTTTCCTGACGCTGACTATGTGACTTTACCTCTGGCCGATGGCGGCGAGGGTACGGTCGATGTTTTACTGCAAGGCTTAAAAGGGCAGAAGCGAATCCACCAAGTAGAAGGGCCGCTGGGTGAACTTGTAAACGCAGAATGGGCAATGCTTGAACCGTCAGAGCGTAATCCAAACAAAACCGCACTGATTGAAATTGCTGCCGCATCTGGATTGGATTTACTGACTCCAGCCCAACGAGATCCTTTGGTTGCTTCTTCTTTTGGTACTGGGCAACTGATGTTAGAAGCGATAGAGCAGGGTGCTCAAACGATCATTCTTGGATTGGGTGGCAGTGCGACTAATGACGGTGGCGCGGGTATTGTTCAAGCTCTAGGTGGTCGCTTGTTAGATAGTAAAGGGCAAGATGATAATGGACAAGATCTTAGCCGAGGTGGTGCTGTGCTAGCGGAGTTAGCATCTATTGATCTTACAGGGTTAGATTCTCGCTGTGCTGACATAAAGCTTATCGTCGCGTGCGATGTCGATAATCCACTGTGTGGTGATAATGGTGCCAGCCATATCTTCGGCCCACAAAAGGGTGCAACCCCAGAACAGGTATTAATGCTTGATAAGGCGCTTGCGAATTTTGCAGAAATTGCTGAATCGCAAGGTTGTGTTCGTGGGGATGTTCCCGTTCAAAATCGTACGGGTTATGGCGCGGCGGGTGGTGCTCCGATGGGGCTAGGTTTGTTATTTGATATGGAGATTAAACCCGGTATTGAGATGGTACTCGATGTTTTACAAGCCAATGACGTGCTGAAAGGCGCAGACCTTGTGATAACTGGTGAAGGACAGATGGATAACCAAACCCTGCAAGGAAAAACACCTTATGGCATTGCCAAGCGTGCAAGTTTACAAGGTATTCCAACCATAGGTATTGCCGGATCACTGGGTACTGAAGTAGAGGCTTTGTATGGTGAAATGAGTAGTTTGTTTGGAACAGTACGCTCTCCTCAGCTACTTAATCAGGTGTTAAAAGAAGCAGAAGTGAACCTAACAAGAACGGCGAGAAACATTGCTGCGACGCTTAAATTAGGGGCTTCTATTTTACAATAAACCAATATCAAACAGACGCTTACTTAATGATGCAGTTTGATAGGTTTTATAGATAGCAACGATAAATATAAACGATTATATTTTCTGCCAACTCAGGTCTATTCTTTATCCATATTATTTCAGTGGTTTTTAAAGTATTGAATCCACTTAAATCTAAGATGTGGCAACGATGCGATATCTTTAACCTTAAGGAATAGACCATGAGTAAAAAACTGACCACAGCTGCGGGTTGTCCTGTCGCTCATAACCAGAATGTTCAAACGGCGGGCAAACGTGGCCCTCAATTGCTTCAAGATGTTTGGTTTTTAGAAAAATTGGCACACTTTGATCGTGAAGTGATTCCGGAGCGCCGTATGCACGCGAAAGGCTCTGGTGCTTACGGCACATTTACAGTTACACACGACATCACAAAGTACACCAAGGCAAAACTGTTCTCTGAAGTGGGTAAAAAAACCGACTTGTTTGCACGTTTTACGACAGTAGCGGGCGAACGTGGCGCGGCTGATGCAGAGCGTGATATCCGAGGCTTTGCATTGAAGTTTTATACTGAAGAAGGCAACTGGGATATGGTGGGCAACAACACCCCAGTATTTTTCCTTCGTGATCCTCTGAAGTTTCCAGACCTAAACCATGCGGTGAAACGTGACCCGCGCACTAACATGCGTAGTGCGAAGAACAACTGGGATTTCTGGACCTCTTTACCGGAAGCTCTGCACCAAATTACCATCGTGATGAGTGACCGCGGTATTCCTGCAACTTACCGCCACATGCACGGTTTTGGCAGTCACACGTTTAGCTTCATCAACGCCGATAATGAACGTTTCTGGGTTAAATTCCACTTCAAATCTCAGCAAGGTATTAAAAACCTATCTGATGCAGAAGCAGCGAAGCTGATCGGCGATGATCGTGAAAGTCACCAACGTGACTTGCTAGACAGCATCGACAATCAAGACTTCCCTAAATGGACACTGAAAGTACAAGTGATGCCGGAAGCGGACGCGGCGAAAGTACCATACAATCCATTCGATCTTACTAAGATCTGGCCACATGCGGACTACCCATTGATTGAAGTGGGTGAATTTGAGCTAAACCGTAACCCACAAAACTTCTTCGCAGAAGTAGAGCAGTCGGCATTCAACCCGGCGAACGTGGTTCCGGGTATCAGTTTCTCACCAGACAAAATGCTTCAAGGCCGTTTGTTTGCTTACGGTGATGCGCAGCGCTACCGTTTGGGTGTTAACCATCAGCATATTCCAGTGAACGCACCTCGTTGCCCAGTACATAGCTACCACCGTGATGGTGCAATGCGTGTTGATGGTAACTTCGGTAGCACACTAGGCTATGAGCCAAACAATGAAGGCCAATGGGCAGAGCAACCAGACTTTGCAGAACCAGCATTGAACTTGGATGGTGCGGCAGCACACTGGGATCATCGCGAAGATGAAGACTACTTCTCACAACCAGGTGATTTGTTCCGTCTAATGACACCAGAACAACAAGCAATCCTGTTCGATAACACAGCTCGTAACCTAGGCGGCGTGCCAAAAGAGATTCAACTACGTCACCTAAGACACTGTTACAAAGCCGACCCAGCATATGGCGAAGGCATTGGTAAACTGCTTGAAATCGATGTGAGCGAATTTAAGTCGTAATCAATAAACTCGTTTAAATAGTAACAAGGCCGCTGAGTTAATCACTCAGCGGCCTTTTTTATAGCCGAATTCTCTTGATAGTCTTTACCTATCAGAATGATAAATCTATCCCATTATCTTTATAGGGTGGACGGGATTATCCTACGGCTACCAGTTTATAAAGTAGTAGAGTTTGAGATGAGTAAAAGCGCATTAATCGTTGAAGGTGGGGCAATGAGAGGCATCTTCGCAGCTGGAGTGTTAGACGCCTTTATGGAAGACGATTTCCGTCCTTATGATTTTGCCATTGGCGTATCTGCAGGTGTGTCCAATTTGGTTGGTTACTTATCTCAAGCGCCAAAACGCAGCTATAACGTGATTACCACGATGGCGACGGATAAAACTTTCTTCAACCCAGCTCGGTTTGCCAAGGGTGGCAACTTGGTGGACGTAAAGTGGTTATGGAATGAATCAAACCAACGCTACCCGCTTGATTGTGGCGAGATGTTTTCAAGCATTCCATTGATTGCCGCGGTGACTAATGTGGATACAGGCAGTGCCGATTACTATCATATTAAGCCAGAAAACCTTTCTAATGTGGTTGAAGCAACAACGGCTTTGCCTATCGCTTACCGTGAAACTCCGTGTTTCTCTGGTGGCTGTTATACCGATGGTGGTGTCGCGGATTCAATTCCAGTTCGTGAAGCTTATCGCCGTGGTGCGCGCTATATTACCGTGATTCTATCTCACCCACTTAGCTACCGCATGAAGCCGCAGAAGTATCAGTGGATGCTGAAAAAACTGTTAAAGAAATTCCCAAACATTGCGGAGTCGATGGTGGTACGTGCTGAAAACTACAACCAGTCTTTAGAGTTCATTCGTAACCCTCCAAAAGATGCGACCATCAAGGTGATTGCGCCACCGGAAACGTTCGCGGTTAAGCGGCTGACGATGGATCAAAGCATCTTGGATGCAGGTTATGAGATGGGTGTGAAGGCAGGGGAAGAGCATCTGGCGATTAGAAAAGGTACTTACGGATTAGACATCGAGGATTGCCACTTCTGCATATAGTTTTGTTTACGATACAGATACAAACCAAAAAGCCACGCTGTTCACTTTGGAATAGCGTGGCTTTGTATTTGTAGAGCTAGTTTGTTTTTAACTCAGCCGTTATTGAACAAGTTCGTTGCCGCTGGTGTTACCTGCAAAGAAAGCGTCAACGCTGGTTAGCGTTGTATTGGCAATGTTGAACAGTGCATCTTTGGTCAAGAAAGCTTGGTGACCTGTAAACAAGACGTTGTGACAAGCAGATAGGCGACGGAATACGTCATCGACAATCACGTCATTCGATTTGTCTTGGAAGAACAGCTCTTTCTCGTTGTCATACACATCAAGACCAAGCGCGCCAATCTTACTCTGTTTCAGCGCTTCGATCGCTGCGGTTGAATCCAGTAGTTCACCACGGCTGGTATTGACGATCATCACGCCATCTTTCATTTTGCCAAATGCCGTTGCATCCAATAGGTGGTAGTTCTCTTTACTCATTGGGCAATGCAAGGAAATCACGTCAGATTCTTGGTAAAGTTCATCCAGTTCCACGTATTTAGCACCAAGTTCTTTTGCCAAAGGATTTGGGTATGGGTCGTAACATAGGATGTTCATGCCCAAGCCTTTCAGGATTCGCATCGTTGCTAGCCCAATCTTACCTGAACCAATCACACCAACGGTTTTACCGTGGAAGTTAAAGCCTACTAAGCCTTCAAGGGAGAAGTTTGCATCACGAGTACGTTGGTATGCCTTGTGTAGTTTGCGGTTCAAACACATCATCATGCCGACCGTATGTTCTGCTACTGACTCTGGTGAATAAGCAGGAACGCGCACCACTTGTAAACCAAGCTCTTTGGCTGCGTCTAGGTCGACTTTATCAAAGCCTGCACAGCGCATTGCAATCAGCTTTGTGCCGCCTTGTGCAAGAATCTCTAGTACGTCTCCAGATAGGTCATCGTTTACAAATGCACAAACGACTTCGTTGTCGTGCGCCATTTTTGCGGTTGTGGTGGTGAGGCGAAAATCATGAAAATGAAACTCAGCGTTGAGTTCACCTTTTGCAAGGTTAAATGACTTTTCGTCGTATGATTTTGAGCTAAAAAAAGCAATGTTGAGCATGGCTTCCTCTCTTACCTAAAATATAAAGAACCCCACATATTCATTATCTGAAACGGGAGTAAAACAAATAACTTTGTGCAGTGTGCTAGAGTTTTATAATCTTGTCTATCATCATTAGTCATTGTTATTATTAAGGTTATTTTTCTATTTAGTTACAATTACTAATTTCAGCACAAGGTTAGCCGATTGAGCTCTCTATCTGCTTTTACGAGTGTTGAGCGTCTTCTTAGTTTCCTTTTCTGACCAGAAGTTAATGTTGAATTGCGCGTCGTCGCTCAGCTCTACTCGATGCCAATATTGAGGTGGACTTGTGGCAAATTGCCCTGCTTGGATCGTGATAACACTTTCTGGTTCTGTCGCGTCGGCATCAGCAAAACCATAGAAGGTGACCGTCCCTTCCATTACGCAGATTTGGCCGAATACGCTTTCTGCGGTGTTATGGTGATTAAGTAATGCAGCCGGTATGTTGTCTTTGGTGAAAAATGGCGTTGAACGTTGAATTTTCCAGTGTGACGGAATACGTAAATGACTCATATAAAACCTCTTATCTGTCTGTATTTTAAATACAAGCTTTAGCTTTGATGGAGTTGGTGACTGTGATTACCAGTAGTTTTCACTGCTGAATTGGCCAGGCTTTCGGCGTAAGTGCTTCTCGAAACCTAAGCTGGTTAGTGCTTCACTTGTATCGCGAACCATTTGCGGATTGCCGCAAAGGTAGAAGAAACTGCGGGTTTGATTGAAAGCGACAGACGCGGCTTGCTCAAGGTCGCCTCCAAGTAACAAGCTTGGTATTCGTCCGCGCAAAGTTCCGGTGACTGATTCTCTAGAAATAATTGGCACATACTTGAGTTTCCCTTGAAAGTGATCGACGAGTTGAGTGATACGGTCTCGATAAGTCAGGTCTTGCTTTGTTCTTACGGTATGAACCAGTACAAGGTTTTTGAATGAGGTGACTTTTTCAGATTCAGAGCCGTTTTGCTGCTGTATCTGCATGCTTTCGAGCATTGAGATAAAAGGCCCAACCGCGGTTCCGGTCGAAAGCATCCATAGATCATCGGCGATCTCTGGGATCTCATCTAAGGTCATAAAACCGCTTGGGTCTTTACCGACAAAGATGTCATCGCCTACCTTCAACTCATGAAGTTGAGGTGAAAGCTGACCGTTCTGATCTTTAATAATCAAAAACTCCAGATGTTGATGTCCTTGTTCGTGATCTGGCGCGTTTACCATGGAATAGGCGCGTCTTACGAACTCACCCTCACTATTTACCAAGCCCAGTTTCGTGAACTGACCTGCCTGATAAGGAGAGACAGGAGCACTGACTTGAAGTGAGAACAGCTGGGCTGTCCATTGTGTTTTATGTAAGACTTTTCCGGCTACCAAACCATGAGGAATATCTGTCATATCATCACCTTTACGTAGAGAAGTTATCTCATTAAGGATACTCAACTATTTACATTTTGGAGTTGCATGTACCATGCCAATAATGAGAATGCTTATCAATACTTAGTTTGTAGTAAAAACAAACCTTAATTGTGTCAAATGGACATGATTCACCTTAAGTCTAAATGACACTGCTGGTGTTTTTTGATGCTGACTTTGTTGATTCAGAACAATGAGCTGGTCTTTGGACATAGGCTAAATCAGTACAGTGGTTTGACCCCTCGGATATTCAACCAATTACTAAAGAGAATATTTTGTAGATGAGTATAATGGCGGCTTTCGATCTCAATATAGCCGTGTTTTATGCTTGATAATCTTCGTATAGCCTTGAACGTACTGTTCGTGACCATCAATACTGCAATGACTGCGTTTACCGTGAGTTTCTTTGGCCTCATCAAACTGATTCTGCCAATCTCTGTTGTACAGAAGTCGTGTACTCGTTTAGCTAACTTCACATTTTGGTGCTGGGCTTCGCTCAACCTTTGGATGTTGAACGTGAACAACGACATCGAGTGGCAAGTGGAAGGCGGGGAAGATATCTCGACCAAACAGTGGTATTTGATGATGTCGAATCATCTGAGTTGGGCGGATATCGTGATCTTGTCTTCTATCTTGAAAGACAAAATGCCGATGACTAAGTTCTTCCTTAAGCATGAACTGCTGTACGTCCCATTTGTTGGGTTGGCATGTTGGGGGCTAGATATGCCCTTTATGAGACGCCATTCTCGTGAGTTTTTGCTGCGTAACCCAGAGCGTCGTAATGATGACTTCGATGCAATCAACAAAGCGTGTACTAAGTTCAAACTTGCACCGACAACCTTGGTGAACTTTGTTGAAGGGACTCGTGCCAATCATGAGAAACTAGCGACAGTCAAAACACCTTATCGTCACTTACTCAAGCCTAAAACCGGCGGTGTGGCGTTTGCTCTATCGGCAATGGGTCCAATCTTAGATGGTATCGTCGATGTTACTTTGGCTTATCCGGAAAACCAGACTTCTCCATTTGAAGATATGCTGAAAGGCAAAATGACCAAGGTAGTCGTGCGTATTAAACTGCATGCAATGGATGAGAACGTGAATGGTAACTACTTTGAAGATAAGGCATTTAAACGTCGCTTCCACAGTTGGTTGAACAATACGTGGAAAGAGAAAGACGACTATCTTGATACAGTTTATGGTGTTGATACGCCCTCTGAGGTTGAAACGACTGGTGAGCCTGATGCGGTTCATAAGAAATAAGAGCAGTAAGCTTAAACCAAATTGATAGCATTAAAAAAGCCGATAGTTCATTGAACTGTCGGCTTTTTTATTTAATCGGCTTTACTAACGGTAAGCGATAAAGTTAGTACTTACTATAATCTAGTGGTAGTAAAATCAATGCTATATGCAGAACAGGTGAGGACTAAATCGCTTGGTATGCATCAATGATGTGCTTCACTTCGCTGGGTTTACCTTGCTGCTCTTGGCCTTGATGAATGCGAAGATAATGCTGCAATGTTTTGGCTTTGTATTGCTGTGATACCTTCATTTGTTCATCACAACTTGGTGTCCAGATCTTGTCACCTACGTTTGATATCTCGCTAATGTTTTGGCTATTTTCTGAATCACCTTGGTTATTACTCACCAATAACACCTCGTAGTAACGACGGTTCTCTTCGAGCAACATTTCATCAATAAGACCAAAATTGAGCGCCTTTAAATGGCTTCTCAACTCGAATTGCTGATGCACCGGACAAAGCAAGAAATCGATCGCTTTGTTTGGGTGTTGACGATGAATGTCATCGACGAGTTTCTGAGTGAGATCGCCACCGACGCCTGCAATAATAACTAGGTGTTTGCCGGTATGTTTCTCAAGCGGAATAGCGGCGACATCCATGCAGTAGACTTGCCATTGACTGGTAACCGTTTGTTCAGCTTTATTATCTTGTGGAAAGTAGTGCGCTAGCTTGTCTTCAAGTTCACTCATTAGAGACGGGATAATATCGACAAAGTGAATCTGAGGTGCTTTATTATCCGACAACAGTTGAACACCCAAAAAGCCATGATCACAGCAACAGTCCCAAATATGCTGGTAGTCATTGCTGACAAGGGAGTGGAGAGTTTGCAGTCGGTTACTTAGCTTCATAAGATTCGTGTCGTTAGAAAAGGGGATATTGTCTTATCGAAGGCGCATTGTAATGACTTTCTGGAAAAACAAAAGCACCTTGAATTTGGAACCCTAGGTGCTTTGTCGTGTGTGATAATCTACAGGCTTGTTGGAATGCGTTTAAGATGCTTTGGCAACGGCTCTGATGTGGCTTTCCACTCGGTTCTTACCAAGTTGTTGCGCGATAAGCTTTGCCTGTTCCGCTAGCGCTAAAGCTGAGTCTGTTTCGCCTTCTATTTGTGAGTACCCCACGCTAACCCCTAGCGATAAGGTGATATCTGGAGTGACGATGGTTTTCTCCGCGATTCCGACTCGGCACTGGTCTAGCTGGAATTTGGCATCTTTCACATCATTGGCTTTGAACAATACCGCGAACTCCTTTCCTCCAACACGCGCCAAGCAAAGTCCTTTCGGTTTCGGGAAGTAATAACGTATCGATTCTGCAGTCAGTTTGATCATCTTGTCACCGACTGCTTCACCGTAGGCACGGTTTACGTGGTCGAAGTTATCGATATCAAGCAGAGCAACATAGGTATCGGGCTCGCTCGCGTAGTTTTCGATGGCGATACTGAAACTGCTCTTATTGTCTAACTGCGTCATCAGATCTTTGCTACTCAATTGATGTTGAAGCAGTAAGTTAGACAAAGAGACCTCAGTGTAATCCCGGATCATTCGCAGAATACTCTGGCTGATCGGTAAGTTTGCGTTTACGTACAACACTGCGATCAACTGCTTACGAGAGTGCAAAGGAATACAGTAATGACGTTGGTGTATTTTGAGTTTACACGCTAATGGGTCGGCGTATTTTCCGCTTCTGTAAGCCATGGTGTCCGGTGTAAATTGCTCTGCGAGGGCTTTGTCACAATGTACCGTTGACTTGTTTCCGTAATAGTCGATGGTACTGAATGCGTGGTTCTCAGGCTGATAGAGACAGAATTGAATGCCTTTTTGGTAGGTGAAGCTGTCCAGTATGGATTTTAACTCTCGCTTAAAGCTTACAAGGTCATCGACTTTATTCAGTTGTGACAAGGACACATTCAAACGATAAGCCAGATAGTTTGCGCCAATCCATAATAGAAGCAGTGAACCAAGTACCAAGCCAGTTAACGTAAATTGGTGTGAGCTGGTTAAGATATCATGGCGATCGGTGCCTGCGATGAATACCCAGTTCAAGCTGTTGTCAGCGTCAAATACCGATATTTTGAAGTTATCTTGATAGTAATATTCGTGCTTACCAACGGTTTCACCTTGTGCGAGTTGATGGCTGATACCTGCGTGATAGCTGACTGATTTAGATCCGATACGCTTTGGGTCTGGGTGGAAGACCAGTCGTTCTGTTGCTCGGTCAACTACAAACACATAGCCGTGATTAAGCGTTTTTAAGTCTCTTAATCCTTGTGTGGTGTGTAAAAGGTCAAACTCAATCCATATTTCTTCATTCAATCTTTCCGCTGTATGTTTAACTGCGAACACCCAACGACCATCTGCTTTTTGGTAAATCGAAGAGATGTAGAAATCCTCAACCACACTGTCTATTGAGTTCCATTTTATGGAATCGATTTGTTTATGGGAAAGAGGTAATCCACGACTTGATATATATTGTTGGGATTGTGGTTGGTATCGAACGATATCGGAGAAGTTTGGCGTTCTTTTTAGAATATTATCGCTCAATTCTCTGAATTTTTTATCACCGATTGGAGCCGTTTTAGGTAGGCCTAGACTGGTTTCTAAAAAATAGAGCTTGCCGAATGTCGCTTCGATGTTGGAACGAATAGTGGAGCTTGCGATACGAATGTTTGACGATGATTGTTCAGTTGCTGCTGTTTCTACTTTTTCAAGCTGAGCCACAGCTAGATAGAGCATCCCTCCAGTTAATAAAATAATGTATGGTTTAAAAAGCCGAATTAATGTTTTAGGTAAAGCCATGATATCCAAAGACGTTATAGATTCATTTTTATAGTACGGCCATACTAAACAGTTTTCGTAATCACATCAATGCAAATGATTCCATATAAATGAATGAGTTTTGTGATATTAGGCTAACAAAAAAGCCAGTCATAAATATAACTGGCTTCTATGGTTTTCGGTGTTTTATTACGTTGGCTTAACTTTTAACTTAACTCAGTTTTGCCTGGTGAATAGTGCAAAATCGCCATCGAAGTTGGCGACAATAACATTTCACCTTCAGCATGACCTGGTTTTACATTTCGTAGGTTAGTATCGCAGATCTTCACCCAGTTTTGATCACGATCACTAGGTAAAGAAAAACGTGCTGGTGCGTTGGTTTGGTTGATCAGATAAATCAACTCGTCACCATTTTTACCAATGCCTAAATGCAGCGCAACTGAGCTTAAACGATTCCAGTCATCATGCTCCATGAGTGTGCCATCGACACGCCTCCAGAAGATGCGGTTAGAGTTACGCTTTTCGCCACTGAATGCTTTAATAAATGGCACCATGTATTGCTGACGTGCGGAGATCATCTCAGACAGCCAAGTCTTGAAGTAACTCTTACGCTCGGAATCTTCCCAGTTAAGCCAGCTGGTTACGCCATCTTGGCAGTAAGCGTTGTTGTTACCTTTTTGAGTATGAGATAACACATCTGCCGTCAGAATATGTGGAATACCAAAAGCAAACAGTAAGCTCGCCATGAAGTTACGTTTCTGCTTCTCTCGCGTGGCGATAACCAACAGGTTTTCTGTTTCTCCTTCAACACCATAGTTCTCAGAGCGGTTGTCACCGTGTCCATCGCGGTTGTTTTCACCATTCTCTTCGTTGTGTTTGTGCTTGTAAGAAACAAGGTCTTGCATAGTGAAACCATCATGGTAAGTGATGTAGTTTACGGTGAGTTTGTAAGGCCAGTGCGCCGCACTGTAGATATCGCGAGAGCCCATTAGGCGCGTTGCAAACTCTTTAAGGTATCCTTGGTCACCGCGCCAGAAGCTACGAGTGATGTCTCTGAGCTTGTCGTTACACTCATTCCAACCTAACGGGAAATTACCAACTTGGTAGCCATTCGGGCCGATGTCCCAAGGTTCAGCGATGAGCTTAGTTTCTTTAAGTACAGGATCTTGAGCAACGGCTTTGAAAAAAGCGGCCTCTGGATTGTAGTTATCGCCTTCTCGCCCCAGCGTGGCTGCTAAATCAAAACGGAAGCCATCGACTTGGAATTCACTTACCCAGTAACGAAGCGTATCCATTACTAAGTTGAGTGCAGGTTGATGGGTTAGATCGACCGTATTACCGCAGCCTGTGAAGTTCGCATAATGACAGCCATGTTTGATGTAGGAGTTGCTATCCAGCGCTTTTAGATTGAACGTTGTACCACCTTCACCACCTTCAGCTGTGTGGTTGTATACGACGTCAAGGATGACCTCGATACCATTGCGGTGCAGCTCACGAATCGCGGTTTTGAGCTCAGTAACAGCGTCTTTTTCTGCATAGCGAGGGTCTGGCACCATGAACAGGTATGGGTTGTAACCCCAATAGTTTACTTTCCCCATATCCAATAGGTGGGGTTCATGCATGCACGCGGCAATAGGTAAAAGTTGTAGAGAATTGATATTTTGCTGTTTATAGAACGCAAGCATTTCAGGGCTAACTAACCCTAAGTAACGGCCTTTAGTATTGGTCGCTACTTCAGGATGAAGTTGAGATAGGCCTTTTACATGGGTTTCAAAAAGAACGGTCTCTTCGCGGCTAATTCGTGGTTTTTCTACGCCTTGCCAATCGAAGATGTCATCAATAACAACACATTTCGCCATAGCAAAGCTCTTCTCATTGGTATACGGCGTGACGTAATCGAGCGGTTCGCTGATTGCTTTGGCATACGGGTCTGAAAGTAGGATTGGCCCATTGTCAGTGTCAGCAATGAAGCCGTATTTTTGCCCCGCTTTTATACCATCAATAAAAACATATCTGATATCAGCGTATTCATTTTCCAACTTATAAGTAGTGAATTCATCGTTCTCGTCAAAAAGAGCGAGAGAGAGGGATTTACAGTCAGGAGAATAAATTGAGAAGTTACAGCCAGTGTTTCCTAGCGTTGCGCCTAGTGGATAAGGGCGAGCGAGCGTTCTAGTCATTGCTTGATTTCTTGTTCGTTTATCGACATCAGTGAACTATAAGTAAAAAGCTTTGTCACAGTAAGGTCAAGCAACTTCACAGAATAATTATTGTTAAAAAAATAATTTACCGATTAGGTTCAAATTATATATTTGAAGTAGATCTCACTTAAGGTGAATAATTAGATCTGTGTGCTGTCTACTCCTCCTAGATTAAGTGATCTACCTCTTTAAAACACCGTTCTGTATATTTTCTACTCCCCTCTAGTCCCCCTTAATTAACTTAGGGGTGGAGGAAGTCAAACTTGTCATCCCCTCTTAATATTGACCCCGTTGAAACGAATCAGGGGAAACCCTAAACCTCTCTATCTTACGACTACCATTACTGCCTTTGGTTGCCGCAAGAGAGCAAAAATATAAAAACCTAAAATAAATCGTCCTTAATGGAGTTAAGAATGAAAAAAGTAAGTTTGATTGCTGCTGCAGTGGCAACTACATTAGCTGCTGGCTCTGCGTTCGCTGTAGATTTTAATGGCTACATGCGTGCTGGTACTGGTATTAGCGGAAATGATGGTGGTGACGTTTCATTCATGAAGAATGGTATTGGTCGTCTAGGCAATGAAAACGACAACTACTCTGAGTTTGGCTTGGCTGAAGAACTAAAAACTGGTGAGCAAACTTGGCGTTTAGAGTCAATGATTGCTTCTGGTGCTGATGGCGCAAATGGTTGGGAAGACGGTGACTTTAACGTTGCTCAGTTCGCTGTTAAAGCAAAAGGCGTTCTATCTTTCGATGAAGAAGCGACTCTTTGGGCTGGTAAAACATACTACCAACGTAAAGACATCCACATTACTGACTTCTACTTCCTAAATACATCGGGTACTGGTGGTGGTATCGAAAACATTTCAGTTGGTAACCAAAAACTTTCTTTAGCAATTATTCAAGATGGCGAAGATGAGAACGGTGCTGGTTACATGGCTGATGCTCGCCTAGCGAATATCGGTCTATGGGAAGATGCTAGTTTAGAGCTTGGCGTTGTTTACAACTTCGGTACTGAAAATAAGAATGGCAAATACGATGGTGATGACGGCTTACTTGCTACAGGTATTATCCACCAAAATATGAGCAATGGTTTTAACCAAACAGTTGTTCAGCTAGGTACTGCTGGTTACGGCGTTCAAATGGCTAACTTCTGGGGTTCTGGTGCATACTATGATCGCTCTGGTGCTCAAGATGATGGCTTTGGCTACCGTATCCTTAACTGGGGTGTAATGAACCTAGGCGAATCTTGGGAAATGGGTCACCAACTTGCATACCTAGCAGGTTCAGACCTAGGTGTTGATAAGCATGATTCAAGCCAATACTCTATCGTGGCTCGTCCAATGTATAAGTGGAACGACACAATGCGTACTATCTTCGAAGCAGGCTATAACGCTGGTGAAGTAGACAACGTTGACTTCGGTGGCGCTAAATTTACTGTTGCTCAAGCATGGGCAATGGGTGACAGCTTCTGGGCTCGTCCTGAAATCCGCGTATACGGTAGCTACCTGATGGATCTAGAAAACGATTCATTCGGTGAAGTTAAAGATGAAAACGGTGTTGTTACTGGTCAAGGCGCAGATAACGACTTCGTTGTTGGTATCCAAGTTGAAGCTTGGTGGTAAACACCTAGCGTAACAAATCCTAAACTGTCCTAATTCATAGCCGGCTCGTGTCGGCTATTTTTTTAAGGAATGTACGATTAAGTTGATCGTTCCCTAGGTGAATAGTTCTCTTTGTGGTAATTAAAGTTAGTAAATTTCTTAAAAAAATAAAAAAAGGAAGGGTTATGTATTTTAAAGCTCTGATGTTGAGTGGCTGTGTAGCATTGGCCGGTTGTCAATCTGCACAAGTAGTCGAGCAAGTGCAAGTTGCACAAGCTGAACAAGTTAACTCGATTGCTGGTCTTCAATTTGCTCCTATGAAGCTACCAAGCTCGGCAATTTTTGATGTGACACCAAATAGTCAAGTATTAAACTATCAAGGCATAAACAGCCCTGTAGTAGCGATTGAGCTGCCTGCAGACCGTGGTGAGTATTCGATTAATATCACGAGCATTATCGGCGACACAGCGTTTGTTCCAAATGCGGTCATTTATGACGAAAATGGTCGTGAGCTAGAGCGTTATGGTAAAGAGAGCTTCGAATACGCGAAACCAAGATTGCACTTGGGGAACCGCCTCGTTACTGAGAACGATTTTTACCCACCGACAACAGCAAAATCAGTTTATTTAGTTATCTATACAGATCAAAACGATCTGGAAGGTTTTACTGATGTGATCCATCCTGCTCGTTTGGACGCGGAAGGCCGTGGTAATTATTTACCTGAAGTGAAAGATATCCCGATTCCAAATGCTAACGTTGGTAAAATAGAAGTTACAATCGATAAAGCGAGCTTCTTCTCTATTGGTTCATCGAGCAGCGAATCTAACGCTAAACCAGCCGCTGCGACTAAGATCGATACCATTCAACCTGAAACGCAAACCTACTATCACAATGCGATTCAAACGGCTGTAACTGAAGACAATATTCCTAAAGCTCTGAGCTTATTAGATGAAGCAAAAGCACTAGGTATTGAAGGCGCGCAAGAAGTCTTTGTAAAAGCCGTCAATAAAAAGTAATCAAAATACTGAATGATATGAAAAGAAGGGCTCCTAGTTAGGGGCCTTTTTTATTGCTTGTAATAAATTAAAAGTAATACTGATATTCAACGAATACTTGAATGTTAATAACCTCAGACTTGCACATAATAACCAATAACCAATAACCAATAACCAATAACCAATAACCAATAACCAATAGCTAATATAAATGGGCGTGATTCGTTATTTATAGTTTTGATTTACTAACTACTAAAAAACACTCTCGTCTATTTTACTCTTCTCAAAAAGCTGAATACGAGCTCTATTGACGAATCGCCATTTCATTTACCAACCTAAGCTCGCTTCCTAAATTTTACATACACTTAAATTAGACGCTCACGCGGAGTTGTTATGCTTTCTACTAAGGGCTAAGAATTCAGGGAGTTCGTTACCTCTTTACATTGATGGTTTGGTTAATGAGGGTAAGGGAGTGATGTGGTGCATCTGGGTTGGAGTTTATTGAGGACAAAAAAGGGAGACTGACGTCTCCCAAAAGGCTAGCTTGCGCTGGTTTTATTATCTGTTTATTAGAATCATAAGCTTTAAGGCTTAATTCTTGGTTACTGAAACGACTGCTTTTTCTACATTGTCATCTAATTCATGAATCGCATTCAGAGTGAATGTGTAGGTGCCAGCTTCTGTTACGCTTAGTTGGCAGTTACCATCACTACCTAGGTCGATAGACCCATCAGCAAGCTCAACTGAGTCACAACCAAAGTTAGGTGTTTTCCAATCTGCATCCGCAAATTTGAAGCCATAATCGCCAGCTTCCAAGTTGCTTGTTACAGAATAAACCCCATTGGCAACAAAGCTCATCGCCCAATCATCAGTTGAACCCCATCCATTCATGTCACCACGAACGTAAACCGTCGTTTGGCCGTATGGCGGGATGCTCGACACATCTTTGTCTGAGTTATCAACCGGTAGACCAGCTCCTTGTACATCGCCATTTTGGGCTTGCACAAATACTGCTGTGGTTAATGCAGGGACTGTGAAGGTTTCAGCGGCAAAGTTTGCGCCTTTCACTGTATCGTCAGCCGAGTTTTGTTGAACGTCATGAAGCGCAAATCCTGTCGCTCCTGTGATTTTGAACGATTGAGTTTCATTCGTTGAGTTTACAACTGCCACAATCGCATCATTTGCAGGGTCAAGGTCTTCGCCCGCAGACACACCATCATCGATAGACATGACAATCAAGCCTTCGACTTGATCTTCGCCAACGTTACGGAAGTCGACTCGCTTCATGACTTCGTCTGCAGTGTCTAAGCGGAACAGTTCACTTGAGCTACGGATTTTTAATAGCTCTAGGAATTGCTGTTTAGTCAGTTCAATGTCGTCTTCGTCTGGTTTAGCCGCTGGGTCAGCAATGATAGTCTTGATCAGATCCCAGTTCGCACCATCTTTGTCTTCACGTGGTAATCCAACGTTCCAGTTGTTATCAGTACCATTAAACATGACGCGGTTGTACCAGTCACCTGAATCGTAAGAATCACGCTGCATAGACTTTGAACGTAGCAGTTCAGAACCCATATGGATGAATGGTATGCCTTGGCCTAACATCACTGTAGAGAGCGATACAGACTGCATGCGAGCACGCTCTGCAGAGCTAGTACCAGTGGCGATTTTGTATGCGTTGTTATCCCAAAGCGTTTGGTTATCGTGTTTTGAAACGTAAGAGATGTTCTCTGAAGGCATCTTGGTGTAACCAGCTGGAGCACCGTTGTAATCAACGTTTTTACCCAGTTTTGTATCGCCTTTGTAATCAATCAGTACGTATTCTGCGAGGTTACCTGCCATACCCAAACGAACAAGGTCTTGGTTATGTAAACGACCATTGATCGAATCTTGATCAACTTTGGTTTCTTCGTTGGCAATCGCTGCATTACCAAAGCCTTGGTTAAAGCGAAGTGGGTGGTTGCCTTCTGAATCGACGCCACCATCAAATGGGCTACCGCCACGAACTGCATCACGCAAACGGTCTGAGAATGTGCCGATCTCTGTACCCGCCATGTTTACTTGGTTCGCTTGATCGAAGCGGGCGTTGTTGGCGACTTCACCAAAGTCCCAGCCTTCCCCGTAGAACAGAGTATTCGGGTCAATTTTACGTACTTCTTCTAGCGCTTCGACCATCACGTCTTTTGGTTGGTGGCCCATTAAGTCGAAACGGAAACCATCCACTTTATAGTCGTCAGCCCACACCTTAAGAGAGTCGACCATCAATTTACCCATCATCAGGTTTTCGGTCGCAGTGTTGTCACAACAAGTCGAGTTTTCTACGCCACCAGTGTTGACGTTAAGACGGTGGTAGTACCCAGGGACAATCTTATCCAGTACCGACTTATCGTTCACACCAGACGCATTGGTGTGGTTGTATACCACGTCCATGATCAGCTTGAGATCCATGTCGTGCGTGGCTTTCACCATTTGACGGAATTCTAGAATGCGCTTCGAACCATTAGGATCTGTCGCGTAACTCCCCTCTGGAACCGTGTAATGGAATGGGTCGTAGCCCCAGTTGAAGCTGTCCAGCATGCGCAGGTCATTCATCAACGCTTGTGCATCGCCTGTTGAAGGATCATAACCATCGAGTACTTTTTCGATGATTTTGTTTTCGTCTTCGCTTCCACACAACGCAGCGGTAGGTTTTACATCACATAGCTTACCAACTGTGTCAGTAATATCGACACGGCTCGCTTCATCTTCATCAACGGTAGCGATATCGAATGCCGGTAAGATATGTAGCGTCGTCAAGCCCGCATCTTTCAATTCTTTTAGGTGTTTGACTGACTCACGATCTGCTTCTGTGAGAGCGAGGTATTTTCCATTTAGGTTCGCTGTACCTAGCTTATCGCTAAAACTAAAGTCACGAAGGTGAGACTCGTAAAGTACATGGTCTTCGTCTTTCTCTACGGTTGGTCGTTCGTAGTCGTCCCAGTTCGCTGGTTTCAAGGTTGAATCATTAAGGTCGATGACTTGAGAGTATGCAGAGTTCTTCGACAAACTGAGTGAGTAAGGGTCGGTTACTAGGCGAGTTTCAATGTTACCTGTGGTTGGATGGTAAACCTTCACTTGGTAACGATAGTAACTGTTGACTGCATTAGACACAGCATCAGTCGCCCAAATGCCCGTCTCAGTGCTTTCCGTCATTGGGATCACTTGGGAACTTTGCAGATCTTCGCTGTATAGGATGAGTTCTACATTTTGCGCTGTTGGTGCCCAAAGCTTGAAGGTAGCCGCACTGCCTTCAACAATAGCACCTAGTTCTTCACCCATCGCATTACCAGTATCTTCACTAGCAAATACCGCATCAAGTACACCTGGTTTTTGAACCTCAGTTGAAGAGATAACATCGCCATTAGCATTGTAGGCAACAAAAATTATCTGAGATTTTAAGATGGTGCGTAACGTGTTGTCGTCAACGTCGATAGCAAGGGCTGGTAAGCTTGCAAGGTGGCGGAAACGCTCTTTCAATTCAGAAGATAGCTCCCCGTCTTTGCTTAGTTCAATTGCAGTTCCGCCGACAATTTCTTTGTCGTCGTTCATCGTGATGCTGTTATCTAATGCATAGAAGAGTTTGACAGAATCGGCATTGCTAGCGGCTTCCCAAGCAATGGTGGTCGCGTCTAACCAATGTGCTTTTTGGCCATCAATATTGACTGGTCTTTCTGAAATTGGGTCGTAGTACAACTCGCTGCTGCCATGGAATCCGAATACACCTTGCGAATCACCAAGCTTGGCTAACTCGATTTTCGAATTTGCACTACCAAACGCTTTTTCGTCGCCATTGTGTAAGATGAAGTTCATGCATTTATGCGGGTCAGAAGCATCAGGATCGACTTTTAACACATAGTAGGCACCGTAGGTATCGCTGATGCCGTCAAATTCATATGGTGCGTCCCAGTTGGTACCGCTTTCACTAAGACCCATTGCGATTAAGTCAGTGCTGGTGCAGCCTTCGCCATTCCAAAGGTGCAACCCCCAGCCATCATAGGTCGAGCTAGACGTGCTCGCAGCCGCGACATCACGTTTGTAGTAAACAACGACTTCGTTTTCGCCAGCTTTGTATAAGCCACTGTTGCCAGCATCCGTGTCGCTGTCGTTATCGCTACCACAGCCTGCGATAAGGGTGGCAGTGAAGAGAGGCAATATCGCTTTGGCTAGTGTTGAGCGTTTGAAGCTTCTCTTTTTTGTAATGTTGAAGGTGCGTTGTAGAGTGATGTTCTTATTAATATTTATGTTGTTCACGTTTGATATCCATATTTCACTTTTTATGAAGATGAATATCCTAGCTTTAACTAAGGTCAACTATTTGTGATGGCAATGTATAAAGTTATTTTTAATTAGTAAATATAGGAAACCTAGTGTCAGTATCACGCTTTGTATCTGGTTGTGGTTAAATTAATTGGATCAATCACTCATTTGTTTAATATCAATAATATAGGGCGTAGAAGCTAGGCGTAGTTAATAAGGATGAGAGCTCATCCTTATTAATGTGAGATTAATATCACTTTGTAATGTTCTTATTTTTCAAGAGTAATAAAGTTTTCATGTTCTATTTGTTCTTAATATCAATATTAGTAATTTTTATGTATTAGGGACGATAGCTGCACTCAAGGAGAAGCAAAAAAGTAGGTAGATTACGTCAGTTTCATTTGCAGATATTTGCAATTCCTATAAATTCCACAGTGCATTTAAGGAGAAGGTAGGTTTCTTGTGAGCGAAACCACCAGTTATCCATCTTTATCAAAATCTACAGGGCGTAAGCTACAGTATGTGAGCTGTTGCCCAAAGGAGTTGATGTTGTCTTCATCTATTCAAATCGCTACCACTTATCTGGTTCTGGTGGCGGTGTCTGTGTTGTTTGCGGGAAGTTCTAAAGCGCTGTTGGTGTGGTATTTCGTTATCGGTGTCGTGACGTTTTTTGTGTACGCAAAGGACAAGCAAGCCGCGATTAATGGCAATTGGCGTGTGCCTGAGAAAACCCTGCACATTTTGTCTGTTGCTGGTGGTTGGTTAGGGGCTTTGATTGCTCAAGATAAGCTACGCCATAAAACGCAAAAGCAGCCGTTTAGGGCGATTTATTGGCTGACTGTGGTAATCAATGTAGCAGTGTTTATATGGACGTTAACGCCGAGCGGGCAGGCGATGTTTGGTCGTTGGGTTAGTGAAATTATTGGGTTTCTTTAACGGTAATGATGGCTAGTAACTGTGTACTAACCATCAATAGCTATAGTGAGTCGATTAGAGCATTGGAATCGTTGATGCTAACAGCAATCCCGCCATGCCATAGTTGAAACTCTTGATACGTACTGGTGTTGTTAGCCAGTGTTGCAGTTGCTTGCCTGCTGCCGTCCAGAAGGTCACGGATGGCAAGTTAGCTAGCGTAAAAATAGCGGCGATGATTGCAAGCTCCCACCATGAACTGCCACTGCTATACACTGAAATCGCAGTCAGTGCCATTGACCAACCTTTAGGGTTTACCCACTGAAAACTTGCTGCGCCAATGAAGGTCATCGGCTTATAAGCTTCGGTGCTTTTGGCTTTACCGCTCAATGCTATCTTAATCGCAAGGTACACGAGGTAAGCAAGACTCAGGTATTTCAATATTTGGTGAGAGACAGGGTAAGCGTTGAAAATGCCCATCAAGCCGAAACCAACCAGCAGTAACATGGCTGCAAATCCCAGAGCAATTCCTAGCATGTGCGGAATGGTACGGGCAAAGCCAACATTGGCTCCTGATGTCATGAGCATGATGTTATTTGGACCTGGTGTGAAGGTCGAGACAAACGCAAACAAGGCAAGTGCGCTAAGTTGTTCTAAAGGCATTGTGATTCTCCAGCAGTAAAATGAACGAAGTGACTGACCGGTCATGACTTTCACGTGTTGAGAAACATAGTAGGTGGAAAGTGAGGCAATTATGTGCTTTTATTTCACTTATTATCACTAAATGCACAATAATAAGTACCTATGGATAGATTTGACGAAAGGATATTGCAAGAGCTTAAATTGGACGGCAGAATCTCCAACATTGAGCTTTCAGAACGAATTGGCTTGTCGGCTTCAGCGACCCTAAGGCGAGTACAAGATCTCGAACGTAAAGGTATCATTCAAGGTTACCGCGCAGTTTTGGATAATGGCCTAATGGGTGTCGGCTTTATTGCTTATGTTTCGATTGGTTTATCGAGTCACAGCAAATCGGCTCAACTAGAGTTTGAACAACATGTCAGCATGGAAAAAGAGGTAGTGGAATGCCACAACATTACCGGTGCTAACGAGTACTTGCTGAGAGTAGAAACCAAAGATCTGCCGGGCTATAAGAAGTTTCATGCCGATGTGCTTGGGGAGTGCGCTCAGGTTCAATCAATAACGACCATGGTTGTGATGGATACCCCCAAAGATGAACGCTAGTCGAGTTTTATTTCAGGAGAGGCGTAGTGCCAAATACTAATCAGTTGTTATTGTTCTTAGATGTCGTTCAACAAGGGTCGTTTACCAAAGCGGCAACCTTGCATGATATGGACAATTCATCACTCTCTAAACAGATAAAAAAACTCGAGCAAGACTTAGGTGTTCAGTTGCTCAACCGTTCTACGCGTTCGTTCTCGTTGACGTCGGCAGGGGAAGATATTCTCGCGCAAACCTATGTGCTGAAAGATACTATCAATCAAATCCAAGGTATTGCCGACTCGTACCAATCTGAACCCAAAGGTGTGCTACGAATTACGTCGCCTATCTATTTTGGTCAGCAATATCTGCAACCTATCATCACTCAGTTTATGAGAAAGTACCCAGATGTTCAGATCGTACTTTCACTGGACGATAAGATCGCCAACATCATTGCAGGGCAGTTTGATATCGCGTTTCGCTTCAGTAAGCTTGTTGAATCGAACTTGATTGCCAAGAAGATTGCCGACAGTAACTTTATGTTGGTCGCCTCGAACGACTTTGTGAAGCAGCATGGTGAGCCGAAGACACCACAAGATTTGCTCGCGTTACCCGCTGTAATTTATACCAATGGCGATATGACGGTCGATCATCTGCGTATCAGTGAAGAGCCGCATGGCAACACTTTCCAGAGCCTGACGATTCGTGGTAACTACAAGGTGAGTGATGTTCGTACTATGGTGTCTTGTGTGAAAGATGGCTTAGGTTATGGCTTCCTTGATCAATCAAATCTTTACGCCTCCATGAAAGAGTTGGGCTTAATGACACTGCTTCCTGACTACGCCATCTCAACAGCGGATACTGCTATATACGCCGTCTACCCACACCGTAAGCAGACCAAGCTAGTAAAAGAGTTCATCACCTCAGTGCAAGATTATATTGGGTCACCAACGATTTGGGAGAAGATGCAGCAAGATTAACGAGTTCTCTGCCATATCAAATCAAAAAAGAAGCCAGAACGTCACACGAACTGGCTTCTTTTTACTTTTCTAACGCTCACTAATTTACAATGTAAAGTTCAGCTATAGCTGGCGTGAGCGTCTCTTTTCCCACAAAGAGTGCCCTTTGATTGAAGTTAGTGGTTGTGAATCGCTTCCTTGCCACTTGGGTACGCTTTTGAACCCAGTACATGACCGTCGACTTCTTTACCATAGTAACCTTGGTGGTTGTGGTAACGCTTAGCATTGCCGGCAACATCACCCTTGTATCGTGGGTCTTGTGGGCGTTCATGGCTGTTCACAAAAGCTGCCACATCCCATGCATCTTGAATTGAAAGTTGCTGACTCTTACCAAGCGGCATGTTTTCGTAAATGAAATAAGCCGCTGTGTTTATACGGTGCATTCCTGCGCCCCAGTTAAACGCGTTCTCACCCCATAATGGTGGGAAGTAAGAGCGACCATCAGCTCCTTTAATGCCTTCGCCATTTTGACCATGACACGTTTGACAGCTGGTTTGGTAAACCTTCTCGCCACGTGCAATAGAAGGTTCTTGTTCTGGGTTGGCGATCCTAGGGTAGCCACGGCCTGCCAATTTGCTTCTGTCATCGATTGGGTATTTGATTAACAGCTCTTGAGGAAGAGGGAAGCTTTCTGCTTTACCACCGACTTGTAACTCTGCATCGCTGATCTCAGGGACGGGGGTGTCTTGCATACCGTTCTTATCTAAGATGCCACCCATCGCCAACCAGTAGGAGTAAGCGCTGAGTGCGACCAGTTCTTTTGAGTCTAAGGCTGGTGCGATTCCGTTCATTGAATAGGTGAAACAGCCTTGAATACGCTCAGCGTAGTTATTGACCTTGTCGTTTTTCTTACGGTAAGCGGGGTAGGCCATGTACGCCCCCCAAAGTGGCGCTGCATTGGGCTTCATGCCTGCTTGCATGTGGCAGTTAACACAGTTTTGTTCGTTGCCGACGTATTCGCCGCGCATCTGTTGCGAGTCAACAAACAGTGAGTAACCTAATTTTACTTTGTCGCCAAATTCTCCTGCTGGGATATCCACTAAGTCGCGTGGCACTAGGTACTTGTTGTCTTTCACTTTTTCGACGGCTGGCAGTTCGGTTTGACGATCAGGTAATTCACCATCGGCATAAGCGAGTCCAGAGGCAAGGGTTGCGGTGATTAAAAGTAGTGTTTTCATGCTAGCCCTTTAGTATCGAAAAGATGCGAAGTAGTAAGACAGGTTTTTGATCTCATCGTCGGTCAATTTGCCTGCGATGTTGCCCATCATGTTCAAGTCATCACCCTTGCGAGTGCCGTTTTTCCATGCGTTAAGCTGAGATTGAATGTAGTCGGCATGCTGGCTCGCAAGGCGTGGAAACTTGTCTACGCCCATTCCGCTTGGTCCGTGGCAGGTAGCACATGCTGGAATGTTTCGGTCCCAATCGCCTTGAAATACAAGCTTGCGATACGGGTTCTCGATATCCGCTTGCGAGCCACGCTGTTCTAAGTCCGTGAATTCGTATGAAGGGAGAGAGGCAAAGTATTCGGCAACTTCACGACGAATAGCAGGATCAGACACACCATCGGCCATGCCTTTCATGATCGCACTTTGACGTTCACCATTAGAGAATAGAATCAGTTGATGTTCGAGGTAATCGGCATTGAGCCCAGCAAGCATAGGGGCGATGTTGGGCATACCTTTCCCGTCAGCTTGATGGCACCCGCTACAGGTTTCTGCGGCTTCGGGCATAGGGTTAGGCGCTGCTTGTGCAAAACCGGATAAAGAAAGGCTTCCTAAAGCAGCGATGCAAAGCGTGAGAGTTTGAGTTTTTATATTCAGCTTAATCATGAGGCGTCGCTATTGGTTGTAATGCACGCATTTTCGGCATAATTGAGCACTTACGCTATTGTGGATTTCCACATTAATTCGCTTGGAACTTGAGGTAAATCTCACATTAACAACCTTAATCATCATGGTGGTATTTAGTGAGTCCCAAAAAGCTGATTCAAATCGCCGTTAACGAAATGCAAGGGAGCTGCCATGTTCGCCTCGGTGTAACTGCTTGTTAAGGCTCTTTTATGGCACCGATTATATAAGTATAGTGACTTTATGGAGACTGGCTAAAAATTGTGGCGTAGTGAAGACTGACTGACTGATTGCTTGGGGTAGGGCTGCCGTTCGAAAAACAGAGCAACCTCGAAGGACGAAGTTACTCTGTTGTGTTCCTAGTTACGAATGAGTAGGGACATGGTTGGATAAGTGCTTAAGTGAGATCTTACGGAGTTTAAATTAAACTTTGTAGATCTTAGCGGGAAGCGCTTGTCTTGCTGCTGCGCCCACCACCCAATCCAGCATGACGCCTTTGCCTTTTCTCGTCGGGTCAATTAAACCAATATCATTGATGTTAACGCCATCGTTTGACTTCATTTTTACCGGTTGCTGCATGTCCCCAATCCAGTGCGCACGTTCGCCGAGCTCTTTGTGTCCAAAGCCGTGTTCAAAGCCTAATGTGCCTTGTTTGATGCCATCAATCACCATCGCCAACGCGTGTGTGGTTGAACTCGGTGTTTCAATGGCAAATACGTCGCCTGTTTTGATGCCAGCAGAAGAGGCGTCTTGCGGGTGAATGTAAACTGGGTTCACGCCTTTGATCGACTCCAAACGTGGTGACAAGTTTGATACTGCACTGTGAATGTTGGATTTAAAGTTGGTTAGAGTAAATGGCCACTCTTTGGTCGGGAATTGCTCTGCTAAAGGTGTGCCGTCTGCCAGTTTCTGTGGATACCATGTCGGGCAACCCATGTACTGTTCACCACTGATGGTGTTGCGAGAAGTACCTAGCTTTTCATTCCAGATTGCCAATGGTTTGGTCCATTTGTACTTCATGGTTTCATTGGTGTAGGCATTGGTTGCGTCTTCAAAACGACCGCCACGTGCGAAGATATACGCCACTTTGAGCATCTCTTCTGGCTTAAGCGTTTTGTTCATCACAGGCACTAGGCGCTCTAGACCAGACCAAACGATATCTTCGGCATCTACATTCGGCACTCCGCCTTTAACGAACGCTAGATTAGCCGCAGAGCGTAGGTAGAAATCTTCCGCACTATGGATGCCGTGCCAGTTACCTTGGCTGTCTCTAATTACGTTATCGCCAAAGCCACCTAAGCCAAGTGTTTTCGCGACATCAATAAAGAAGTTCTCAAGGTTGATCGCGCGTCCATCTTGAGTGCGTGAGGTTTTAGGCTCAACTATCGGCCAACGAGCGGTGATCGCTTTGCTCGCAACGCCATGCCACGGTGTTGCCATGCCCCAGCTTTCGTAGGTTACTGTGTCTGGAACAAGGTAATCTGATAATGCTGTTGTTTCATTAATGAAAGCATCGATAGAGACGATCAAGCCAAGCTGTTTTGGATCTTTAAGCTTTTCACCCAACAGGTTATCTAACCCTGGCACGCCATAAAGTGGATTAGCCATGTGGTTGATCCACGCTTTTGCACGGTAAGGGTAGCCATCAATTGCAGCCGACAAGTGCTCGGTCAAAAGCGGCGCTGAGATTGGGTACCAAGGCGCGCGAGTCGGATAGGGTGATTCACCGGCAGCAACACGACGTTTGTATTCGCTAGTTTTTTGATACGGGAATTTGCTACGAGACAAGAACACGCCTTGAGGCTTAGTTTTACCTTTGAACTTGGTAAAGTCGTAACGTGGACCAGCAACAGAAGTCGGGTAGCCGCCCGCTTTTGCCATCGCACCACCTTTGGCGTTGATGTTACCTATCAGCGCGTTCAGCATCAGAATAGAGAACGAGTTGTAGAAGCCATTGGTGTGCATGTTGCCACCGTGAGTATCGACGACTGCTTTTGTACCGTAACTGGTGAAGCGTTTCGCCAGTGCAATAATTTGGTCTTGTGGAATTTCACACTGCTCACTGTAGTATGCAAGGTCATATTTGAAGGCTTCTTCCTTCAATCTTTGTAGAGAAGACTTAACACGAACGGTTTGACCATCGATTTCTACGTCTTGATCGACGAACATAGCCGCTTCATTCACCTGAATATGCGATGATAATAGTGACGTTGTCATATCTAGTGCGATGAATCCATCATCGTCAGACATCGGCTCACCTGTTTCTAGCAAACCAATATCCGATGCACGAAGCATGCGCCCGTTTTGTGGGTGTGCTTCGTCGCTGATCACGAGGTGAGATGCATTACACCAGTGGGTGGTGCCGGCTTTCTGCATCGCTTGCGCACTTGGGCGAGACAAGAAATCATGGTTGTAACGTTGGTTCTCGATGATCCATTGGATCATGCCCAATACTAATGCTGAATCGGTGCCCGGTTTGATCGGAAGCCAGTTGTTGCGATCGCCCGCGGAAAGGCTTGATGAACCTGCAGGAAGGCTTGGTGTCACAATGGTGTAGCTGAGTTTTCCATTGGTACGAGCCTCTGCCAGTTGTCTTGCTTGGCGCTTAAACGGGTTACCTGCTTGAGCTGGAGACATACCGATGAAAAGAATGAACTCAGCGTTATTAAAGTCGGGTTTTAAGTGCGAGAACTTGTCTAAATCATTCATGATCGCGCCAGAACCTGCACGGAATGCGTAGCCACAGTAAGAGCCGTGGTGACCGAAGTTTCGTGTACCGTAGCTGTTGAATGCAAAGCGCTTCAAGATGTCATCACGGCCTTCATTACCGGCATTAGTCACCAACAATTGGTTGGCTTTGGGGCCGTATTCAGGGTTGTTTGGATCAAGTGGTGTTTCGATATCGCGAATCGATCGTAAGCCTTCCACTTCGCCTTCACCGAACAAGTCACCACCTTCGGTGATCTCAGTGATTAGTTGCTCGTAGCTGATCGGTTCCCACTTGCCTTCACCACGTTTACCGACACGTTTGAGCGGTTGAGTGATTCGGTATGGGCTGTTTTGAATCTCTAACATGCCGTTACCACGGGCGCAGGCTGTCGAACGGTTATTGATACCGGATTCTCCAGACAAGCCAATGTAGGCGTCTTTTACCGGTGTTTTGAACGGGATTTGCTGATCACTTGATAGCGGATGGTAGGGATTGCCCGAGATACGCAAAATTTCGTCATTGCGATTATCGATACGTACACGCAAGCCACACAGTGTCCAGCAACCGAAACACATTGATGGTGCTACGCGCTGATTTGGATTCGGCGAGATCTTACCTTGTTTATCGACACTGTATTCCGTCTCTAACGAATTACCGTGGTGGATGTGGTTGGTTTTCTTACCCGCGGTGCCATCGATAGCACCGTGAACCATGTGTTTTGTGGTTGTCGCATAACCTGCAGCAAAAGCTCCAACACCACCGGCAGCAAGGCCTGTTTTCAAAAATTGACGACGTTTGTTATCCATGATGATTCCTCAGACTACAAGCTATGTGAGCGGTTAAGTGGTGACGATGTATTTTGGTTTGGCTTCGATGTTGTCTTTGGTGCAGAGCCAGTTGTTCTTGTAGATCCAACAGACACGATTTCAGAAGCGAACAACGCAAGTGCTAACCAGAGACCACACATACCGACAATTCCAAGTAAACCAGCGCTGCCCATTGGCAATTCATAAGGGAATGCACCTACATCAAAACGTGGAATGGTTTGAACTTCCATCATGGTTACCCAGCGTACTGCCCATGCTGAAACTATGGTGGCAAGTGCGACACAGATAATTCCTAGCTTGCTTTGAGATAAGCGCTGCAGCGGAAGAACTAAGATCATGCACAGCAAAATGCTGGTGGTCATGATGCCTAAATTAATGCCCCAAGCGTCGTCCTCATACAGGTTGAAGTGACCATGGTTAGATGCCCAAATCGACGTAAGAATGATGGCAAGGCCGCCTGTTAAGGTAATGGTTCTTTGTACTAGAGCGAGGTCTGTTGGTTTCAAGCTAGGCTTGCTTGAAGGCAGCAGAGCCCAAATCAACAACGTTAAACCCGTTGCAGCAAAGAATGCGGTCGTAAACCAAAGCAGCGGAGAGGCCGGTTGATGCCAAAGCGGGCGACTTGCCAAAATTGCAATCTCGGCACCTGTGTAAAGCGCGATACTTAAGCCAGAAATAGCCGTCGCAGCAGCGAGTGCAATCATCAGTTTTGTTGAAACCTGCCATTGACCTAGGGTTAGCCAAGACAAACGTTTTAGAAGTGGGTTTTCACTCTCTTTAAGTTGTGCGATGTCATCACGCAAGTAAACCCAAGCCGTCGCGACAGCCAGACCAGAGAACAGAGGGAGAAACAGAGAACCTAGAGACATCCACGACCAAGGCGTGATGTGAGCGTAGAAGTGCCACGCCCGTCCAGGTTGGTGTAAGTCACCAGTAAGGGCTAATGGTCCAACAATCGCGCTAATCGCCATCACAAGCACAAGGGCAGAACGGAATTGATGGCTGGTAGAGTTTTTGAAGAACAGTGCAATCAAAAACAGAATAGCCGCTGCGTAAGCTGAACCAATATAGAAGAAATATTGAACCGCCCACGGTAGCCAAGCAATCTCTTGAGCGGGAACTAACACCTCGGTGATATTCATGCTGTCTCTCCTTGTTTGCTAGAAGATGAGTTATCAATGGCGGCAGGATCATAAATCGCAGGTTGGCCTTCAATGTGACTAACGAATCGCTCGTTCATGCCGATATAGAAAACATGTGGGTTGGTATTCTGCTCTGGTTTAAGCACCTTGATGTCGTCTTGGTTTTCATTGAGCAGGCGGTTAATTTCGCTGTTTGGGTCTTTGAGGTCACCAATGACACGCGCGCCACCAACACAGGTTTCTACACAGGCGGGCAGCAAGCCATCTTCAAGGCGGTGTGCGCAGAAGGTGCATTTGTCTGCGGTAAGGGTGTCGTTATTGATGAATCGAGCGTCGTAAGGGCAGGCTTGAACGCAGTAAGCACAGGCTACGCAGCGTTCATTGTCGACCATCACGATGCCATCTGCGCGTTGGAAGGTCGCTTGAACTGGACAAACCTTGATGCAGGGAGCGTTGTCACAGTGATTACAGAGGCGAGGCAACATGAAAGATTTCACGTCTTGTTGAGCAGTCGAACCATCATCAAGGGAGACTTCATACTGTTTTACGGTGGTTCTGAACTGGCCGATTGGTGCTTGGTTTTCAACGCTACAACCCACTGTACATGCCTGACAGCCCACACATTTACGTAAATCAACCGCCATGGCGTAGCGTTTACCTATTTCGCCTTTGCGGTCAGGTTGGTTGTTATTGCGAATGGCTGTGCTTGCGACTGCGGTATTGATTCCGGTAATGGGAATGAGTGCAGCACCCGCGGAAACGTTGCCGAACTGGCTGAGAAACCGTCTTTTCAATGAGTCCATATTGGTACCTATAAATGGGTATTGGTTCTGTTGAGTTCATTGTCAGATTTTGACCCTACACGGGGTATTGTGGATTTCCACATTCCCAGATCAAAGTTGATCTAGAACAAATGTGGTTTTCGCTATCTAGCTGTTATGCTTTATTTAAAAGTGCTTCAACGCGTTGATAAATCATTGAATAGGTAACCCGATTGAATAAAGAGATGTCCATGACCGCTCGCAACCTCATCACATTCATCAGTACGTGCTGGCTGAGCTTGAGTGCAGGTAATTGTGTCGCTGCTCAAACGGAGCCCGTTTCGGTAGCGATAAATACGATTGAATCAGAACAGACGATTGAAGTGGGTGTTTTAGCTATCAGGGGCAAACTTGCAGCGCAACAACGCTGGCAACCAACGATGGACTGGTTGTCTGAGCGTATCCCGGGAAAACACTTTGTTCTCAAGCCCTTTAACTTGGAAGAGATGGCCGAAGCGGTAAAGAAGGTCGAGGTCGATTTTGTAATCACTAATCCAGGTCAGGCGGTTCGTTTAGGACGTCAGTATGACCTCTCTTGGATGGCGACTATGACTAGCCACAACTACAACGATCAAGGTGTGAGCAGCACGCGTAGTATCGGGTCTGCATTAGTGGTCAGAAGAATGTCACCTTATATCTCTCTAGAACAATTGAGCGGTAAGCCGATTGCGGCAGTATCTGAAAATGCTTTTGGTGGTTACCTCACTATGCGTTACCAAGTGATGCAACAAGGGCTCAACCCCAATCACTTTTTCTCTAATACTCAGTTCTTAGGTTTCCCTATTGATGCCAGCTTGTATCAACTGCGTGAAGGGCACATTGAAGCTGCGGTGGTGCCTGCGTGTTTGGTCGAGAGCATGATCAGCGAAGGTTTACTGGTGGCTAGTCAATATCGTGTTATCGACAATGAAGCACCAGAAGGGTTCCGATGTCAGGTGTCTACGCCTTTGTACCCTAACTGGTCGTTTGCCAAAACAGAGCGAGCCTCTTCTTCACTGGCTAAGCAAATGAGTCAGGTGCTATTTGCGATGCCGAAAAGCAGCGCGCCTGCCATTGCAGCGAATGCCTCAGGCTGGACTTCACCAACCAGTTTGCTGCCTATCGACAAGCTCTACCAACAACTCGACATGCATCCACTACAACAACCTTGGTGGAAAGAAGCGTTAATCTGGCTCAAGTACAATCAGCAATGGGCATGGGCGTTTTTCTTGCTAGTGGTGTTCTTGAATGCTTACCACTTTTGGCTGGAGTACAAGTTCAGTCGCAGCAAAAAGCAGTTAGAAGCGACACTTAACAAGCTAAAGAGTAAGAGTGAACAGTTAGAACATTCTCAACGCATTGCAGTCGTGGGCGAACTGGGGAGCAGCCTCGCACATGAGATCAATCAACCTTTGGCGGCTATTCGAAACTACAGTGAAGGTGGTCTGCTGCGTATTTCCAAAAACAAACCAATCACCGACATTGAGCCTGTCTTTGAGAAGATCCAATCACAAGTGGATCGTGCAGACGCGATCATTCAGCGCCTAAGAAACATGATAAAAAAACGCTCAGCAGAGAAGTCTCAGACAGATATTGAGCAGTTACTAACAGACACCATTGAGTTACTGCAATTCCGATTACAGAAGCACAAGATCAGCATTGAACGTTATGCGGTGGGCAAACCTATCAAGCTAAATGTTGACCCAGTGGGCTTGCAACAGGTAGTTGTAAACCTGATCAACAATGCGACTGATGCGTGTAATGCTCAGATGCATCGCGAACAAAGCGCTATGTCTGATATTGGCAACAAAAATAACGAACCATCGACAATTAAAGTGATTACCGAGTATCAACCGGATAAAATGATGTTGTCGATTATCGACAACGGCACGGGCTTAGATTTCACTGAACAAGAAGTGACTCAAGCTTTTGTGAGCAGCAAAGAAAACGGCTTGGGGTTAGGGCTCGCGATTTGCCAAGATGTCATTGAAGATCACAGTGGGCAAATGACGATCACGTCACTTACCCCACATGGATGTCATGTTGCGGTGACACTGCCTTTCTCTCTTTCACGTGATTCATAAGGAATCTTGTTATGTCTGAACTTCATCAAAGGCTTCCTGTTTATGTGGTTGATGACGATGAGTCGATGCGCGACTCGTTGGTGTTCCTATTAGAAGAGCATGATTTCACCGTGTCAGCTTTTGAAGATGGCCCGAGTTTTTTGGACTCAGTAGATTTGAGTGCACCGGGGTGTGTGGTATTAGACAGCCGAATGCCAGAGATGAGAGGGCAGCAAGTTCATGAGTTTATGGTGAAAGCGCAGAGCCCACTGTCGGTGATTTACCTGACGGGCCATGGTGATGTGCCAATGGCGGTTGAAGCCCTACAAGCTGGCGCGGTTAACTTCTTTCAAAAGCCTGTCAAAGGTAATGAGTTAGCCGAGGCAATCAAACAAGGTTTGGACGCTTCTGAAAAGCACTTACAAATGAATGTGTATCGCCAAGCGTACGCATCGTTAACCGAGCGTGAGATAGACATCCTCAAACAAATTATCGACGGCAAGCGTAACCAGAAAATTGCTGATGAATTGTGCATCGCCATGAGAACTGTGGAAGTACACCGAGCGAGTTTGATGAAGAAGTTTTCTGCGAAAACAGTTGCTGAGCTAGCATACATTTATGGGCAGCTTACCTAAGCATAGATGTAAGGTATTAGGGATGGGGAATCATTACTTTTACCACTGATTCTCTGATGACAGGTGGTCTTCATCAGTAATCGATATTGAAGCAAGATCACACCATTTATGGAGTGCATAAGGATGGGTCTTAGGAGGCTTTTTATCGCTATGTATTCCTGAGATACTGAACTAAGTTCATTTTAGGGCGGAACGTTTTAATAACGGCGCGTTTCCCTGTAATTCGAAACATTCACTATAGGTTGATAACTCCTCGATACCGAGGCTGATATCAGCCGAGTTAGGTTAAAATATTTTATGAGTACAATGGGAATCGCAATTGGTGCGACGGCTCTTTCGTTAATACTTGTCGCGGTGTGGCTGATCTCTTTATCGCTAAGAAAGCAGCGCTTGGAACAAGAACGTAAGGCTCGTGCTGTCGCTTACCGAAAAGCGATTGAAAAAGCGCGCATACAAGAGCAAAAAGAGCGTCACTTTAAAGCCGAAACTGGGCATGTACCGTCGATTCTGTATTTGGCTAAAGAAGCTGAACGTAACAATATTAAGGAAGCTCTGTATTGGTACGACAAAGCGGCGCAACTCGATAATATCAATGGTATGTACGGCATTGTACGCCTAAGCATGAAGCGCAAAGAAGACCTGATTTTAAGAGAGAAAGCCAACTTTTGGCAGCTAGCAATCTCTGCTTTAGACAATGATGTATCGGCGAAATTCGAGATGGGTAAAGCGCTCGTCTTTGGTCGTGGAACCGATAAGAACATCCCTAAAGGCTATACCTATATCGAAGAGTCTGCGGCTGGTGGTAATACCGAAGCGATGTTGTTTATCGGTGACTGGTGTCTAGATAAAGAAAATCCAGATTATTCTGCTGAGAGCTCTGTTGAGTGGTACCAAAAAGCCGCCGAAAAAAATAACCTAGACGGCAAGATCAAACTGGGTATGAGCTATTTGAACGGTGTGGGTGTTGAGCCTAACCATGGCGAGGCTGTTTACTGGTTTGAGACGGCTGCAGAAAAGAACAGTGCAGAAGCGATGTTTAGAGCGGGCGAAGCATGGATCGACCATGGCGAACACGGTAATGCCATCGCTTATATCTGGTTATTCCTCTCAGCTCATTTTGGTTACTCAGAAGCAAAGCATTTAAGGGATAAGGTCGGCGGGGAGCTTGGTGTGGATGCCGTCGTGGGCTTGCAGGCTCTGACTAAGCCGATAATGACTAAGCTGACACAAGAAGCAATCACTAAGCACTCAATAATTAAAGCGCTCAATAAGCTCTACAAACGCAATGTACCTGTTCCTAAGAAAGTGAAAGAAGTGCTCGATGAAGAAGGTAACGAGTTGAATGTAGATACGAGTCGCATAGAGACTCAAGCGCCTAGTGAGCAAGAGACTAACGTTGATTATAGCCAACAGGTGAATATCGAGCAGGTACCAACAGATAAACAAGCTAGTCAGAATAGTGGTTCTCTAGACTTTAGTCAGTCTGCGGTTGACTCTAGCTGGAACAGAAACCAGTAAGTTGTGCTCATTAGCTGTGTACGATTCTCTATGGAGCAACTTGCGATTAGTCGACATATAGCTTTAGCTCTAATCGAGAAACTCAAGGCAACAAAAAGGGAAGCTGATGCTTCCCTTTTTATTTATGTGCTATTTGCTTTTAGAGCTTAGAGCTTAGAGCTTAGAGCTTAGAGCTAATACCTAAGAGCTTATTAAGCTTTGTTTTGTTCAGCTTTACATACAGCCGCAGTGAACACGACGTCAGTTGAGCTGTTAAGCGCTGTTTCAGCTGAATCTTGAATCACACCGATAATGAAACCAACCGCTACAACCTGCATCGCTACATCGTTAGAAATACCGAATAGGCCACATGCTAGTGGGATAAGCAGTAGTGAACCGCCAGCAACACCCGATGCGCCACATGCCGATACTGCAGCAACAAGGCTTAGTAGAATCGCCGTGAAGATATCAATCTCAATACCCATTGTGTGTACAGCTGCAAGTGTCAACACAGTGATGGTGATTGCAGCACCCGCCATGTTGATTGTTGCACCTAGTGGGATAGATACAGAGTAAGTATCTTCGTCTAGGTTTAGTTTCTTACAAAGGTTCATGTTCACTGGGATGTTTGCAGCACTTGAACGAGTGAAAAATGCCGTTACACCAGATTCACGAATACATTGCAGTACAAGTGGGTATGGATTCTGTTTTGTCTTTACAAAGACAAGCAGTGGGTTAACCACAAGAGCAATAATCAGCATTGAGCTTAGTAGAACCGCTAGAAGTTGACCGTAGCTTGCAAGTGCATCGAAGCCCGTTGTTGCGAATGTTGTCGAAACAAGACCGAAGATACCGAATGGCGCAAGACGAATAATGAAGCGAACAATGTGTGAAACACTGTGGCTAAGGTCTTCGAAAACTGCTTTGGTTGTTGCAGATGCGTGGTGCAGTGCAAGACCAAGGCCGATTGCCCAAGCAAGAATACCGATGTAGTTCGCGTTCATTAGCGCGCTAACTGGATTATCTACAAGTTTGAATAATAGGGTATGAAGAACTTCCGCAATACCTTGAGGTGGGTTAGCACCTTCAGCGCCAGCAACCAGTGTCAAAGTGGTCGGGAACATGAAGCTCAATACTACTGCGGTCAGTGCAGCAGAGAACGTACCAATCAGGTAAAGCACAATGATTGGACGCATATGGGTATGCTGACCTTTCTTTTGGTTTGCGATAGAAGCTGCAACAAGAATGAATACTAAAATTGGGGCAACAGCTTTCAGAGCACCAACAAACAGACTACCTAGTAGGCCTGCGTCTTGAGCTGTTGAAGGAGAAACCATGGCGAGAACGACACCGAAAACAATACCAGCAAGGATCTGTAGAACGAGATTTCCACGAGCGATGCGGGCGAGCATGTTGTGATTTTGCATAAAATACCTGCAATTGTTAATTTATTATAGTGATGTATCTTTTTATAAAGTTGTACCAAATCCGACTATACACTAGTGGAATGGGCGGTCATATTAGCGGGATCTAAGAGGGTGTCTAGGAATAGTTTACTTTTAGGGTGATTGTTTGCGCTACGTGGTGTTTTTAGAGCTAAATGTTAAATAAATGTATTCTTAATGGGCTATAAATCTGCAATGTGGCATTTGGTTAACTCATTATAGTGAAAACATCGAAATGTAAATCACTACTAATAAGAACATTGTGTGCATAAATAGTCACACTACGACCAAGTTGAAACAAAAAGCCCCACGTCTTTAATAAGGTGGGGCTTAGTTGTTTAAATAAAGCTTATTGTGATTACCTCAAGGGTTTAGTCAGAAGCTTTTTTAATGTTGCGGCTTTCTGATTGCACGGTTTTGTACATCTTGGAAAGCTGTTTGCTGTTCGCGCGTTGCTCTGCCAATGAGGCGCCATTTCTGGCTTGCTCTCGCAATAGCTTTTGATAGTTATTAAATCGTCGTTCGGACAACTCACCACTCTCAATAGCTTTGCGTATTTTGCACCCTGGCTCTGATTCATGATGACAATCAGAGAATCGGCAATGCATGGCTAACTCTTCGACATCAGAAAAGGTTTCACTCACGCCTTCAGCGCAGTCTGCAAGTTGTAGCTCTCGCATTCCTGGAGTATCGAGCAGTAAACCACCTGATGTTAGCAAGTGGAGTGAGCGTGATGTAGTTGTATGACGGCCTTTACTGTCGTCTTCACGAATACCACCGGTCGCTTGCTGAGTTTCACCGAGCAATGAATTGACGAGCGTAGATTTTCCGACGCCAGACGAACCCATCAAAGCAACAGTTTTGCCCGTTTTACACCAAGGTGACAATACTTGAGTTGAGTCTTGGTCTAGGCTGTTTACCGCTTCGATCATTAGCATAGAATCTAAGCTTTGCACTTGTTGTACTTTGTATTGGTAGTCGTCACACAAGTCTTTCTTGGTGAGTACGATAACGGCTTCAACGTGCGTCTCATTCGCGAGAGCGAGATAACGCTCGATGCGGCTTAGATTAAAGTCGTTATTTAACGAAACCACGATAAAAACGGTGTCGATATTGGCTGAAATATATTGTTCAGCTACGCGACTGCCAGCAGCTTTACGGCGGAAGAGCGATTGACGGTCTAGTAAGCGGTCGAATTGCAGATCAGAGTTCAAAATCACCCAGTCGCCAACGGTCATTGCCGGTTGGTTTTGGTGGATGGGTAGAACAATTTCACCTTGCTCTGATGCTAATGTATAGCCACTGCGGTGATGTGCGACGATACGAGCAATGGCGGAATGGTCATAGTCTTCGAGTGTCAGTTGTTGTTGGAATACAGGTTGCCATCCAAGTTGTTGAAGTGACATTGGATGAGAAAATGCGTTTTGTGAATTCATGTCTATTTACCCAGACGTGCGAGCTTTGATGGTATGAATTTAAAAGCGTCGAAACGTCAAAAATGCTTTAGAGTTTGGGTCGAATTCAAATAGATAGGACCCCGGATTGATTCATGCGTCATGTGCATGCCTTGATCATGTGCGAGCAAGTGTAAACCGGGTAAAAGTGTGCGGTCGTCAATGGATGACGATAAGTTGGTAGCTCGGTGTTTAAGTTTGATTAACCAAACAAATTAACGCGTTACTTTTACTGCCAGTTTTAGTGTGTTCATTACAATCATCTTCTATTCTCCTTGGTTATTAATGTGGTCAGGCTTTGAATAAAAAGCGAGCTCAGTTTAGCAAAAAGCCACGATGGCGAGAAGTCATCGTGGCTTAATTTATTTCATTGATTGTGAATCCGATTAGTGATGATCGTGATTCATCTTTTTCATGCCGCTCATTACTTTCTTAACTGGCGCTTCAAAGGTTTGCGTTTCACCGTTAGCGAAAGTCAGAGTCATCTCGATCTGCTCACCTTCTTTTAGACCATCTTTTAGGTCGAACAACATAATGTGCAGGCTGCCAGGTTTAAGTACCGCTTCACCATTCGCAGGAATTGTGATCTCATGAACTTGGCGCATCTTCATTACGTCGCCATCAACGATAACATCATGAAGCTCTACTTTGCCTGCTGCGGGTGTAGTCGCAGAAACAATAGCGCGATCTTTGTCACTGTGGTTCATCAGAGTCGTGAATACCGCGCTGTTCACTGCTGAAGGCGGTGTTGCACGTGCGTACGCGTCGTGAACCATAATGTCGCTATTCGCGTGAGCAAAGGGAGTGAGCAATAAGCCTGCTAGAGCAAGTGCTTTTAACTTCATGTTGTTGTCCTTAATTTTTATGTTTTGGTCTGGGACCTGACTTTAGGTTTGAACTTTATTCGTTAAGTTCTTTGTTGTTACGTTTTACTGCGTCAGCTTGTTGATAGCGTCAACAATTGGTGCAGGTGTTAACGTGTGCGGTACTTTAGTAATCAAGGTACCGTCGGGCTTTAAAAAATAAAAATATGAGCTGTGGTCAAGGGTATATTCCAACTCTGAACCTTCAAGCTTGGTCTTTCTGAAAATAACACCGTAGTTATGTGCAAGCGTTGTTGTCACATCTAACGGGCCACTTAACCCTTCCATCATTGGGTGGAAGTATTGTGCGTATTCGTAAGAAGCTTCTGCGGCGTCACGCTCAGGGTCAAGCGAGACAAACATCGGGCGAATCTTCGCTTTTGCTTCGTCAGAGACTTGGTTAAGTGCGCCAGCTAACATTGCTAGTGAGGTAGGGCAGACATCTGGGCAGCGTGTGAAACCGAAGTAAACGATACGGATTCTGTCATCGGTTTGGTCAAAGATTTCCGTTGGCTGGTTATCTTTACCGAAAAGAGTCGTTGCGGAGAACTCTTGTTTTGCAGCGTGTTTTTCTTGAGTTTCGTTTTGCCCATCAAGATAACTTTTGATACCAAAGCCAAGTACAAAAGCAACAACCAATGCTAACGACCAATTTCTACTCATCTTGCCATCCTTATTGCAGGGTTTACAGTATCGACACCATCAGTGAGCTCACCGATCCATGTCATCTTATCTAAAGTGCATACAGGTAAAATCACATCACCTTCATAGGTATTATTGCCAATGCTCTTTAATTGAAAACGAGCAGATCCCATTTCCATTTCTAAGCCAATAAGCGACAGCATTAATGTGTCAGAAGCTGCGCCTTCCCAAACTACTTTGATTTTGCTTGGAACGAGTGGCTGAGCCGTTTCACTATCGAGTGTCATCGCAACCGCATTTTGCTCACACGATGTGGTTGAAAGCATGCAGTAATCATCTAAGTTAACGTCAGCAGAGGCTTGCTCCATCGCTGATTTAAATTGCTGAATTGCTTGCGGCCCATAAAAGCCTGCCACGAGAGCGATCCCAACAGCAGCAACCTTTAATGCAGAGTGCATGTCGTGTTCTCATCTAATTTTATAAGAGCGGCGATGTTATCATACCCCTCAATACGTGCTTGTATCAAAAAGCAATTTTGTGCGTATGGTAGAACTAAAAAAGCGAAGCCATTGGCTTCGCTTTTGTCTGCTTAATAGAGAGGTGAACTTAGTATTTCTAAGTTCTATCCGTTCTGAACATGTTCCAGAAGTACGCCGAATGATTAGTCAGCGTTACGCTCTGCAAATTTCTCTAGCCCTAGAACTAAGGCAATGGCTACAAGCATCATCACAATTGCCAACACCAACTGAGAAGGTTGAGAGGTTACCGCTTCGAAATTGAACGGAGATAGGTTCTCTTGAATAAGTGGTACTTGCTCACCTTTCGAGTTGATGCGCCAGCTAATGGTCTCTTTCCACGGCCAAATCTTAGGTAGCGTACCGATCATCAAACCGGTTAAGAACACAAGCGTGAAGTCGCGGAATGAACGCAATAGCCAAGACAGTACATGTGAGAAAGTCAGTAGACCAATCACACAGCCGCCAAGGAATAGGGCAAGCACATCGATTTGAAACGATTTAACGGCGCCAAGTACTGGGCCATACATGCCAATTAGAAGCAGGATAAAGCTGCCTGAAATACCCGGTAAAATCATCGCGCAGATCGCAATCGCACCCGCAATCAGAACATTGATGCTGGTTGGTTCCATTTGCAGCGGCTTAAGCACGGTAATGCTGTAAGCGAAAGCAATGCCAAGCAGTAAAAACACGAATCGAATCATATCGCGCTTTTCTACTTGCTTAAGAATATGGAAAACCGACACCAATATCAGGCCAAAGAAGAAAGACCACAGTGGAACGGGGTGGGTGACCAACAACCAAGAAATCAGTTTTGCAAATGTCGCAATGCTCGTGAATACGCCTGCGAACAGTGAAATTAGGAAGAAACCATTGATGTGATTAAACGCGGCTTTGAAGCCTTCACGTTTCCATAAGCCAAGTACGCTAGGGTTAATTCTTCGAATGCTTTCTAGCAGCGTATCGTAGATACCAGTGATGAATGCGATGGTTCCGCCCGACACGCCAGGAACAACGTCTGCTGCGCCCATCGCCATGCCTTTGAAAAAAGTACTTAAGTAGTTCATTGCTTCATAGAGTTGAGGGTGATTTTGTGCAGTATACAAACTTTAGTGTAAAAAAAGTATGAATATGCCATTGGGGAAGGGCTTTTATTACTCTCTTAACTGTAAGGCAATAAGTTGAAGTGAACATTTGCCTAACATTTAAAATACAACCACTTAGTAATTTGTCATTAACAGCAGAGATGAAACTGATCTCTTATCGATATTGCATCTTGGTTGCATTATGCAAATGCACTTTGCAATTCGCATGACAAATTCATGGTTTTTATGCGATGCAGGGCTTATAAAACGTCGAATAAAAGTTGGCACGCTAACTGCATTATGTATATTGACCCTTCTTAAGCCGAGGGTCACCTAGCCAACTGACGTTGTTAGTGAACTTATGATTTGTTCACAAATATATAGAGCCAATCGCGATTATTGCGGTTGGCTATTTTTTTGCCTGTCGTTTGGTTATCTCTAGTTTTTATCGGTTATCCCTCATTTTCCAAGCGAAAAAAAAGCCAGCCACCATCGGTGACTAGCTTATGCTTTCTCGAATCAATCTCGGATCAATCTCGAATCGTGAACCTGTTTTAGTACCCCATCAACTGCAGCAAGTTCTCCGCTGTGCTGATCGCTTCTTTACGGTTAGCAATGTTGAGCTTTTGGTAAAGGTTACGGATGTGAGTCTTGATCGTGGTACCTGCTACATCGAGTTCTTGAGCGATCTGCTCATTACTGAACCCTGAATAGATCAGACCAAGTACTTGCCATTCACGCTGGGTGAGTGGGCTAGTGCGCACAAGCTCAGGAATATTCGGGTGATTAACCAAGTTCTCAACAAAGTCTTCATCGAAGTGAACCGAGCGACTGCGCTGGGTGGTGGAGATATCCTTCATGATTTGTTGTGCGCGGTGACGTTCTAAGTCACCTAAGCCAGGCTTGTTGCTCAACTTATCCAAGATATGCCCGATAGTCCCACCGTCTACTAAGAAGTTACCGACCATACCGGTTTGGTTAGTCATATGAAGCGCTTCTTCAAGCAGTACACGTGCGCTGTCTTCATCGTTAATTTGTGTACGTAACACGGCTTCAACGATCAAGTTGCGGTTGGTGTCTGTAATCAGGTGCGAACGCTGGGCTTCACTCTTAAGGAAAGTCAGCGCTTCTTCGGCCTCTTCGTATTGCTCAAGGATGATGTGAGCACGAACGATGTTTCTCCATTGAAGCTGGCAGAAGTGGTTGCTTGCCGATTCAGGTCGAACAGCAACGCTCAACCAGTCGCGGATTGCGTCTTTATCGCCTTTCACTTGCCAGAATAAGATCAGAGAAAGTGACGCATTCGCTGTCCAATCTACGTGGTAAGTCGATTGACGCAGAAGGTGTTGGATTTGGTCAATAAATTTCGACGCTTTATCAATCTCGCCGCGACTTAGTGAAATACGAGCCAGCATAGAATAGCTGTGCAGATGTTTACTCGGAGAGTGGTGGCCAAGGATATCTAAGCCTTTGTAGCAGCACTCTTCCGCTTCATCCAATCGGTTCCAACACCAGAAGATCTGAGCGCGGACACGCAATAAGAATTCGTGCAGAGGTACGTATTGAAGCTGATGTTCTTCAATCAATTTGAATGCACTGTCTTGCAGTTCAAATGCAGCTTGAACATAACCTTGAGCAATCAAGATTTCGCTTTGTTGCAGAATCGCCCATAGAGCCTGATGGTAAACCTGATACTGACGTGCCAGTTTTTCGGTTTGTTGCATCATCGGTAGCGCACGGCTTAGGTTACCCATTACGTGATTCACTTCGCCCACAACTGAGGTTGCGACAATGCGGCTACGATAAACGGTGGTGTTCAGTTGGCTCAACGAAAGCTCAGCCAATTCCAATGCTTTTTCAGGCTCATTGCTGTTAATGGCAACTTGTGCACGTAAGGCGTTGTATTGGCCTTGCTGTTGAGTATCGAGTTCAATGTTTCGAGCTTGATATTGAGTCTCAGCCTCTTCCAACAAAGTACCCACTTGGTCATAGCGGTGCTGACTTTGTGCCAACCATGCGCGCAGCATTGAAAGCTTTGGCTCGCTGTAGAGTTGATCAGTAGTCAGTTGCTTGATCGCCATCTCTAAAGATGAAAGCTCACCTTGGTTGAACATCGGCCAACCGTGCTCAGTCAGGATTTGAATGATCAGTTCTGGATCTTCAGCGCGCTGTGCGTGACGCAGAGCTTGGTGTGGAGTGTTTTGCTTGATCCACGCTTTTGCAGCACTTCGATGCAGTTCAGCTTCCTGTTGAGGAATTCGAGCTTGACGCTCATGTGCGAGGAATTCACCAAACAAGTTATGGAAGCGATACCAGTTCTTTTCACCTTCAAGCGGGTAGATGAACAAACCAAAACGGTTGAGTGACTCGATCATACCTAACGCATCTTCACGCTGTGTAAGTGCACACACAAGCTCATCGTTGAAGTGATCAAGCACAGAACATTGCATCAAGAACTGTCGGGTTTCTTTGTCTAGCAGGTCGAATACTTCTTCAACCAAATAGTCCCAAAGATGGGCGTGGTTAAAGTGAGAGAAAGACTCTGCGGACTGTGCCAGGGTGCGTTTTTGGTGTTGTGCCTGTAGCGCGATAAGTTGCAATGCAGAAGGCCAACCCTCTACATAACTACAAATACTGTCTGCAGTGGTGTCATCAATGCCGTCAGCTACGCGTTGGTTGAAAAAGCGTGTGGTTTCTTCGGTATCAAACGCCAACGAGTCATTACCTAATTCGATCATTAAGTCACGAACGCGCAGGTTTGCTGTACCAAGTGGTGGGGTACCTCGACTGGTAGCAACCAACGTTAGGTTGTCGGGCATGTGTTTGAGGAAGAAGCGCATGGCTTCGTGGATGTCGTCATTGTTGACCAAGTGATAGTCATCCAACACCAGAAAACATTCGTGATGGAATTCCGACATCTCGGCGAACACTTCACTCAATAAAGAATGCAGCGATGAAAACTGTCGTTTTTCTGCCAGTTTTTGGGCATTCGGACAGGCATTTTGAGTCGCTTTATTAAGTGATTGAAGTAGGTAGTTGATAAAGCGGAAGGCATCGTTGTCACTATCATCAATGCTGTACCAACCCACATTGGGTTTATCTACCAGCCATTGTGCAGCCATGGTGGTTTTACCGTAGCCCGCTGGAGAGCGGAACAACACAAGCTTATAGCAATCTGCATTGTGAAGCAGATCGAGAACCCTAGGTCGTAGGATTGCATTATGTAAGCGGCCGGGACGAGTCAGTTTCGAAGGGATCCACATATCGAAGTTTTACACCTATTCCGTGGCTATGTTCTGGAATATCCCAATCTATTGTTGAGTGCATTCCAATGACATTAGCCTAATTACTTAAGTCTTTACTCATATTACGTGAAGCAAAACGTTACCGACTATGATCCTCCTCAGAAACCTTGCGCTCCTGCATGTTTTTGGGTGTCTACGCCCTTTATTTGAGACTTTGCTCACGTTGTGGGTTGGTTTGTGAATGTGACTTCGTTCCTACCTACACGGGGATCTATGCAAAAGATGAGAGCTGGAAATTATTTTCGTGATCTGAAACTCAGATTTGACAATGACTTTAATCTGGTTAAATAAAAGTCACATTAATTGAAGTTAAGTTATCGAACGGGAGCTTGTGATCTTAGTCACTTCAAGTTTTTGTTCGAAGTCAGAACATGAGAGTCAGATCACTAACCCTAAGTCGGTACGCCCCCTACGCCCTCCCATCTACTCCTAGTTAGTCGCGTTAGCGGGAGGATGTTTAGTTTATGGTGACCATGCACGATATGTCACAGATGAATTAGAACTATTAAAAGCGAGATTTCTGAAATGAAACCAACTCAGCAAAAAACTTTCGATAAAGTGTCATTCCAAGAGAGTGTTAAGAAACATCTATCTGCAACCTACGCAACAACAGTAGAAACCGCTGACAGCCGTTCATGGTATTTAGCAATGGGTCGTGCTCTTGCTGAGCTAACGACATTCGATCTGTTAGAAACAGAAAACGATGAAAAAATCAAAAACGCGAAGAGTGTTAACTACCTTTCGCTAGAATTCTTGATTGGCCGTCTGACAGGTAACAACCTAATCAGCATGGGCCTGTATGAGCAAATCACTCATGCAATGGAAGAACTAGGTCAAAACCTAACTGACCTTCTAGAAGAAGAACGCGACCCATCACTAGGTAATGGTGGTCTTGGTCGTCTAGCTGCTTGTTTCATGGATTCTTGTGCCGCTCAAGAATACCCAACAGTAGGTTACGGTCTTCACTACGAATACGGTCTATTCAAACAGTCTTTCCAAGACGGTCGCCAACAAGAAGCACCAGACGCATGGCGCGGTGTTGAAGGTTACCCATGGGAAGTTGCTCGTCCAGAACTAGCACAACACATTGGTTTTTACGGTCATGTAGAAGTTGAATTCATCGACGGTAAAGAAGTACGTACTTGGGTTCCAGGTATGGAAGTAAAAGCAATGCCTTGGGATCTACCAATCGTAGGTTACGAGTCAAGCACGGTTTACCCGCTGCGTCTTTGGGAATGTCAGGCAATCGCACCATTCTCACTAGCAAGCTTCAATAACGGTGATTACTTCGAAGCGCAACACTCGCTAATCGATGCAGGTAACATTACTAAGGTTCTTTACCCGAATGACAACCACGAGAAAGGTAAAACACTGCGTCTAATGCAGCAGTACTTCCACTCAGCAGCATCGGTTCGCGATATTCTACGTCGCCACGAAGCAGCAGGTTTTGCTCTAGAAGATCTGCCTAAGCAAGAAACGATTCAGCTTAACGATACGCACCCAACGATTGCGATTCCTGAGCTAATGCGCATCCTGATTGACGAGAAAGGTCTATCTTGGGATCAAGCATGGGAAATCAGTGCTCACACGTTCGCTTACACGAACCACACATTACTTCCAGAAGCGCTAGAAACTTGGTCTGAATCTTTGATCAATCGTCTTCTTCCACGTCACATGGAAATCATCTTTGAAATCAACCACCGCTTCATGCAAGAAGTTCGCAAGATGTGGCCTGGTGACGGTGAGAAGCAAGCGAAGCTTTCTATCATCCAAGAGGGTTTCCACCGCATGGTTCGCATGGCAAACCTATGTGTGATTGGTTCTTACAAAGTAAACGGCGTAGCTGCACTTCACTCTCAACTGGTTAAGAAAGACTTGTTCCCAGAGTTCAACGAAATCTTCCCAGGTAAACTGACTAACGTAACAAACGGCATCACGCCACGTCGTTGGTTGAAGTTCTGTAACCCAGGTCTATCTACACTAATTACTGGCAAGATCGGTACTGAGTGGCCTGCAAAACTTGAGCAGCTAGAAGGCATCGCTAAGTTTGCAACAGACGCGAAATTCCAAAAAGAATTCATGGCTGTTAAGAAAGAAAACAAACAGCGTCTTGCTGATTGGGTTCAAGAGAACATGGGTATCGAGCTAGATACTAACGCTATTTTCGACGTTCAAATCAAGCGTCTTCACGAATACAAGCGTCAGCACCTAGATTTGCTACACATTCTATCTCTGTACCACCGTATTCTTAACGAACCTGGTTTCGAGTGTGAGCCTCGCGTATGTTTCTTCGCAGCGAAAGCAGCACCGGGTTACCACCTAGCGAAAGAGATCATCTTCGCAGTTAACAAGATTGCAGAGAAGATCAACAACGATCCTCGCATCGGCAACAAGCTTAAAGTGGTATTCATCCCTGACTACCGTGTAAGCATGGCTGAAATCATCATCCCTGCAGCAGACGTTTCTCAGCAAATCTCACTGGCTGGTAAAGAAGCATCAGGTACGGGCAACATGAAGATGGCTCTAAACGGCGCTCTAACTATCGGTACGATGGATGGCGCGAACGTTGAGATTCGTGAAGAAGTTGGCGATGAGAACATCTACATCTTCGGCCTAGACGTTGATGGCGTTCAAGCACTGAAAGCTCAGGGCTACAACCCATACGACTACTACAATGCAGATCCACTACTGAAAGCATCTCTAGATCTATTGACTGGCGATGAGTTCACTCCAGGTCAACCAGGTCTTCTACGTGCAACGTTTGATAGCCTGCTAGACGGTGGTGACCCATACCTATGTCTTGCTGACTTCGCATCTTACGTGAAAGCGCACGAAGACATGGGCACGCAATACAAAGACCAAGCAGGTTGGGCTAAGAAAGCGATTCTTAACACAGCATTGGTTGGTAAGTTCACATCAGACCGCTCTATCCGCGACTACGTGAACAACATCTGGAAACTTGAAGCGGTTAACCGTTAATAGTTCCAAAAGTAGCCAAGGCAGTTTCTGCCTTGGCTCAATTAGCTTGTGAGCAAACAGATGGCTTATCCGGTAGCAATGCTTACAAACTGATTGCCACAAGCTAATTGATTAGTAACAAATTAGATAACAACCCTACAAAATAGAAAGCGTCAGAACGTTTTCGGAGAGAGCGATGAAAGAACAGACCGTATTAAAACAAGTCGCAGAAATGGCAAACATTGCCGACAGTTACGTTAGTGCGTGGGGCGATGAAGCACAAGTATCAGACGAGACGATTACGTCTCTATTGGCTTCGTTGGGCTACGATACAAGCAGCGATGATGCACTGCTTAAGTCAGCAGAAAGAAAACACAAAAAAGATGTACTAGACCCAGTTCTTGTCTTGCGTGACGGTGAGCCAGTAGAAGTGGCGCTTAATCTAGGTGTGAGTGCTCGTGAAAGTGAGTTCAGCTGGCGCTTAGAAACCGAGCAAGGAGAGGTACTTGAAGGCTATCTTCAATCTCAAGTCGTTCGTGACGAGCGTGCCGAGGGTGGCCCTTTAGTGTTTGCATTGCCAAGTGATTTGGCATGGGGTTATCACAAGCTAATTGTGAGCCGTAAGCGCCGTAAGAAGCCTTACGAGATGACACTGATTATTACGCCAAAAGCGTGTTTCAAGCAGTCACCAATCGAGCAAGGCAAAAAGCTGTGGGGACCAAGTGTTCAACTTTACACACTAAGAACTCAGCACAACTGGGGTATTGGTGATTTCGGTGACCTAAAACAGCTTGTTGCTGATATCGCTTCTCGCGGTGGGGATTTCGTTGGTCTAAACCCAATCCACTCATTGTTCCCTGCGAACCCTGAAGGCGCGAGCCCATACAGCCCGTCTTCTCGTCGCTGGTTGAACATCCTATACATTGATGTGAGCTCAGTACCTGAATTCGCACTAAGTGCAGAAGCACAACAAACGGTAGGCAGCGCAGAGTTCCAACAACGTCTACAAAAAGCGCGTGAAGCACACTGGGTAAACTACACCGAAGTGTCTGAACTTAAGATGAGTATCTTGCCTCTGTTATTCGCAGAATTTAAGACTCGTCATCTAGACAAGAACAGCGACCGTGCTCAAGCGTTCTTAGCCTTCGTAGAAGAGGGTGGCGACAGCCTAATGCATCAAGCCGCGTTTGATGCTCTACATGGTGAACTACACGCTGAAGATTCTGGCATGTGGGGATGGCCGGTATTCCCTGAGAAGTACCGTACATTCGACAGCCCAGCGACACAGAAGTACATCAAAGAGAACCTAGAAAACGTTCATCTGTACATGTACCTACAGTGGCTAGCAGATTGCCAGATCAACGATGCACAGTCTCTTGCAGAAGAGAAGGGCATGGCAGTTGGTCTGTACCGTGACTTAGCGGTAGGTGTTGCAGATTCAGGCAGCGAAACTTGGGCTGACGAAGGCAACTTAGTTATGGATGCGAGCATTGGTGCTCCACCTGATATTCTTGGTCCTTTGGGTCAGAACTGGGGTCTACCTCCTCTAAACCCAGAAGTGCTTCAAGAAACAAGCTACGACGCTTATATCAAGCTACTTCGTGCGAACATGAAGCACTGTGGTGCACTGCGTATTGACCACGTTTTAGGTCTACTGCGTTTGTGGTGGATTCCAAAGGGTGAAAACGCAACCAAAGGCGCTTACATCTACTACCCAGTGCAAGATATGCTGTCGATTCTTGCGCTCGAATCTCACCGTTACCAATGTAGCGTTATCGGTGAAGATTTAGGTACGGTACCTGATGAGATCGTAGACATCCTAGCAGATGCTGGCGTGCACTCTTACAAAGTGTTCTTCTTTGAAACATCAGAAGAAGACGGTGGTTTCATCTCACCGAAACACTATGCATCACAATCAATGGCGGCACTGTGTACGCACGATATGCCAACATTGCGTGGCTTCTGGCACTGTGATGACTTGAAGATGGGGCAAGAGATTGGTTTATACCCAGACGCAGCACAGCTAGAAACTCTGTTCGATGACCGTCTTGAGTGCAAACAAGGTATCTTAGACTCAGTGGCATGGCATGGTTTCCTACCTGAAGGTGTTGGTCGCGATGCGAGCCAAGTGCCGATGGATTCTTACCTTGCTGAAGCTCTTCAACTGCACGTAGCAGCTGGTGGTTCAACACTACTGAGTGTTCAGCTGGAAGATTGGTTAGAGATGGATAAGCCGGTAAACATTCCTGGCACGGTCGATGAGTACCCTAACTGGCGTCGTAAACTATCAATGAACTTGGACGAAATCTTTGCTCACGAAGGCGTTAATCGTATCGCTTCTAAGCTCACAGAAGTTCGAGAAAAAGCAGGTAAGTAATGACGTTGAGTGACTTGAAATTAGGTGGTTTTTTGCTTACGCCGTACGAAACTACAACCTCGGTCACTCAATAATGAATGCTCATCTGGTAGAATAAACCGTCGTTATATTGCCCGCACTAATAGCGGGCATTTTTGTATTATGTTTTTTGGATGTTTGGTTAGGGAGAAACGTTTTGGAACTAAGTTCGATTTCAAAGCAAAAACAAATATATACCCAACTATCACAGGCTTGTTTCACAGACCCATTTGCGTTTTTAGGGCCATACTTACCTTCTGAGCAAGGTGCATTACGTGTCTGGATTCCTGGGGCAGATAAAGTCGAGTTGATAGTTGGAAAGGAACCTCGTATTGAGTTAGCGCGAGAGGGTGAAAGTGGTTTCATTCTTAAGCAAGAGAGAGACTTACGTTTCACTCACTATAAGCTTGCAGTTGATTGGGCTGGAGTAGAGCAGATCATTGATGATCCATACCAGTATCATGATTTGTACGCGAGCTATGAAGATCTTCACACACCTAAGGATATGTACCATCACATGGGGGCTCAGTTTATTACGTTAGAGCGTGATGGACAGACGATTTCAGGTACTCGTTTCTTGGTATATGCTCCGCACGCAACAGCGGCAAGCTTGGTAGGTAACTTCAACGCTTGGGATGGTCGTCGCCACCCAATGCAGCGTCTCGATTATGGTATGTGGGGCCTATTCATTCCTGAACTGGAAGAGGGCGCTCAATACAAGTTTGAATTAAAAGGACCTGATGGCGAAGGCTTACCGCATAAAGCTGACCCATGGGGTTTCTACTCTGAGCAATACCCATCATTTTCTTCTGTGACTTACGATCACGCTCGTTACGAGTGGCAAGATGCTAAGTGGCAGAATCGCCCAGTAACGCAAAAGCGTAAAGAAGCGCTTTCGTTCTATGAGCTGCATGCCGGTTCATGGAAGCGTAATGCTGAAGGCGAATTCCTAAATTACCGTGAGCTAGCGGCAGAACTGATTCCATATCTAACGGATCTTGGCTATACGCACGTTGAATTGATGCCTGTTTCAGAGCACCCATTCTACGGCTCTTGGGGTTACCAACCTGTTGGCCTTTTCGCACCAACCAGCCGTTTCGGTTCACCGGATGACTTCAAATACTTTGTAGACCAATGTCACCAAGCGGGCCTTGGCGTTGTGCTTGACTGGGTTCCAGCTCACTTCCCAAGTGACGATCACGGTTTAGCTAATTTTGATGGTACGCCGTTATTCCATGATCCAGACCCACGTCGTGGTTGGCACCAAGACTGGAACTCGTACATCTATGACTTAGGTCGTGAACATGTTCGTCGCTTCTTAGTTTCTAATGCACTGTACTGGTTCGAGCAATTCCACATCGATGGCATCCGTGTTGATGCAGTAGCTTCGATGCTGTACCTCGATTACTCGCGCAGCCATGATCAATGGATTCCGAACGCAGACGGCGGCAACGAAAACTATGACGCTATTGCAACGCTTAAATGGATGAACGAAGAAGTGTACAAACACTTCCCGAATGCAATGACCATTGCGGAAGAATCGACCGCTTTTCCTGGCGTTTCTGCACCAACCTTTATGGGCGGCTTAGGCTTCGGCTTTAAGTGGAACATGGGGTGGATGCACGATAGTTTGTCTTACATTCAAGAAGACCCAATTAACCGTAAATATCACCACGATACGATTACGTTCCCACTGGTTTACGCACACAGTGAGAACTATGTATTGTCTCTGTCTCATGATGAGGTGGTTTACGGTAAGGGCTCTATCCACAACAAGATGCCGGGTGATGAATGGCAGCAAACCGCTAACCTGCGTGCTTATATGGGTTACATGTATGCGCAGCCGGGTAAGAAGCTGAATTTCATGGGTGCAGAATTTGGTCAGACGGCCGAATGGAACCATGATGACCAACTGCAATGGTTCTTGCTGGATTACGAACGTCATCAAGGTGTTCAGCGTTTAACGAAAGACCTGAATAACCTGTATCGCTCTGAAGCTGCAATGCACGATCTTGATTTTGATCCGAAAGGATTTGAATGGCGTCTTCAAGATTCCGCAGAAGCGAGTATTCTAGCGCATGAACGTATCAGTGAATCTGGTGAGCGTATATTGGTGGTATCTAACTTTACGCCAGTTCCTAACGAGCACTTCCGTTTAGGTGTACCAGTACAAGGTAAGTACTCACTATTGTTGAATACTGACTCGACTGACTACGCCGGCAGTGGTTTTGAAGTGAAGCAGACTGCTGAGATCGAATCACTAGAAAGCGAAGGTCTGGATACATCGATTGAGTTGCGTTTACCGCCGCTATCGACGGTATTCTATAAGCTGAATTCGTAATATAATTCACGTAGTCGAAATACAAAAAAGGGAACCTTATGGTTCCCTTTTTCTACTTCAGAGCATTTGGTTTAGTGCTGCTTGAAGTTCGTAAGGTAGAGCATAGAACGTCCTACCACGGTTTCAATAATCCTAATGGAGTCTGTTCCAAAGCTCTCAAACATCTTCTCACGAAATTCACCATTTGAGCTGAGGTCGAACTCTTCAGGGCTTTTAACCTGAGATGCATGGAAAAACATGAGTTTGATAACGTAGCGGAATTGTTCATCATCTAAAGCATCTTGCCAAGATTGAACAAACGCCGCTTCTGACGAGAAGTCTAAGCTTTGGATAACAATCGATAACATGTGCTTGTGAAGCACTGAGCGGATAGCGCGTGTCGATGAATAATAGCCCTGAAGCGTCGTTAAACTAATGCCAATCTCTTGAGCAATCCTTGCATAAGTTAGTGCTTCATGTCCTTCAGCCAGAAAAAGGTTTAGTACGATTTCATCGTAGTGTTTTTGGTTTTCTAGTTTCTGTACTTGAGTAATTCGAGCCATTACAAATCTCTATTGAGTGTAATATTCTGTAAACACAGTATATTAAGAGTTTCTGAATTAAATCTCAAACTCCAAGGGTAAATAACTGGTCAATTTATCGTTAAATATAGTCAGTATTGTGTCATTGGTTCAATTATCAATCAGATTTTGGCATAAACAAAAACACCGCCCTATTGAGCGGTGTGTTATTTAAAGTCTTTGTTTATCTTTGCTAATTCAGATGGCTAGAACGGATACCAAAATAACTGCGGCTCTAGAATGCGTTTCGCAATGGCTAACACCACGATAAAAGCGATGACACTTAAACAAACGAAATCGACACGTTTCAAAGGTGCATAGCTATACCAAGTGCGTGCTTTGTGTCGACCAAAACCTCGTAATGTCATCGCATTTGAGATCTCATCTGCTCTATCTAAGCTTGAAAAAATCAATGGCCCTAACACTTTAGCAACATTTTTGATGCGAGTGATAAGTGGTGCTTTCTTTGATAGTTCTACACCACGAGCCTGTTGAGCGTGCATGATATTGATGAAGTCCTTCTTAACCTCAGGCAAGTAACGCAGGGTTAGACTCACCGCATAAGCTATTTTGTAAGGAACACCGATACGGTTGAGGCTCGCTGCAAACTCAGTCGGATGCGTTGTGAAGACAAAAATCAACGCTATCGGGAACATGCTCATGTATTTGAGCGTCACAGTAACCAAGTAAAACAGTGTCTCTTGGCTCAACGAGTAGTTACCCGGCAATGTCAGCAATAAGGTTTCGCTGCCGATGAGCTCAGTACCTTGCTGTGGAGCCAGTAGATACATGAACAGAGCATTTAGACTTAATACACTCGCCGTTCCTAATAACAAGGGCTTATATACGCGTACAGGCACATTGGTAAGCTTTAGCAGGTATAAACCAGTCACAATAAGCAGCGTAATCAATCTTAGGTCGAACGTAGTCAATACCACTGTTACCCAAGCTAAGAAGAGTGCAAACTTGGTGATGCCATTGAGAGCGTGCAGCGGCGATTTGGTATCGATGTAATTGATGCCGAATTTTACTTTTGATGCATTCATTGAGCGCTTCTCTCGTAGTCGATGAAGTACTGCATAAATGCATTGGTGTCGTCGATTTTCATCATGGTCGCGAGTTCATAAATGCTGGTGGTACAAAGATTTGCGCGTTCTAACAGCGAAGGCTGACTGAATACTTCCGTCATCGCGGCATTGGCAATCAGCTTACTGTCTGCAATCACGATTGAACGTGTGGTGTACTCGAGAACGAGGTGCATGTCGTGTGAGATAATCACAACGGTGATGCCTAGGTCGCGGTTGAGTTTTTGAATGAACGCCAGCATCGATGTGTAGTTACGGTAATCTTGACCCGCCGTTGGCTCATCTAAGATCAGAAGTTCTGGCTCTAAAACCAAGATAGACGCTATTGTTACGCGCTTTTTCTGACCGTAGCTCAGTGCTTCGATTGGCCAATGGCGAAACTTGCTCAAGCCACAAAGCTCAAGAACGTTTTCTACTTTGTCTTTGATTTCGTCTTCTGTAACGCCACGATTACGAAGGCCAAATGCAACCTCATCGAAAATCATATGATGCGAGATCATATGGTTTGGGTTCTGCATTACCACACCGACTTTCTGACTTCTTTCGAAGATAGAAAGTTCAGATAAGTCTTCGCCGTTCAGGTACGAAGAGCCTGAATCCGCGTCAATCACACCCATGATAATCTTGGTGATGGTCGATTTACCTGAACCGTTCTTACCCAATATTGAAACAAACTCACCCTTGCCAATCTTAAAGCTGACATCTTCGAGTGCGTTTTTTTCACCGTCGTAAGAGTAAGTCAGGCCATGCACTTCGAGCAAAGGTTGATACTGCTTTTCAGCAACGGGAGTAGGGCGTTCAGCAAACCAAGCTTGAACCGCAGGACGGAACCTTTTGTAATCTAAAGCTTTGAGGTTGGACAGCTTGTCTTCGCTTGTTAAAGGTGCTTTGGCTGCTTTAAGGGCTGATAGATAAAGCGGTTCACGAATACCGTGTGTATCAAGTAATTCAGAAGCCAAGATTTCATCGGGTGTCGTGTCAGCAACGATTTCGCCGCGTTCCATTAAGATCACGCGGTCGATATCGCGATGTAGGACATCCTCGAGGCGGTGCTCGATAATCACGATAGTCTTGTTGGTTTCTTTATGTAGCTGATCAATGATCTCAATCGTTGCCTTACCCGTTTTCGGGTCAAGGCTTGCTAGAGGCTCATCAAACAGCAAGATATCAACGTCATCAACTAAGATGCCCGCTAACGATACTCGTTGTTTTTGGCCACCAGAAAGGTCATGAGGTGAACGCTCAAGCATGTCTGCTAGGTCGACCATTTTTGCCGTCGACTTAACTAACGGGTACATGTCAATGTTCGACATCAACTGGTTTTCCAATGCGAAAGCAATATCTTCACCGATACTCAACCCGACAAATTGGCTGTCAGTATCTTGCAATACTGTGCCGACTTGCTCGGTATAATCGTGCATCGAAAACTCAGAGATATTCTTGCCGTTTATCTCTAAAGAGCCAGTTACCTCACCTTTGATTGCATGAGGTATCAAACCATTGAGACACTGACCTAGGGTAGATTTACCACTACCACTTGGTCCAATAATGACGATTTTCTCTCCTTTCTCTATCCTTAGATTGATATTTTTTAGCGTCGGTTTATCCAGCGACTCATATCTAAAAGAGAAGTTCGAAAATGCTATAGTCATTATCGCTTATGCCTCAGTCAGGTTGCGGCTTTGTTTGTTGCGTTTAGCGACTGATTTTAGGATCAGGAAGCCCACAACAGCGATCAGAACGGTGTTACCCGCTGCGATGATAGACAGTTGAGTGAAGACTTTAGTAAACGGTTCTGCGTATAGGATGGTGTCTAGGAACGCAGAGCAGCCATAGCCTACAACGTTACCTGCAAGGGCCAGTATCACGAACAAGACAAAATCTTTCATTGGCAACTCGCCTTGTTGAAGACGGTTCTTAGTCATCATAGGGAATAAGCCGATAATCATACCTACGATACCTGAGCCTAGTACCCAGGTTAACCATACGCCCCAGCCTGCGAACAGATCCGTTACCCAGTGACCGATAAAGCCAACTAAGAAGCCAACAATTGGGCCGAACAAAACAGAAAACAGTGCTAGGACTGCCATCGCTGGTTTCAATGTCGTGTTCGCAAACACTGGGACACCAAACATAGGTAAACCACCAATGCCGTACAGTGCCGCGCCAATGGCAATAACGACCACTGTTTTAGCTGAAAAGTTCATAGATAACCTCGAATACTGAAAGATAAAGCTTAATAAAGAACGAATATTCACCATTATTAATATGCGTCTCAATGAGAACGTTTTTTGGGCAAATATAAAAAATAAGGCGCGCATTATACAGTAGAACCCTTCCATAAGGGAAGGTAAGTGTCTAGATGTCTAAAATTCCATCTGAACACCTAAATATCGTGTAAAAAGCGCAATTTTACGGTTAATCAAGCAACAAAAAAGCCAGAACAGGTCTGGCTTTTTCATTCGTTTTAACAATGTGTTAAGTGGGTTTGTCGCATATCTGTGACCATTTAGTGGTCTAGGTATAGTTAGTGGTCTAGATATAGATAGTTTTGCCAACTCTTCATGCGAATAAGGACCTTACGCATAATAGACACGTGAGTGAAGCTGTCAGAATATACGGCAACTTCAACTGCTGTACCCATAGGTAAATGGTAGTCAGACAGATCATCAGTGATGCTCAATTTAACAAACACGCGACCACTGGTACGTAATGCGTCAGTACCTAGAAGCGCGCCTCTAGCTTGGAATTGGCTCTCACCAATAGCTGGAATCACTTCATCAATACGTCCTTTAAATACTTTTCCTGGCAATGCTCTAAACAGGAACTCAGCTTCGTAACCCGGTTGTAGGCGTTGTAAGGAGTTCTGTCTAAATGCAGCGGTATAGAACTGCTCCTCTGTGTGAACAAACGTCATCACGGGAGCTAAAGGAAGTGGAACTGCCATTACACCTGGGCGTAATGCTAATTGCGTAACGTATCCGTCAGTGGGAGCTCGAACCACGGTTTGTTCTAAATCAAACTGAGCTTTACGTAATTCAGCCAATAAGCTTAAAACCGCTGTATTCTCGCCACCTATTTCAGAGTCCAAGGCGATCTTTGTTTGTTCTAGGTTTGCATCTGCAACTTTCACGGCCGCTTCCGATGCTTTGTAAGCTTGTCTGCGAGTATCCAATTGTTGCTCGGTAAAAGCGCCACTGTCGTAACCGCGCTTGTAACGAGAAAACTCACGTTGGGCTTTATCTCTTTCCGCGATGGCTTTGATTTTTGCAGCCTCTGCTTCAACCACTTCAGATTCCATTCCAAGAGCACCTTGGCTTGCTTCTTTTACCTTGGCTTCTAACCTTGCGACTTCAGCTTCGAATGGAACTGGGTCTATTTTGAAAAGAATATCCCCTTGCTTCAGAGGTTTGTTTGCTTCTACTGGCACTTCGATAACTTTACCCCTAACGCCTGAAACGACTGGCGTTGTTGAGTAAACTTGGTTACCGATTTGTGTAAATGGATGGTTGTAGTTCATTAGTAGAATTAGGGTACCTACTATGATCACACCTCCAAGTACGGCAGTAGGTACTGTCCATTTATTTAGCGGTATATTGAACACCTTGAAAATGGTGATACAAAGCGCCGCATAGGTCATTATCAGCAGTAAATCCATTACTTAGTCTCCTGATCTTGAACGTTGTTTGTCTCTTTCTCTGGACTGCTTTGCTCAGCACCTGCTTGCTTGAGCTGTGCGATTTCTTCCTGAAGAGTACTCACTTGATCGATGAGAATATCGACGCGATGATGAATATCGTGTTGCTCTTCTTCTAATTTAGCGAAGCCCCAACCACGATCTTTGCGCCATAGCGTCGCCCAAATCCAAAGGAATGGCCAGATAGTGTGTAAGGTGAATAGGCTAACCCAGCCTGAGACGTGAATAGCATCTTGATGAGGGTGGTTACGTTCTTTCGCAATTTCATAGGGAATATCGTGAATAACGATGATGCCGTAAAAGATGACTAATGCTACGAAAATCAGTAGACCGAGTGCAAAGTAGTCTAAAAACATAACAGATCCTTGTAATGTTAGATATTAGTTATAAATATACTACGCTATCATCCAAGTAATTGTTATAAAAATGATTTACCGAGTTGAAAATAATGTGTTGTCGCTTCTAATCGAATAAAAGCATTGATAAATCTTATAAAATCCGATCGCGTTTGAAGAGGCTATTTCGGCTTTCTGGTTGGTATTTCAGCTGAAATGATGACAGTTACGATTCTAAATGACGGGCATAACCACTAGGGACAAATACGGATGTATATAGGTGAATTGGCGGCCATTGGCGCTGCAATTGTGTGGGCGTGTGCGACATGGATCTATGGGCAATTTGGACATCGCTTCTCTGCGATGCAATTGAACATTGTTAAGGGTGTAGTGGCGTCAGGGATGATGTTGCTGGTCATGCCTTTTATCCCGATGCCGGAGTTTGAACTGAGTACTAACCATTTTCTGATATTGGCAATTTCAGGTGTGATTGGCATTGCGATTGGAGATAGCGCCTATTTTGCGGCGTTGAAAAGAATCGGTGCCAATAAGACGTTGTTACTTGAGTCTTTAGCCCCGCCTCTTTCTGGTGTGTTGGCATTAATGTTCCTTGGCGCTGTATTGACAGTGCAAAGCTGGCTCGGCGTCGTGATTACAACACTGGCGGTGACCTTCGTTGTCTTCCAGCCATCAAAATCGGCGAGCGGTGAATCGAATGACAAAGCGCAGTGGGGTGGTATTGGTTATGGGCTTGTGGCGAGTGTCTGTCAGGCATCTGGTGTGGTTATTTCTCACTACGCGTTAGTGGCGGGTGACATTTCACCATTGTTAGGTGCACTGATTCGCCTGACGATTGGCGTGTTTGCCGTGATGCTGATTATCCCTTTCGTTGAAAAGAAGCCGTATTCATCGATAAAAAGAGATTTATGGGAAATGACCAAGCTCGATAAACTGTGGTTATTAGGGGCAATCTTTGTCGGGACGTTTCTCGCTCTATGGCTTCAACAAGTAGCGTTGAAAAATGCTAACCCTGCGATTGCGCAAACGTTGATAGCGACCAGCCCGGTCTTTATTTTGGTAATTTATGCGCTGAAAGGGGAGAAGGTGTCAAAGCAAAGTGTCATCGGGACGCTTACCGCCCTTGCTGGAATTTCTCTGTTCTTCTATCAATAAGGTGCAGGCCTTAACTACAGAACTACATGTCACTCTGTGCACACTTGGTTGCGACCATTGGCTTTGGCTCGATATAGTGCTTTATCAGCGCGGTAGAAGGTTCGTTGAGTATTCTCTCCCTCACGATGTAAAGTGATACCGATACTCACGGTTAAACCTCGCTCTCCGAGTATTTCATGCCATCCGAATTGGAAGATGCGTTCTCGATAATTTTCAGAGTGCATTTCTGCCTTAGCGAGATCGCTGTTCTCTAGGATGACCAAGAACTCTTCTCCACCAAACCTGACACATGAAGCTCCTCTGAACTTAAAGTACGCTCTAAGTTCTTGAGAGACGCTGACAATCGCGTTATCACCCACTAAGTGACTCAGTTCATCGTTGATAGATTTAAAGTGGTCGATATCAATAACCATCAGTGCGAAAGAGGTTTCATGCAGCAACATATCCTTTAATTTCACATCTAACCAGCGACGGTTGTGTAATCCTGTCAGTGGGTCGGTGAAAACATCTTGCTGTAGCTGAGCAACTGCATTCTTGTGTTGTTCAGTCGTCTCTTTCAGTTCTCTGTTTTCTTGTTCAGAAAGGATGAGTTTAAGCTGTAACTCAAAACGTGACAGGCGGCGTAATTGACTCGCCCCCAGCTCACTGATCGGGATCTTCTTCATCAGATCGGTTTCAATTCGGTAACCTTTTTTCTCATAGCTTAGAGCTTCTTGAAAACGGCCCTGATTCATACATACGTCACTCAAAGAGTCATAGAAACGCTTCGCAAGCACTGGCGATGAGTAGGCTTTTACACGTTTGTCCGTGCTCGACAAAATCATGCTCGCATAGTCTTGCTTTCCGGTTGCACTTAGGCAATGTGCTAACTCGAGACGGGTCATGGTTGCGAGCCAGCTTGCTTGAGTGCTGTTGGCTGGGTATTGAACCTTAGACAAACAGCGTAGCGCTTCATTGTATCTTTTCTTAGCGCGCAGTACCTTCGCCTGGTAAAGCAATATCTGAGCAGTGAGCAGCTTGTCACTTACCAAAATACTCAGTTCTTCGCATTCATTCAGTAAATCGCTGGCTGCGGTAATACGGTTGAGCAGGAGCAAGCTTGCCACCATATGGAGTTTGAACTTGAGGCGAAGTGAGCGACTGCTTATCGCATGGTCAATACTGCCAATTTTTTGATAGTAACGAAGGGCTCTGTTGTGATCACCATAGGCATCGCATAAGTTCCCCATGCCTAAGATTGCCAATACATACTCATCGATATGGCCGTGTTCAACAGCGATGGTTGATGAGCTGATAAATTCATTCAGTGCAGAAGTGTAATCACCAATTTCGACTAAGCGGTCACTTAGGCTGGTTTTTACTGTAAGAATGTCTTCGATATCCGCAGGAAGATGGAGTAGGTCAAGAGCAAGTCTTAGCTCTTCTATACTGGTTTGCTTTTGTTGTAATTCGGCACGGTATTCAGAGCTGATAATATAGCAATGCGCTTGCTCTGTTTGTGTAGTCGAAATGTGCTGGCGAATGTGGTTCCAGAATATGATCGCTTCTTCACCCGATACCGATGAAGGGTCTAAACCGGCATCTGTGATCTTGCTTAGTAGAGTTTCCATCATCCTGTGACCTCAGCATCGTCTTCTTCAAGTTGTTCAAGAGTGAACGGGAACGTCAAAATATCGTTGAGGCTGACAGCGGGTCTCGAACCTTTTAATCCTCTTCTATGCCAGGGATAGATATCAAGCATGGTGCTGAGAGTTTGGAAGGTTTGCTCTGCGACTTCGCCTTTTTCGGAAAGCATAAGCGCAACACGCTCGGAACTCAGCCTTGCTATGAAGTCGTTTTGATTACATAAGGTATGAGCAATCTCAGTACAGACATCTAAGTAATCAGTATCGACATGATGGAACATAATGATGCTGTGGTTTGAACGCTTAAGTTCGGTTTTAAAGAGTACCAGTTTCTCCCACCAAAAGGTTTCAGAGACGACATAAGAGAGGTGCTTTTCAGGATCGTATTCGTGTTGACCACGAATACGATTAATAAGCTTTCGTGCTCTCTGCTCAAGCTGGCGTTTTGAACTGCGTGCTTTGTCCAAACCGACACGATTAGTTTGCTCTTTAAGCATACCGATAGAATATTGACGGTATTTTTTAAAGGCGACTAACGCAGCTTTGAAATCTTGGTTTTCTTCTGCTACCAAGGATTGCTGGTAACAAATTTGGCTAAGCAACTCACCATTATCGAATTCATTTGCGGATTGTTCAGCGAGCCTCAGTAACTCTGCTGCTTGCTCTGGTTTTTTTCTCAGGAGCTTTAATCGAGCTCGACTGATGTAAGAGTGCGCTTTCATCCAGACAAGGTTGTGCTCTACCGCTAGATTGTGCGCTTTGGCTGTAGCGCGCTCGGCATCATCTAAACGCTCAAGGCCCAGTAGTGCAAGACCTCGAAAGTCCCATACTTCAGCATGCCAGGTGTTATCTTTATGGTCTTTTAATGCTTCTTCCGCACCATCGAGCACCGACAACATTTCAACGTAGTTGTTAAGCAGGTAGTAATCCCAGGCGAGCAGTATTCTTGCCTTGCCTTCTAACCAACCAATGCGGCTGTTGTTAGCCACTTTAACGGCAAGCTGGTGGGTAGAACGTGCAAGCTTATATTCGTGAGTCATTCGCCAAATGTTGCCCAGACCAATGAGACATTCAATTTGAATCTCGACTTCATCAACCAGTGCAGATTGTTCTAAGGCATTGATCCAGAACTGTTGAGCGGAGTAATACTTGGCTTGCCCCCAGAACTGGAGCGCGTGTAAGTGGAGAATTTCGGGAAGAAAAAGGTCGGTATCTAGTTGGCTTTGACGCTTGTAGGCTTCTTTGATGTATTTCAAACCTTTTTGGTAATCCATCAGGTTCCAACAGCACCTTGCCATTAACATCAATGACTGGATAGCCCCCTCTTCAAACAGAACTTGCTCTGATCTGACTAGGCACTGTTGAGCAACCTCTAGGATCACTGAGGGCTCAGAGTCGGCACGAGTTTTGAGTTGTTCTAGTTCTGTTTCAAGAAGGTACTGATTTTTGTCCAAGACTTAGATCCATAATTATCGAACATATTGATAACACAATCATTATAAGAGTGTGATTTGAGATAAGCACCAATTATCTTTCCCAGAGCGTCAAAGGAACATCGATCTTTTCCAATTATGGGTGTTACCTCATGTTGTCGCTTTAAAATCAACGAGTTCCCGAATAATTATCTAGATGTCCGTTTTTATGAAAGTAGTTGCTTTAGGGTCAATGGCTGCTCTGCTACACCTAAGCGCTGCGCTGCTGTGAGCCCTTGCTTATCTTGGTAGCACAGATTGTGCCAAGCTCTAAATATGTCGAGTAATGGAAGAATGCCCCCAGGACGAAGCTTACGTCTAGGTTCATTAATGAAGCTATCAAATAGCAGCTGAAAGCGTTGTTGATAGAACTTAGTTTGCTGAATAGAAGCCGTGTTAAACCACTGTTTTGGTTCTGGATTGTTACCTGTTAGGTAGCAAATACCTTTCTGATTATCACCTTGATTCGCGATAGCCCAACGATCGCGCCACCAACTCATGTGAACGATGTCGATCTTTTCGAAACTTTGATCGTCTTGCCAGCCTGAATCTTCCTCTACATACATAAGGTCAATGTTTTGACTCTGGATGCGCGGCAAACATACGCTTAAAGCGGCAGATCTTAGTAATGGATCTTGTGGCATATAGATGGCGACATGTTTGTCTTCATTACACATATCAAGCACATGTAGGAAGTGAGCATATGAGGTATAAGGCGGCCGAATTAGTGCGCCTTTCGAAGGGTAGCTAAATGTAGTGAGGTTGCCCATAGGGTCCTCAACATTACCTCTTGCTAGAATTACTTGGTATTGCTGTTCAATGCGTTCTTTTAGCTTGTCAGAGGGCTGAGGTAGTTCGAGATTAGCTTCTGAAGAGTGTTCTTTGGATACAAAGCGCGCAACATCATCATAAGGATTATGGTCCACATTCCCTGACGGTTCTTCATTTTGAGAGTAGTTAACGTGTTGGCAAAGGATATAACCAGAATGCGCCTCACCCGTCGCTATCCAAACCACACCGTTGTTGCTTTGTGGTTGTAGACGTTGGTAGTGAGAAGCGAATTCGTAATCTTTCGCATGGTTAACCCATCGAGCATCGATCATCGCTAATTTACGACGGCAACGGCTGGCGATATGGTCAACATGATCATAGAAAGTCTTTGGGTTGATCTCTAATTTTCTACAGATTTCACGCACGGAATAACCCATGAACAATAGACCCATGAGGTTCTCTTGAAACTGAAGTTTTTTATTGGATCCAGACCATTTATCAACGAAGGTTGATTGGCAATCTTTGCATCTGTAGCGCTGCCTGTCGCCACTGTAGCCGAAGGCATGATAAAGATGTTTGTGTGTATGAACCGATAAGCCGAAGTTATCGCAATCATCATTACGACAAGCTGGGAGCCCATCGCTGTGAAGTTGTCTTAGGCGATGAAGTTCGCTTAACACTTCACGGTTGTTAAGTAAGGGGGGGAAAGCTCCACATTCACGACAAACCATCGCTGGACGCTTAGGGTTCGCGTGTTGCAAAACATACCGTTTTGCATCGCTCAAGCCAAAGTTGTCACACGCCAATGTTTTACAAAAGTTGAGTTGCAAACCATCCGCATCTTTTGGCAGCTTGTCGTTAGACACGATCTCCCCCTCGGGATTATTTGAGCAGCCAAGTGAGCTTGGCTGCGGGGTAACGCTTTTCAATGTATCTTTTATCAAATCGTTAGATGTTGATTGCAGTCTCTAGAGCAACTTTCATCATGTCGTTGAAAGATTTTTGACGCTCTTCTGAGCTCAGTTTCTCACCACGGATGATGTGGTCAGATACTGTTAGGATAGTCAGTGCTTTAGCACCAAGATCCGCAGCAACACCGTAGATACCAGCCGCTTCCATATCAACACCTAGGATGCCTAGCTTTTCCATTTTTTCGAAAAGGTCAGCTTCTGGAGTGTAGAAAAGGTCTGCAGAGAATACGTTACCAACTTTAACTGGAACTTCTTGTGCACGTGCTTGGTTTACCGCTTCTTCTAGAAGACCGAAATCAGCGATAGCCGCGAAGTCGTGGTTGTTGAAACGAATGCGGTTTACTTTTGAGTCAGTAGATGCACCCATACCGATAACAACGTCCATTAGTTTAACGTCGTCACGTACTGCGCCACAGCTACCTACACGAATAACGTTCTTTACACCGTACTCAGCGATTAGCTCGTGTACGTAGATGCAGCATGATGGGATACCCATACCGTGGCCCATTACAGAAACTTTCTTACCTTTGTAAGTGCCTGTGTAGCCAAACATGTTGCGAACGTCACAAACTTGCTTCACGTCATCAAGGAATGTTTCTGCAATGTATTTTGCACGAAGCGGGTCGCCCGGCATTAGTACTGTTTCTGCGAAATCACCAGCTTGAGCGTTAATATGAGGTGTAGCCATGGTCGTTCTCCAAAGTTTAAACGGTAATTATAGGAACAGGATTTAATCAATTACCGATTCTGTTGAATTGAATTCGTTTTGTTGAGGCAATATTAGCGAGTTAAAACGAGGCTCCATGAGACTTTAGTCACAAAATAGGTTTGCCATTATAGTTTTATTAATATTGATAACCAAATATGTTGAAAGCGTAAAGGCAATCGATTTTGCGTGTCCATATGGATATGCAACAGTACTAAAAGGTACTTTTAATTGTGTAAACCAACGTGAATTTAGCTACAACTAACCGTTGTAGAGACGTTTGAACAGCGATAATCTAAACTTTGATAAAAAGACAAACCAAGGATTTGTATGTCGTATTGCGCTAACTCGACGCCTTTGCACTCGATGAAAACACAATTACGTAAAGTAGCGTTGCTTGCAGCGAAAGTAACTTTGATTGCCGGTGGGATGGTGTCGTCGTGGGTCTCTGCGGCAACTTTTGAGCTCCCTCCTGCAGAAAGCCGCATTGTGGGTAGAATACAGCAGCATGAAGTAGCATCAGGTGAAACGTTAGCTATCATTGCTAAACAATACGATATTGGCTTTCTCTCTTTAATGGCGGCAAACAAAGGGGTAGACCCTTTTCTACCTCCGGAAGGATATATATTAAGTATTCCTAGCCGTTTGATCCTGCCAGATACCCCACGAAAAGGTATTGTTATTAATCTTGCGGAGTTAAGGTTGTATTACTTTGAGCCCGAGAAAAATCAGGTGCATGTATTCCCTGTCGGTATCGGACGAGTCGGACGTGATACGCCGGAAATGATCACCAAGATAAGCCAAAAAAGACCAAATCCGACTTGGACGCCACCGAAGTCGATCCGCAAAGAGTATTTAGAGAAGGGAATTGAGTTGCCTAAGGTCGTTCCTGCAGGGCCTGAAAATCCACTTGGTGAGTATGCTCTAAGGCTTGCTTATGGCGCAGGCGACTATTTGATACACGGTACCAATAAAGATTTTGGAATAGGCTTACGCGTAAGCTCTGGGTGTATTCGCATGGAGCCTAAAGATATCGAGTGGCTTTTTGAGCAAGTGAGCCGTGGCGAGCAGGTCACTATTATTAATGAGCCGATCAAGGTGTCATTAGAGCCAGATAGAAGCGTGTTTGTTGAAGCGCATGAACCATTGACGCGAAGCGATGGCTCTAAGAAATCCTTACAAATACCTGTCGAGTTAGAATGGTGGCTTGAAGATGCTGACTTGCCTAACTCAAAAGCCAAAGCGGTTATCTTTGCTCAAAATGGCGTGCCAGTTGAAATTGCTCCGCCAATGATTTCTAACTAAATAAGCTATTTATAAATTTAGAATAGTGTGAGCACCCAAAGTTGTTCTTCCCATTCATCTGTTGAACTTTGGTTTATTGACCTTGAAAACAAAACACCACCTCTGTGAAGAGGTGGTGTTATCAATTTACTGCAATGTATATACGTCTTTTGAAATCTACAGCTTAATTGCGCTTATAGTTAAATTACTTAGTGTAAGACTCTGCAATATTGTCGATGCGGTCGTTAGCACGATCTGCTTCTTCTTTTGCTGCCATAGCGGCTTCAGATGCTTCTTGAGCCTTCATTTCTGCTGCTGCTTTGTCACTCTTAAGCGCTTCAACTTCGCTTGTAAGTTGAGCAACTTGGTTAGTTAGTTGATCCATTTCTGACACTGCAGCTTCTTCTGGCTCTGAAGAACAACCGGCTAAAATGAAAACTGAGGCCGCAGCTGCGATTAACGTCTTATTCATAAGAACTCCTTGCTTATTTATCATCAAAAGATGCGCTATACATTCTTTATCATATAGTCGCTTCATTAATGATTGTAGCGACTAATTTTTTAAGCGCAAAAACAATAACCAAAGAAATTGCTAAATTTTTGAGGTAATTAGCTGAGCATCACGTTCTGTCTCATTTATGAGATGTGAAATATGGATGCGGCTTTGATGTGGTTTTAGGTAGATGCTCCTTTACTCGTAATGCATACAATGTTCTAGCTGAAGATAGATTAAGGGATAAATTTACTGTGATCTCTATCCTTATAAAGTACTTTCGCGGTATCATGTCACGTTAAATTAATTTTATTCAATACCATCATGACTGGAGAGTCCTTTGCACTTTAAAGATTTAGGCTTAGATAACCGCTTACTGAAGAACTTAAAACATTACGACTTCAAGAAGGCGACAGAGATCCAATCAAAAGCGATCCCTGTTGCTATTGCTGGTAAGGATCTATTGGCTTCATCAAAAACGGGATCAGGAAAAACATTGGCGTTTGTGTTGCCGATGATACATAAAGCATTAAAAACAAAAGCGTTTTCTGCTAAAGATCCTCGTGGTGTAATTTTGGCTCCTACTCGTGAGCTAGCAAAGCAAGTTTACGGTGAACTACGTAGTATGCTTGGTGGCCTGTCTTACGAAGCGGCGCTTATCTTGGGTGGTGAAAACTTTAACGACCAAGTTAAAGCACTGCGTAAGTACCCTCGTTTTATCGTAGCGACTCCAGGCCGTCTTGCTGATCACCTAGAGCACCGCTCTTTGTTCTTAGATGGTGTTGAAACGCTGATCCTTGATGAAGCGGACCGCATGCTTGATCTTGGCTTTGCTCCAGAACTGCGTCGTATTGCAAACGCGGCTAAGCACCGTCGTCGTCAGACTCTAATGTTCTCTGCAACCCTGGATCACGCCGAAGTGAATGGTATTGCAAATGAAATGCTAGACGCACCTAAGCGCATTTCGGTGGGTGTTTCTAACGAGCAGCACCTTGATATCACACAGAAATTCTACCTTTGCGATCACTTAGATCACAAAGAAGCGATTTTAGACCGCGTTCTGGAAGAAGCGGAATACCGTCAGGTAATGATCTTCACAGCAACTCGTGCTGATACTGATCGTCTAACCGACAAGCTTAACGAGAAGAAGCTTAAAGCAGTTGCACTGAGCGGTAACTTAAACCAAACGCAGCGTAATGCGATCATGAGTCAGTTTGAGCGTGCGGTTTACAAGATTCTAGTAACAACAGATGTTGCTTCACGTGGTATCGATATTCCAAACGTAAGCCACGTAATCAACTTTGATATGCCGAAGCACACCGAAGAGTACGTTCACCGTGTTGGTCGTACTGGCCGTGCAGGTAACAAAGGCGATGCTATTTCTTTAGTTGGTCCAAAAGATTGGGATAGCTTCAAGCGTGTTGAGCTTTACCTTCAACAAGATCTTACTTTCTCTGTTCTTGAAGGCCTTAAAGGTAAGTTCAAAGGTATTAAGCCTCGTAAACCTGCTTTTACTAAAGGCGGTCCTGCGAAGAAGAAGGCTCACACTCAAGCGAAGAAAACGCCGAAGAAACCAGTCAAGCGTGATAAGAGCTTCCACCAGAATGTGGCCGTGGGTGATACCGTGTTTATCCCTAAGAAGAAAGTCGCACCAAAAGTGGACGACGAGTAATCAACTCGCGTGACCTAAAAGCTTGGCTTTGAAAAGTTGATGCAACTAAAAACCGCCGATGATGGCGGTTTTTTTGTATCTGTACTTTGTCTATTTCTCGTCTCTCTTTATCTTGCCCTATGCTCTTTTAACTTCTGAAAAGCTTGAAAGGACTCTTATCTTTGCATCTATTCAAAGTCGAAGGTCGAAAATGAAGACATGAGAATATTATCCGCTAGATATTTATGGATTGCGGTAGTTGGGTGCGTCACCCCCCAAAACACATAGCGGTCTGAGCCATAGGTCGCGCAATCATTAGTCAAACTGTGGCGATATAAGTAATCAGAAGCTGAATGGCGTTGAATATCTAAACATGCATCCGTAGCGTTCTGAAATCCATGCTGCTGCGGGTTTTCAGTAATGTGGTTAAACAGATCATGAGCATTGAAAAGTACGACATTGACCCCCCTAGTTTGGTAATACTCAGCTTGCTCTTTGATGAAGAGGTTAAACTCAATTATTTTGTTATGAACAATAGAAATCTCGTCTTCTGTTGAGTATTTAAATTGTGGAGCTTTTGTGGCGTCAGGGAGGGTGAAGAGCAAAATGTTTTGAGCCCCACTTCCTATTAAACGAATTAGAGCGCTGCTGAAATCAGCTTTTACATCAGCTACCGACCGTTCGTAATTCATAAAGTCGTTAAGGCCGAACTCTAAAGTAAATAATGAGTTTTCTGGACGGTAATTCTTTGCGGCTTCCATGTATTTCAGGTACGACGTGACTTGGTCATAAACACCTTTGAGGACTCCATACTGATTTGTGCCAGCAGCCCCACCAACTGCCCAGTTATACAGAGGTATGTTTTTTTCTCTAGCCAGGTACTCAGTCCAGACTAAGCCATTTGAGAAGTGACCTAAGAACCATGAGTTAGCATTGGGAAGAACCCATTGCGAACCGTTGAATAAGTTTCCAGTATCAGAAAGGCTATCCCCAAATGTGATGATTCGATTAATTTTATTATCTTGGAGTTCTTCGTCATTAGTCCATATCGAGTGGTTGTAGGAGAACCGACTGTCTGCTGCAAAATAAGTGATGTCGGCGGCATCATGCTGGATGTCTAGTGTCTCTTCGCAACGTTGTTCTATTTCTGATTGTGGTGTTCCACTAAAGAACATGTTTTTATACGATGAGGGCGACCACCAATATCCATCGATAGTGTAGTAATTGCCATCTTCGTTTCTTGCCCATTTCCAATCAGTTGCAACTGAGTCATTCGATATGTCGGTTCGGTACCAGCATCTGATATATGATCGTGTATCAAGCATCTGCCCTTGTGTTACTTCGTCAGGAATTGTTGCATCTAGAGGCATTGATGTATCTGCGATAGCTGATGCAATTAGAGGCATTGTCAACGTAAATACCAAGATCATTTTCTTCATTTTAGAGTACTCATTTAGCAAAGTAAGTAAGGTTAATTACTTTATTATTAATAATAAGAATAAATATCATTTAGATAATGTATTGAATATTACTCATTGTTGCGTCAATAACTCATATGAAGCACGTATAATAAGTGTTACATAGATCCAACTTTCAACGGTTTTGCGTTCTTTAATTTTTCTCTGGACGAGAGTCCATACCTACTTTATTAACATTTACTGTTAATAGTTATCTCACTTAATTATTATTAATCAATTGCTTACTTGTTTTTTCGTTTATTGTGACTTTGGTTGAGTAATGTTCATCACAACTGTTTAATTCAAGCTAAATATCACAAATATCGAGTCACTCTTTTTAGTTTTATAAAATCATCAACTACGGTTCTCTTTACTCATCAGAGGTCTAATCTGTTTAAGGAAAGAGCATTGAAAAAGATATTAATTTGGACGATAGCCTGTCTATCCAGTTTTGGTGTCTATGCCGGAACGAGCGCATCGGCATTAGAAGTCAGTGGATACACGGAAACGAAATACCCCATTATGTTGGTACATGGTTTGTTTGGTTTCGATACATTAGCGGGTGTCGACTATTTCTATGGCGTACCTGAATCCCTAACCAAAGATGGTGCCAGCGTCTATGTAGCGCAAGTATCAGCGACCAACAGCTCTGAAGTGCGTGGCGAGCAATTGCTAGCCCAAGTTGAAACACTGTTAGCCGCAACAGGGGCAAGTAAAGTGAATCTGGTCGGTCACAGTCATGGCGGGCCTACGGCGCGTTATGTCGCATCGGTTCGTCCTGATCTGGTTGCTTCGGTGACAAGTATTGGCGGTGTTCATAAAGGATCTAAAGTCGCTGACCTCGTGCGTGGAACCGTATCAGAAGGTTCAACCGCGGAAGGTATTGCGGTTAAGTTGGCTGGCGGATTGACTACGCTTATCAACCTATTATCTGGCGGAACGGATCTTGATCAAGATGGCCTTGCTTCCCTTGAAGCGTTGACCACTGAAGGTTCGCTTGCATTCAATCAGTTTTACCCTGAAGGCGTTCCGACGTCTGCGTGTGGTGATGGTGAATGGCAAGCAAACAACGGTGTTTATTACTATTCATGGACAGGATCTTCCACTTTTACCAACCTTCTTGATCCTACCGACGGAGCGATGACAATCCTTAGTTTAGCCTTTAACGAACCTAATGATGGGTTAGTGGGAGCATGCAGCGCGCATTTGGGAAAAGTGATTGGTGATGATTACAAAATGAACCACCTAGACGAGATTAACGGTTTATTGGGTATTCACCACTTGTTTGAGACCGATCCTGTGACGTTATATCGCCAGCATGCCAATCGATTGAAGTTGGCTGGTTTGTAGGCTGGACACCGTTTAATAAGAAAACAAGGAAAGTATAATGAAAAAGACCGCCATTTTGTCGATAACCACGATAGCCCTGATGAGCACAGCGGCGGTCTTTTTATATCTAAAAAAGGAAGAACCCAATACACATAATGACAACGAACAACGCGTCTCCTCATTGAAGGTTGCCTCTCAACAAGACACCGACATCGATAACGCATCAGCAAAAGACATGATGGAATATTTCGTGTCCGGTAATACCGAACTAACACTTGAAGATATTCGCGACAATGTGGCACAGCACTACGAGCAATCATCAACTGCCTTGGTTGATGAAGCACTGTTTGCCAAATATCTTGAGTATAAGTCGGCACTAACGTCGTTGGACGTGCAATTCGACACCACATCAATATCCGCTGAGGACTTACGCGCACTGAATCAAGCGTTGCTCGATCTCCAATCTCAATTCTTCAGTGAGAGCGAGGTAAGTATTCTATTTACCCATGACAACAGAATGAGGGAAATTGCTTTAGAAAAGTTACTTCTGAAGCAAGAAGGGCTAGACGAGTCGGAATATCAACAAAGGCTTGAGTCTTATCTATCTGAGCAGCCAGATTACGTTCAAGTCAGTCATCAAAATCAGGTATTACTCCCACAGCTATCCAGTTCAGAAGGTCTCGATGAACAGGGTAAATACTTAAAGAGAAGCGAACTTGTTGGTGAAGAAGCAACCCAAAGACTTGAAGCTCTTGATAAAAAAAGAGCGGCCTTTGAAGGCTCGTTAGAGGTCTACTTCGCAGAACGAAATGATGTTTTGAACGACTCAGCCCTCTCAGAAACCGAGCAACAAGAGACGATTGCGCAACTTCGGACTGAACACTTCCTACCAGAACAGCTGAGAAGGGTAGAAGCGATTGAAAGGATCAAAGCGGCTGAATTTGATCAGTAGTGTCTAAAAGCGAAAAACCAGCCATCATGGCTGGTTTTTTTTGTTTATAGGCAAGTTCTAAAGAGCATACAGCTTGAATCTGTTGCCTTGAACTTCATACATTAAACCCTACACCTTAAAGTAATCCAACTGCTGCTTCTGTTGTTCAGCTAGGTTAGATAGCTCGTGGCTTGCTGCTGCGGCTTGGGTAATGCCGGTTACGTTTTGGCTTACTAGGCTGTAGATGTTTGAGATATTACGGTTAATGTCTGCAGTGACTTGGCTTTGCTCTTCTGCAGCAGAGGCAACCTGGGTGTTGATTTCAGTCATGTCGGTTACTGAGTTAGCAATACCTGAAAGGGCTGCACTTACCTCGCCCGAGAGCGTTTGGTTGTGCTCTAACATCGACAGTGAACTGCTCATGCTCTCATTAGCGTTGCCTGATTGAACCTGCAAGCCTTCGATGATCGCTTGGATCTCTTTGGTTGAATCTTGGGTTCGTGCCGCCAGCATTCGAACTTCATCGGCTACAACTGCGAAACCACGGCCACTTTCACCAGCACGAGCCGCTTCAATTGCTGCATTAAGCGCAAGAAGGTTCGTTTGTTCAGAGATGCTTTGAATTACTTCAATCACCTTACCAATCTGCTCTGAGTGCTCTTTTAGCGTGCCTACAACGTTTGCTGCTTCACTCAGCTGAATCGCCATTTGCTCGTTTGCTTGGTTGCTCTCACTAAACAAGCTCATGCTGTGTGTCGCCATCTCGTCAGCTTGCTTAGACGCTGAATCGGCTTGTACTGCGTTCTCGTTGACGTGTGCTGCTGTGCTTTCTAATTGGTTTACAGCAGAAGCGACTTGCTCCACCTCTTGCTTCTCTTGATCTGAGTTAACGCTTGATTGTGTCATTACAGCCGCTAACTCTGTCGACGCAGAAGCCACTTCGATACTGATTCGAGACAGTGAGCTTACCGTGTCTCGTAGTTGTTCAATAGATTGGTTTACATCTTGCGCAAGGCGGGAGATTTCGTTGTCGCCATACTCTTCGGCTTTAACCAGCAGATTACCTTTTGCTACTTCGCGCATGGTTGCTTGAATATTGCTGATTGGCTTAACAATGATGCCAGCAAGCGTCCAACTGATGACTAATGCGATAGAAAGAATCGCTAGCAGGGCAATGGTCGCCGTATCCAGTGTGCTGGTGTGTTGCTGTCCGTTGATGTCGACTTCTTGAGTCGCAAGCAAGTTCAGCTTCTTAGACAGAGTGTTGATCGCTTGCACCATTTCATTACCCGCATGACGGTATTGGTCGATTGCAGTCTGGTAGCGGTTTTCAAAATCTGCAGAGAGTGATGTATCGCCGTGCTTCGCTCTTAATAGAGGAAGCATGGTAGTTCGAGAAAAGTCGACATAGTGATTCATCGCTTTGGTCATCGTTGCTACTTCATCTTGCATGCCTGGCACTGTGTTCAATGAATTCAGTAGGCGAGTATTTTGGTCGCGTTTTTGGTTTAGTGTTTCGACCAGTGTTTTAACGTCGTCAGGATTAAACAAGCTGTAGATCGCTTTGATACGCATGCCGTAGCTGTTGTCGACGATTTCACTGAGTTCTTCTTTATGTAAGATTAATTGGTCTGTTGCTGTTGATACATCTTTAAAAGCATTTTCCAGTTTGTCACCACCGATAATGACACCCGTCAAAAGTAATACGACAGAAAAGAGTACTGGAATGAGAATTTGTATTTTGATTGATAAGCCACTGAGAAGTTGGCGCATGTAATGTCCCTCTTTGAATAAATAAATGAGCAGAAGCAATTGTTATTATTGTAATTAGCAGGTGATTCTAACTTCTGAGAATGACAATTCAATCAGTAATAGATTCGATTTTGATATATGAGATAGATATTTGATAAATTTTGAATATTTATTGCACAAACAAGGCTTTAGCCATTTTTGAGGTAGGGTTATTTGACACAGAACCTTGTGTGGTATTAGGTAATAAAAGGGATGGCGAGATATTGAGTGGTTTGGCTTAAATAGGTTGGAATGAATATTCGGTGCCTATGAGTGAGGCCAATTGATTACTTCAAGGCTATTTGGTAGGGGGGGAATAAGAAAATAAATTGTAGTTGTCATATAGGCTTCAATTAAGTGAAACACAACTGTCACATTCAGATTCTAAAGTGGGCACCGTTCAAGCAAAACAACATTACGGCAATAACGCCACTAAAGGAAATTTGTGATGAAAAAGACAGTTATCGGTGCAATCGCACTACTAGGCGCTCTAACAGTGAATACAGCTTCAGCTAAAGAAACTATCTCTGTAGTTGGCTCTAACAGTGCTTCTCCACTGGTTGAAGTTTTTGCAGAAACCTACATGAATAAAGGCGAACCAGTGTTCATCGAAATTCAAGCACCAGGTTCTTCTGCAGGCATCAAAGCAGCAAAAAATGGAAGTGCTGATCTTGGTATCTCTTCTCGTGACCTTAAAGAAGAAGAGAAAACAGCTGACCTGAAAGAGCTCGTTATCGCTCGTGACGGTATCGCAGTTGTTGTTAACCCAAATAACGAAGTATCTGCTCTTACAGCTGAGCAAATCACTTCAATCTACAAAGGCGACATCACTAACTGGAAAGATGTTGGTGGTGCAGACAAGCCAATCGTAGCAATCACTCGTGATACTGCATCTGGTACACGTGGTGCATTCGAGGACATCATGAAGCTTAAGAAGAAGATCGGCGATAAGAAAGTATCGGCTATCTCTCAGCGTGCACAAGTTGCAAACGGTAACGGCGCACTTAAAGTTTCTGTAGCAAGCAACCCATACGCTATCGGCTTTATCTCTCTTGGTACTGTAGACAACACAGTTCAAGCTCTAACTATCGACGGCGCAGAAGCATCAGTTGATAACGTTAAGAACGGCTCTTACAAAGTTGCTCGTCCTTTCCTAGTTCTTTACAAAGCAGGCGCTCCAACAGCTGAAACTCAACAATTCCTAGACTGGATGGTTGCAGACGAAGCTCAAGCTATCGCTGGTAAGAAAGGCTACATCACAGTTAACTAATCTTAACTGACTCAATCTTAATTATTGCTCAGCCTGCTTTAGGCTGAGCCTTTTCTTTCAACTTTGTTTATTTCGAGCTCTTTTTGAGCCACAAAGTTTGAGATTTTATATATGACCATCGCAAATAGTGAAAAGCTTATGAATACTGAAGCGACTCAAATCAATAAGCCAAGTCTGCGTGCTAAGAAGCGCATCGACTGGAGAGAAAGAATCTTCCACGGCTTGTTCTTATCGAGTGCTGTGATCGGCATCGTATCGCTAGCCGTTATCGCTTACTTTATCGTTGCAGAGAGTATTCCTGCATTCCAAGAGGCCGGTGTTTCTGGCATCGTTCTGGGTGTTGATTGGTTACCTCCAGCTCTATTCGGTGTTGCAACCATGATTGTTGCATCGATTGTTTCGACACTTGGCGCTGTAGTTGTTGGTGTACCGGTAGGTGTATTAACCGCTATTTTTATTGCTGAGATTGCTCCCAAGCGTCTTGCAGATATTATTCGACCAGCAGTTGAGCTTCTAGCGGGTATCCCGTCGGTAGTTTACGGCTTCTTCGGTCTAGTAATTATCGTTCCAATGATTCAGAACATTTTCCAAGTACCAGCCGGTAATACTATCCTGGCGGGTATCATTGTTCTGGGGATCATGATTCTTCCTACCGTTATCACGGTTTCTGAAACTTCGATTCGTGCTGTACCTCGTACATATAAAGAAGGTTCACTTGCACTGGGTGCTTCGAAAATCTACACGATTTTTAAGCTACTCGTTCCTGCTGCACGTTCAGGCATTATGACTGGTGTGATTTTGGGTATCGGTCGCGCACTTGGCGAAACGATGGCAATCATCATGGTTATGGGTAATGCGCCAGCAATGCCAGAAGGTATTTTGGATTCTGCTCGTACGCTAACAGCAAACATTGCAATTGAAATGTCTTACGCAAGTGGCGTTCACGCTAACGCGCTGTACGCAACAGGCGTTGTACTTCTAGTGTTCATCATGATGTTAAATGGTGCTCTACTTTATCTTAACCGTGAAAAAACGAAGTAGGCGAGGATAAGTAATATGGATCGCGTAAAACTAAAACAAGCACGTCAAACCAAAGATAACATCCTAAAAGGTTTTATCTGGGCAGCTGCGGCTGTAACCGTTGGTTTCTTATTCTGGATTATTTGGTACATCTTATCGAACGGTCTGCAATACGTAGATTGGAACTTCATCACTGACGATTACACTCGTACTGGTGAAGAGCGTGGTATTTTCCCAATGATCATCGCCACGATCTACATGGTAATTGCATCGATTGCGGTAGCCGCACCACTAGGCATCATGACGGCGATATACCTAACTGAATATGCGAAAGTAGGTAGTCGATTGGTGAAAGTGATTCGATTCTGTACTGAGTCGCTAGCGGGTATCCCATCGATTATCTTTGGTCTGTTCGGTATGACCTTCTTTGTTTCGATTCTGGGTCTCGGCTTCTCGATTTTGTCGGGTGCATTAACGCTAAGTATCCTGATTCTTCCTGTAATTATTCGTACTACAGAAGAAGCATTGATGGCAGTACCACAAACTTATCGTGAAGGCTCATACGGCCTTGGCGCTTCAAAAATCTACACTATCTGGCGCTTGATCTTACCAAGCGCAATGCCAGGTATCTTAACTTCGGTCATTCTGAGTATTGGTCGTGTAATTGGCGAATCAGCACCTGTATTTTTAACAGCAGGTATGGTGGCACGTGTTCCTGAGTCGGTATTCGATTCTGGCCGTACACTAACGGTTCACCTATATAAGCTGACAACAGAGCTATTTACTATCGATGAGTGGAACCAAGCCTACGGCACGGCGACAGTCCTAATCGTATTGGTTCTCTTGATCAACATGGTTACAAAACTGATTGCGAGACGCTTCAACACGGCAACTTACTAAGCTCATTAGCCGGCTCAATAATAAAGAGAGCCCCCGTGATAAAGAAAGCGTCAAGTTAGACACGAATTTAAGAATTTAGAGATTACGAACATGAACAAATTTGATATTGAGAACCTAGATCTGTTTTACGGCGACAATCAAGCGCTTAAATCTATCAATCTGCCAATTCCAACTCGTCAGGTTACGGCACTGATTGGCCCATCAGGTTGTGGTAAGTCAACGCTACTACGTTGCTTGAACCGTATGAATGACCTAATTGAAGGCGTTACTATTAAAGGTAAGCTGGATATGGATGGCACAAACATCTACGGCAATATTGATGTGGCTGACCTACGTATTCGTGTAGGCATGGTATTCCAAAAGCCAAACCCATTCCCAATGAGCATCTACGAGAACGTAGCTTATGGCTTACGTGCTCAAGGCATCAAAGACAAGAAGCACATTGATGAAGTAGTAGAAAGCTCACTGCGCAGTGCAGCACTTTGGGATGAAGTAAAAGATCGTCTTAAAGCACACGCATTTGGCTTATCTGGTGGTCAGCAACAGCGTCTATGTATCGCTCGTACAATTGCAATGGAACCGGATGTAATCCTGATGGATGAACCTACATCGGCTCTAGACCCAATCGCGACACACAAGATTGAAGAGTTGATGGAAGACCTGAAGAAAGACTTCACTATCGTTATCGTAACGCACTCAATGCAGCAAGCGCGTCGTATTTCAGACCGTACTGCTTTCTTCCTAATGGGAGAGCTTGTAGAGCACAACGAAACGAGTGTTATCTTCAGCGAGCCAAAAGATGATCGCACTAAAGGTTACGTAAATGGTGACTTTGGTTAATTGATTATTTAAGTGCTGTTTTTGTCCTTTTAGCAAACCAGCGCGCTCACTGAAACGCAGGTTAGATAATCGATTTTACTTACAGAATTATCACTATAACTATAAGCGATGGAAGTTTTGCCCCACTCTAATGTGGGGCTTTTTTATGTTCTTAAAAAAGTCACAATGTCGATGAAATTTTGGGCAGAAAATCCCATTTTTGTCGTTCTTCTCATGCTTGTGATAATGTTAAAAGTGAAATTGCGACCCGCTTAACATCTCATTTTTAGTTACATTGATTGCATATCAATGCTTCGGTATTTTTGCTTCATTCTCAATAGCCAATGGACGGAAGCTGTGCCTGTTAAAGCCTTTGCAAAACAAATATCTGCTGCGCGCGACCATCGTTTATTGGCTGAATCTCTTTTTGACTATCTGGTTAAGGTACTCGCTCCTCAAGGGATTGGAATATTTGCGGAGCCGACGCCGGAGAGCGATTCGTTAGCGCTGTTCTCTTACGGCGAATTAACCTCGTTATCGAGTTATCCTTCCACATTTTGGCCTTGGGTTGCCCAGTTCGATACCGCGGACGGGGTGTTGCCTATGGCTATCAATACTTGTAAGTGGGAGCATATGAAGGTGCTCGGTGGAGAGTCATTCATCATGATGCTCGACAACGCGCCTGCCTGCAGAACTTATTTAATTGTTCAAAATTGCAGTGCTGAACAGATAAACCAAACTTTCGATCAAGATCTTGATGTTCTCCAACTCGCCGCAGCCCGCTGGCAATGCGTTCGTGCAGAAAAGAACGCTGCTATCGAGATTAAGCATCGGGATACCCGAGAGGCGCAGTACCTGGATGAAATTAAGCTTCGCGAATTGTTTGTCGAGAACATGAAGTTAGTACATCAGGTAGCGTTAGAGCTATCGAATCCAGAATCTTTAGACGCACTCTATAAAGCGTCAGTAGAAGCTGTACGTGACCGCTTAGGCTTTGATCGTGCGATCTTTATGTTGCTTGATATGAAAAAGCGGTGTTTTAGTGGAACTTACGGCACTGATGAACTGGGAAAAACTAATAGCGAGCATCATACTCAATACGACTTACATCAGCTTGAAGCGGAATATATAGAGGCTCTGTCTGACAACCACACCAACTTGGTTATTATTGAACAAGCGCCTCTATACACTGAAGGCAAAGTGGTTGGACAGGGTTGGAATGGTATGTTGATCTTACGAGAAGGGGATAAACCTGTCGGCTGGATCGCCATGGACAACTACATTCACCGTTCGCCAATTACCAATTACCAAAAGCAGATGCTTGAATCGTTCGGCTCTCTGCTTTCTCAAATCTACATTCGTAAACGCCAAGAACAGAACATACGTATGCTGCACTCGAGCATGGTTGAGTTGTCTCGCTGCGATAGTGTCAGTGAGGTGTGTAAGTCTGCAGTAAGTTTTGCTATTCAGCACTTAGGTATCGACCGATTGGCGGTTTTTCTTACCGATAAGAACTGTAGCTACATGCAAGGTACATGGGGTACAGATATTAAAGGTGACATTGTTGATGAATCCTATTATCGCTCTGAGCTAGTGGAACGTGACATTGTCGCCGCGGCTCGTGCTTGTCCTAACCAAGTTGCATTTGAAGAGTCGGTCCCTATTTATCACGATTTCAATATTGTCGGAGTCGGTTGGACCGCAATGACGATGCTCACCACTAATACGGGTGAGCCGATTGCGTTTATTGCCGCTGATAACTTGCTAACACGCAGCCCTTTAACTTCTCAATTGCGCGAAGTGATTCGTATATTTGCCTCTAGCCTTGCTGAGGTATTGCAAAGAACCATGGCTCAAGAGGAGCTCAAAAAGCTCAATGAAACGCTTGAACAGGAGGTCAGCAAACGCACTCAAGAGCTAGAGTTGGCTAATGAGCAATTGGATGTCATTTCTAAACTAGACCCGCTGACGCGTCTTGGAAACCGTCGTATGTTGTCTCAGGTTTTAGATGATCTCAATTGTGATGATCAAGGGGCATTTGCCACAGAGGATGAAGTCACGTTTGGACTGATTCTTGTCGACCTTGATCACTTCGGTTTGTACAACAGCGTCTATGGCCATACTGAAGGGGACGCGGCACTGCGGACCATAGGTAAGATACTTAATGCTCATGTTCATAGCGATAAGGAAACGTTCTGCCGTATAGGCGGAGAAGAGTTTATGTTGTTGATGATCGGCACCAATCACTCTGAGACTAAGCTGCGAGCAGAGTCGATCAGGAAATGTATTGAAGAGGCGAAGATCCTCCATTGTGAAAGTAGCACTAGCCCATATTTAACCGCGTCTGTCGGTTATGCGTCGATAACCTCTGATCAGCACCAGTTCGATTTTGATCTGCTTTATGGCAAGGCAGATAAAGCCCTGTATCAAGCCAAAGACTCAGGGCGAAATAGAATCGTCTCAGCATTGAAGCGAAAAAAGGTCGCGGTTTCAATTTCTTAGCACAGTACTTTTTCTTCCTATCTTAGAACGAATGGAGCCGTGATGCTCACAAGGTAGTCGTCACGGCTTTGTTATTTTAGAGTTTTGCTAGTTAATTAAAGCGTTTCTAGTGAGCTTTTACGCGTTTTGCTAGAAACTCGCTTTGGCTTCTTAACCGCTTTGATTACTTTAGAAGGAGCCCATGATGGTTTTGTCGAGCTAGCTTCACCATAAAGACTCTGGTTTAGCTTACTTAGCTCGGCTTCAACGACGTCTAACGTCTCATCGCTCAAATCTGGGTTTTCAGCTTTCCATTGTTCAAACAAGGTTCTTGTCATCACACCATCTTTCGTTTTTAGAGCTTCAATAAGCGCTTCTGCTGTATCTGATTGACGTTCAACAGTGTGTGTTGGTTTTGTCGTTACATCGCGGCGTGACCAGAAATAGAAAGCCATCACTGAGCTAATCAACCACAAGGCTGCGAATAGCGCGGCGAGATAAGGCCAGAACCCCGGACTATCAACAGTCACAACCGTTGGGCTTACTTGTTGGGCTGGTGGTGCTGTAACCGGTGGTGTGCTAGACGTCGCACGGTCACTTGCTTTTACCGCTAACTCTAGCCCAAGCGCTTTACTGGTTTCTTGTGATTGTGAGTCTGTGTTAAACCAAGCTTGAGAAACATCAGGAAGAGAGATGCTTCCTGATTCCTTAGGGATTAGTACCTGCTTATAGACAACGACAGCATCACCGGATTGGGTGGTGCCAAATTGCGGTTTTTCTTCATAAACACGCACCGTTTTAGGGTAGGTGATGTTCAGTTTTGGTAACTGATGTTGGGTCAAGTTACTGGCTGTCATAGTAATGGTTCGAGTTAGAGAATCACCCGCTTCCATTTCAATCTTCTGCTTGTCGCCACCTAAAGCATTGCCATCCGTCAGTTCATTACCTTGGCTGTCTGACCATTGTTGTATCAGCTTAAAGTTTGATGTTGGTAACCACTCACCTTGGTAGCCTTTTGGTACCGGATTCACTGTGACATCTAAGGTTTCAACCGGCGTGTCCAGTTGGAACAGACGCGTTGTGCTGGAGTTGTTGGTTGAGTAAACAACAGCACCGGTTAACTTTGGCCCTTGAAGCTGAAATTGTCCTGCTTGCTGTGACGATATATGGAAAGATTGCTGAACAACTGTGACTTCTTGTCCATTGAGGACATCTTGAAATTGCTTCGATTCACCAATAGGTTCCACATCTAAGCCCTGCGAGCTCGGTGGCGCTATTTTAGGATCTTGCAGTCTTCTTGGGTCAGCTTTAATTATCAGTTTTACATCCAGCTCAGCGACTTCTTGTGGGTACAGCGAGTCTTTACTCAGATTAAGCTGGAACTCAGCCATATCATGTTGAGTAGGTGCAGCTTTATTAACGGCAACATTGATGGTGATTGGCTTGGTTTTTGCCCCTTCAATATCGAAGCTAGGAATCTGAACCTTCCCCAAACGCAGTGGCGCAAGGCTGACGTTCCATTCACTTGACACCGAACGGCTGCCATTGACGATTCGCATCGACGACCCAAAACTTGGTGTGCCGACATAGAAGTCCTGTTGGAGCGCCTTTAGATCTAAAGCATCAGAAGAGACCTTTTCATCAGTCGCGACTCTAAGTAGAAATACTTGGTCTTTGGTGACACTGTTTTGTGAAACGCTCGCTACGGCAGTAGCCGCCAATGCAGAAAAGGACGAGAAAGCTCCTAACGCCAGCGTTAGGAGTATGGATAAAAATGGCTTGTTAAGAAATCGCATGGTTACCACTTTTTGTTCTGGTTGTTAGGAGCACTTTTTTGTCGTGCTTGTAAAATCATTTGTGCTTTGAGCAGCTGGCTCGGGTCACGGGCGCTTTCTACTTGCTCAAGCTTTCGCATATCCGGGTCACTCGATAGCGGCTGCCCTGAGGTTTGTGCTACAGCTTGTTGAGCATCGTCTTCACCTTTTTCGCTTGAAGCTTGTTGTGCGCTTGCACTTTGAGGTGTTGATTCATCTTGACCTCGTTCCTTTGACTGCTCGGCTTTGCTTGGCTGTTTAGACTGAGCTGCTTGCTCGCCTGCATTTGCATTCGGTTGGTCTTTGGCTTGCCCTTGGTTTGCACTTTCACTTTGTTCGTCTGTTTCGTTCTGCGAGTTTTCATTGTTTACAGAACTTTGCTGTTGATCCGACGAGTCTTGTGAAGAATCATTTTGCTGACCTTGCTGACCTTGCTGACCTTGCTGATTCTGCTGATCTTTGGATTCAGAATCGCCTTGCTGTTGCTGTTGCTGTTGCTGTTGCTGTTGCTGTTGCTGTTGCTGTTGCTGTTGCTGTTGCTGTTGCTGTTGCTTCTGGGCTTGTTCGACGACCTCTAAGTTCTTCTTAGCATAAGTATGTTCAGGGTTGCTTTCGAGAATACGTTGATACTCTTCAATTGCTTGGTCGTACTTGCCTTGCTTTGCTTGTGCATTGGCGAGGTTGTAGCGAGCATTTTCGTCAGTCAAACCTTGTAGTGTTTGTTCTGCAGCTTCGAAGTCACTCGCTTTGTATTGTGAGATGCCTTTCCACTCTTGTTGTTTGAATTGTTCAGCTGCCTGCTGGAAGTTCTCATCTTGATATAATTGATAACCCACCTGATCATCGGTTTTCCAAGGATTCGCAAACGCAGTATTCGGCTGGCTGAACGATACAAGCACAGCTAGGCCACACCAAATAACCCCTTTTCGAAATAGCCCAAGGACAGGAAGTAACAAAAATGGCAATAACCAGAAACCATTGTTCACTCTGGTATTGAGCGAGTTATCGGTTTTAGTCACTTCTGATGTTGTAGCAATTCGGTCGAGATAACTTGCGATGTGTTCAACGTCTGAGTTATCAAATTGTACCTCAGTGAATGTGCCTCCAGAGCGACGAGTCAGGTCGCGCATATTGTCTACGTTGGTTTTCGCAACCACGGTTTGTCCTGCGTCGGTTTGTAACATCGAACCTGTAGGTAACGAGATCGGCGCGCCGCTTTCCGTGCCTACAGCCAAGACTGACAACGTCCAATTACTACCAGAGAGTAGCGAGTCGATATCTTTCTTCTCTTGACCATCAATATCATCAGCAATCAGTACCAGATCACCTTGGTAGATATGAGCGCGAGTCATCATCTCAATCGCAAGCTTAACTGCCGATGCTGCATTGCCGCCTTGGAAGGGCATGATATCTGGTGATAGGTTGGGTACGAGGTTCTTGATGGTATTGATGTCTGACGTCAAAGGACTAATGGTGTAAGCATCTCCGGCGTATGCCACCATTCCAGTTAGGCCTTCTTTCCATAACGAAAGCAGATCCAGAGCCTTGTATCGCGCCTGTGTTAAACGGTTTGGTTTAATGTCAGTGGCATACATAGACATCGACATATCCATGATCACAACTCGCGCCTGTGTTTTTTCAAAGCTTGGCTGTTCATTGTTTTCAAAGCTGGGACCGGCTAGTGCGATGACACCGACTATCCACCAAATACCAAAGTAAGTACTACGGTTTTTCGATGGCTTGCTTGATTCTGGTGCCAAGTAGCGAGCGATATGAGAGGCCAGTAACCCTTGTTTCGATTGTCTCTTGCTGAGCCACCAAATTGCGGGCAGCACGGCAAGCGCTAAGAACCAATATGGGTAGATAAAAGTAAAGTTAGACATTGTTTCTCCTAATGGCTAACAGCATAAATGCGAAGAACATTGCCGCCGACAGTGGCCAGACAAACCACTCTTGTTGTGGTCGCCAGATCTTAGTGGCGTTCGTCACGGGTTCTAATTGGTTGATGGTGTCGTAAATCGTTGCCAGCTCTTTGCTGTCACGCGCTCGGAAGTACTGACCACCAGTGCGTTTGGCGATTTCCATTAGAGTACGCTCATCCAAGTCTTGAGCGGTATTGACCTTACGAGTCATGAAGAACTCTTTGACCATCATTTCACCCGCACCGACACCTACGGTGTAAATCGTCGCGTTGTATTTCTTAGCAATATCCGCGGCTTCAAGTGGATCTAATACGCCCGCGGTATTGCTGCCGTCACTGAGTAGAATCATTACACGCTGAGGGGCATCGCTGTCGACGAAGGTTTTGGTGGCAAGGCCGATACCATCACCGATCGCAGTTTGAGTACCGATAAGCTTTAACACCGCTTGATTGAGCTGTTGTGAAAGCGTGTCTCTATCTAACGTCAGTGGCGTCTGCAAGTAGGCGTGATCAGCAAAGAGCACCAACCCAACTCGGTCGCCTTTGCGGCGTTCAATAAAGTCACTCAATACATGTTTCACCGCAGATAAGCGATCGATGTATTCGCCATTGAATTGCATGTCTTCTTGGCTCATCGAGTAGGAGAGGTCGACAACCAACATCAAATCACGGTGTTTCGGCTGAAACTCAACCGGTTCACCGTACCAAACTGGGCGTGCCATGGCCGTTACCAATAAAAGCCAGATGATGACCGACAAGGCCTTGGGTAAGCGACTGCTCGGCGTTTTGGTATTGCTGTCCTCGGGCAGAAATGGAAGCCTTAGGGCATTGTTCGATTCTGCCTTAGGAGAGAACAAGTAAACGAGAACCGGCAGTGGCGCGAGGAAAAATATCCACCACCAAACGAATTCAATATTTAGTAAGCTCGTGTTTAAAAGATCAGTCATAACGACCTCGCTTTGGAGGAAGGGCTTTACGAAGCCAGATTTCGCAGTCGTTAACCAATTGCTGTTGAGCCTTTTTCTGTTCGTCGGTCATTAAGGTTGCATCTTGGTAGAGCGCTTGTTGCCATTGCGATTGTTTTGCGGCGAACAAAGGTTTTGCCAATTGCGCATCTAAGAACGCCAACCAATCATCACCAGACAAGCCTGCAATTTTTTCACGTGGGAAATAGCTTAGTGCTGCCTGACGAACGATGTCTTGAGCTGTGCTCGGAGACAAAGCATTTAAAGACTGACTATTGCTGAAATAAGACAGCGCTTCTTGCTTCGGTAGTTGGTTGTTTTTTCTGCGCTTTACAATAAAGAACACCAAGGCGATCAGGGTAATGGCTATGACAATCACAGCCCACCACCCCCATGCTAGAGGCCACCATGTCGGTGCGTCTGGCGCAATAGCCGGGCTTAAATCTAAGGGCTGCTTCATGACTGAGATCCTGATATCTGACTCATCAATGGTTGTGCACTCGACAGCGAGCTATAGGGTATCGCGAGAGATAAGCCCAACTGTTGTAGCTGCTGCTTCTTTAGTGAAAAAGCGTGGTTGAGTTTTTGCTTCTCTTTATTGGAGGAGAAATTAAACCATTGGGTTTTATTGCCATCGGTGATCTGTTTTGAACCTTTGAATGCAGTAACACCTTGTTCTAATGGATCGTAAAAATGAACCAAGCGAACTCGATTATGTCGACGTATTTGATTGATAAGTGAGTAATTACTTTCGTTATAACGGACGAAATCACTGAGCATAATGATATCGCTTCCTTTCGGGCAAAGCTGGTGAAGAGATTTCAGCCCATGCTCTAAGGTTGTGTCGCTGTTATTGCCTGGGTTGGTCAGCGCTGCGTTATTGATTTCTATGACTTTTTGTAAAATACGTAGCGGAGCATGGTTGCTAGCACAGGGTTTAATCTCAATGATCTCTTGGCCAGTATCTATCACTGCGCCAATACGGTCTTTTTGAGCGACGGTTAACCAGCAAAGTTGGCTGGCAAAGTGCGCGAGTTGAACCGATTTAAGTAACAAGGTTGAGCCGAAAATCATACTGCTCGACAGATCTAAGAACAAAATCACAGGCTGTTCTCTTTCTTCAGAAAACAGTTTGGTATGCGCCTTGCCTGTTCTCGCCGTGACGCGCCAATCAATGCTGCGGATGTCGTCGCCCGCCTGATATTGACGAACCTCAGAGAAATTCATCCCGCGACCTTTACGATTGCTCTCGTGTTGACCGTTTAGTTGCGACCACAGGCTCTTGGCTGGAGGCAACCAGCGAACAGACTGCGCTTTGTATTGCAGCAGTTCGTCTAGATTTAACGTGACACCGTCACTATGGTTGGGTAATTGATTATTCATGCGCTTATCCCTATGCGCTACCAACCAGTGATATAAGGTGTGCGATCACTTGGTTTGCAGTGACCCCTTCAGCTTGTGCGTGGTAGCTACGAAGCAGGCGGTGGCGCAATACAGGGAATGCCATCGCTTGAACATCTTGTGGAGTAACATAGTCGCGGCCAGCAAGCCAAGCGTGAGCGCGGGCACAACGGTCTAACGCGATGGTTGCACGCGGGCTAACACCCATGTCTAACCATTGATCAAGTTGGTCGCTGTATTGTTTAGGTTGGCGAGTCGCCATTACCAGTCTGATTATGTACTGCTCAATGGTGTCTGCCATGTGAATGCTGAGCACTTCTTGGCGAGCTTCGAAGATAGTTTGTTGAGATATCTCTTGTGGCTGAACAGATTCGTTGCCTTGAGCTTCGCCTCGGTTCAGGCGCAAGATCTCCAGCTCACTTTCCATGTCTGGATAAGCCACTTCTAAATGCAGCAAGAAACGGTCTAATTGAGCTTCTGGTAGAGGGTAGGTACCTTCTTGCTCAATCGGGTTTTGCGTTGCCATCACCAAAAACAGATCGGGCAGAGCATAGGTTTTCCGACCGGCGGTCACCTGTTTTTCGGCCATAGCTTCTAGCATTGCGGCTTGTACTTTCGCCGGAGCACGGTTGATCTCATCCGCCAGAATAAGCGAGTTAAAAATCGGGCCAGATTGGAAGGTGAACTCTCCCGTTTCTGGACGGAAAATATCGGTACCAGTTAGGTCGGCAGGCAATAGGTCAGGGGTAAATTGAATACGGTGAAAATCTCCCTCGACACAGTCAGCCAGCGACTTTACTGCGCGGGTTTTTGCCAACCCCGGAGGCCCTTCAACAAGGATATGACCATCTGCCAGTAAGGCGATCATCAATTGTTTTACGAGCTCTTGCTGACCAATGATTTGAGACTCTAGGTAGTTTTGAAGGATTTCGAAGTTATTTTTATGCATTTTTGGACTCTCTGGGGGCCATTTGATTCTTATTTTGAGTATTGGTCACTTATTAATAGGAAAAAGTTCCAGTACATCTACGTAATTTATTTTTCCAAAAATGGAATGATTTACAAGTGTTTAGCCAAAGTACAGTTAAGCCCAACGGTTTACCATAGTCAGACTTAAAAGGCGTGCTTTAGTGTTAACCAAAAGTTGTCGTCTTCATCGGTATTTATCGCCATGCTCGTTTCCTTAGTAATGTTGTGGCCAACTTGGGTGACGAGTTCAAACAAGCGAATCTTTCGTCCATTTACGCTGTAGGTATATTGAGGTACCAAATTGACGAACCAGTCGTCGGCGACTTGCCAGCGAATAAAGGTATACAAGGTCACGATCGACGTATCTGGAAATAGTGTTTTTTGAGCTTTCTTATCGTCTGTCCAGGTTTCGCCGTATAAAAGGGCTGGGTTGATCCTAAGGTTATCTGAGATAGGGATTATCTGGATGGCGCCAACAGAAGCTCGGTTAACGGGAATCGCATTGGCGTTGTTGCGCTGCATATCGACAAACAACCCTGTTCCACTTTGTTTATAGATAGAAAAATGGCGTAGATGTACGGTTTCAAAATCGTCTTTAAATTGAATGAAGCTGTTGTGACCCAATACACTGTCGGGGCTGTTGAATCCAAATTGCGCGATGGCACCATATCCGTTGGTCCCTGTTCGTATTCCCAGAAACGAGCTCAGCGCGGTAGGATCGTCTAGGTCTTCTATTTGTTCTTGTCCTTGCTCTGGTTTTAGTTCTGGTTTGAGTTCTTCTGTTTGCGCTGCTTGTGCCGGTATAAGAAAAGACATGAGCGACAACAATGATAGTAGCTTAAGTAGCATGGCAACCTCAGAAAATGGATGGTATTCGGTCATAGATGGCAGGCGGGGAACCTGCCATTTCATAGTTTTATTAATTGGTTATTCAGCTGGAAAGGACTATCCCGAGCAAGGGATCATCAGCTCGAAGTTGTTGGTCGTCGTGTAGAAAGTTCTTGGGTAGTATTCCCCCATCACCGGGGCGATATCTTTGTCTTGCTGGATGTTTTGGATGGCGTGGCTAAACTCCGGCGCTGCGAGCATGTGACGGATTTGAACAATCGATGCATCTTCATCAATAATGCCATCACCATCGTCTGCCATTGGTAACCAACCTACACCACATTGGGCAAAAGCGTTACGTGGCCTGTCGGCGGCGCGACTCACGGCGACAGTGTAATACCCGTCTTTGTCCACCGGAATAGCTTCATCGTAAAGGCAGTCGTTGACTTTGGTTACAGCGAAGCCTTTATTCGAGCAGACTGACCAATAACGAAGGTCACCTTTGGTCATCTTTTTAACGCCATGGAAAGTTTCTGGCGTCACAGGTGCTTTCGCTCTGAGGACAAATACAGGGCCATGTTTGCGATTGACGACGGTTCTAATGTAATTGTTATCAAGATTGGGGTAGAAGCCACCCGTGCTACGGCGAGCTTCAGGATTGACTTTCCCAGTGTAGATACCTAACAAGCTTTCTCGGTCGAGTTGAATGTGCCAAGTCGATGGGTTGGTCGCGGGGAAGCCTGCTGGCTTGTTGGGTTGTGACACCAGTTCTCGATATTTCTCTACAGGGATCCCCAAAGCATTCAATTGAGCTTTTAACGGTTGTGTACTTTGCAGAGAATCACACGCTTCTTGCCCGCGAAGTTCCTTTCCTGAAGCGAGAGTGACGACTGGCTGAGGTAATGCTGTATTCCCTGTGCCATCACTGTTTTCGTCTTTTGCGTAGATACGGTAAATGATCACTTGCTGATTAGCTGAAGATTTCGGCGTGTGCAGTTCATCCATTTCAGCACCGTCACGTATTTGGCCTGCGGTGTAATCAGTTTTTGGTTGAGAGTCGAGAATATTGACTTGATAGCTTCTAAGAACGCTGTCGCGCTGGCTGCCTTCTCTGAAAGGGTTCACGCTGCTTTGGCTGGGTTTTATCATATAGTCGGGTAAAGATTGCACCGGCCTTCCACGGTCATCATAGCTAATGAACGACATGTAGCGAGAATGTGGGAATTGCCCTTCTAACCTGAGCTTGGCACCATCAGGTACAGTAAAAGCTGATCCCCAATACTTAACTGCTGCATCGGGGTAGGCAACGTTGATATACGGGTCAGCAGAGACGGGACCATAACGGAAGAAACACGTTCTTTCTCCTGGGATCCCTTCAAATTTATCATTGGCTGCTGAGACAGAACTCCAGCTAGCGCAGGTAATTAAAACTGTTGCTACAGAGCCTTTAAAGAGCCAACGACTCAATGTATTTACGCATGGCATTTGCATTTTTTAATCCTCTTTTCACGACCTTGTGGTGTTTCCTAATACTTATATTTGATTAATTGTTAATTTGTCTGTAACAATTAATTAACAAGCTATCAGGAGCGAGTTGAGAACAATGTGTAAAATCTTACATTCTAGTTTCGTGCCTACGATGAGTAGTGAAGAACAACATTCGATGCTGGAGACGGTGTTAAGAAATGATCCCACGCTAAATCAGTTAGACCCGAAGGCTATTGAGGAAATAGTTGGAGCCGCAAAAATAGAAACCTATAAGGTTCCAACATTGCTCAATTCCGCCTATACCGCTGTCGATACCATGCGACTTGTCGTTAAGGGACACATTGAACTGATGAGTTACAGTGAAAGTGGCGATGAGGCGTGCATTGCCATGCTAGGTCCGAGCAGTTGGCTGACATGGATAGGGTGTTTTGAAGACCAACCGACGAATCTCAATTTTTACTCTTCATCTGATGCGATTGTCGTCGCCATTCCGGTCAAAAAAATGAGAGCTATCGCTGACCGTTACCCTCAACTTTATAAGATTGCGATTCGAGAAATCAGTTTTCGATTCCGGCTCTTGATGGAGTGGACGACAGAATCTGTGCTTCTCAAAAATGACTATCGCGTAGCTAAATTACTTCTATTGGTAAGCCGTTTGAATGGGGCTCCTAATGAGTTAAATCCAATCTTGTATACCCAAGACAAACTTGCCCATCTATCTCGATGTACCCGTCAGACACTGAGCCGTTCGCTCCAGTTGCTAGCGAAGGAAGGCATGATTGAAATAGGTTATCGCCGTATTGATATCATCAATCAAGACAAGCTAAATACATTCATTCTGGAAGGGTTAGCTAGGTAAATATGGCGTCACGCATAATGAATTTGAATAAAGCTAAATAATCATATTTCCTGATGGATGATACTCCAAGGTTAAATAATTTAGTTGTTACATCATATTTGCAATTTTTTGAGAGAAAAGTCTCTAGTTTTATTGGTTGTGGCCGATACATCACTCAGATTGTGCATTGCTGTTGGCGTGCACTAAAAAGTCCTGTTCAGGGTATACCGATAACGAGCTATTCTTTTTAAAGGTCCCAATATGTTTAAAACTAACTCTCTGAGTATCAAGCAAAAAGTTGTACTTGGAATTACCTTCGCGGTTCTTGCATCAACAGTTATTGTCGGCGCGATGGCGCAACAGCAAGCAAGAGATGTACTAAGTCATCGATTGATCGATATTGAACTTCCAGGAATGCTGGAGCGAATCAATGGTGAAATTGACCGAGAAGTCTCTCAGCTATTACTAGCGGCGGAGCAAATTGCTTCAAATGAATTTATTTCTGATGCTATCCAATCGACGGATCGCGATCCGGCACTAGAAAATAAACTGGTTAAACAGCTGAACAATGTTCGCAACCAATATCAGTTGAATGATGCCTCAGTGGCGAACCGTCAAACTGCATATTACTGGAACCAAAACGGATTCTTGCGTCAGCTAAACCAACAACAAGATGGTTGGTTCTTTGGCTTTACTCAATCTGGTCAGCCAACCATGGTGAGCATGTTCCAAGAAGCTAATGGCGAAGTGAAGATGTTTGCTAACTACCAACAGCCTTCTGGTTTGGCGATGTCAGGTCTATCAAAGTCGATGGATGACATGGTTAACCTACTCAATGGTTTTAAGATTGAAAATACAGGCTTCGTATTCTTAACCGATAGCCAAGGTGATGTTCAAATTCACCGTGAACGCTCACGCAGCGATTCTTCACTTCAACAACTTTACGGCCCTCAAGCAAGCCAGTTACTGAACAAGTCAGGCTTTAACCTAATTACTACTGAAAGCCAAGGCCAAGAGCTGTTTGTAGCGAGCTTGTATGTGTCCTCAATGGACTGGTTTGTTATTGGTGTTGTTCCAACTAATGAAGTATTTGCAGAGCTAGATGAGACAGCGCAAAAGATGCTGATCATGACTGCGGTTGTGGCGTTAGTCTTTATCCTAATGGGCGTAGTGCTAGCAAATAGCATCACCCAGCCGATTAAGCTGTTGGCTAAGCGTTTCGGTGACCTTGGCGAAGGTGATGGCGATCTAGCACAGCGTATCGAAGTGAAAGGCAACGATGAAATTGCACAGCTTTCAAAGGGCTTCAACGGATTCATTGAAAAGATTCACGAGTCGATGAAAGAGGTGTGTTCGACAAGCCAGGCGCTTCAAGTGGCAGCAGAGAGTGTTTCTAATAAAGCGCATATTACTCACGACAACAGCCAAGAACAGCGTGACCAAACGCTTCAAGTAGTTGCTGCAATCAACCAAATGGGTATGACAATCAGCGAGATTGCATCGAACGCGGCAACCGCAGCAGAAACGGCAACTCAAGCTTCAGGTAATACGGAAGTAGGCCGTTCTGTGGTGAACAAAGCAAAAGACGCGATCAGTCGTTTGGCGCAAGATATTGAAAGCACGGGTCAGGTAGTAGAGCAACTGGCTTCTACAACTCAAGACATCGGTTCTATTCTGGGTGTTATTCGTGATATTTCAGAGCAAACTAACTTACTCGCATTGAACGCAGCGATTGAAGCAGCCCGAGCCGGTGAGCAAGGTCGTGGTTTTGCGGTTGTAGCTGATGAAGTACGTAACTTAGCAAGCCGTACTGCAGATTCAACGGAAGAGATTCAGAAGATGATCAACCAACTACAAAGCGATGCGAAAGATGCGGTAACGGCAATGAGTGCAGGTAAAGTGATTACCCTTGAAGGTGTATCAGCATCGGATGAAGCGGTAGACGTGCTGGGGGGTATTTCAGATCGTATCGTTGATATCACTGACCGTAACACACAAGTGGCAACGGCAACGGAAGAGCAATCAACCGTTGTTCACACCATCAACCAGAACATTGAAGAGATCAACGCGATTAATGAAGTGACAACGGGCACGGCTGAGCAACTTGCAGAGGCGAGCCAAGAGCTTCGAGACCTTTCTTCTCGCCTAGATAAGATGGTTGGTTCATTTAAGCTTTAATCTCTTTAATCTCTTTAAGCTGTAGCATGGCTTAGAAAGGGACACAGACGAAGAGCTGGATTCATTTAATCGTGAATCCAGCTCTTTTTATTTAGGGGCTTGTTTTCTTCTAACTGGCCTTAGCTTGATCTGGTTTCGGGCTTTGCACTTAATCGCTCTAGCATCACAGAGCGTAAATGAGTAAAATCTGGTTAGGTTTAATATTTAGGTAAGTATCATGAGCGATTTTGAAAAAGAACTAGAGCAGATGACTCAAGAGATGGGCGATGAGCCTGAGGTGAAACTGCCATCACTTGAAGAGCAAAAAGCAATTGTTGCTGAGTTCAAGCGACTAGAAGCGGAAGGCAAACTAACACCAGAAGTGTTAGAAAAGCATTTTGGCCAGTTCAACAAAACAAGTGATACGCCAATCCATTAAGTTGATTTAGGCAGGTCTTTTGTCTGAAAGAAGTGATATTAGCGGTTGGGTTTATTGCCTGACTAACAGATAAAGGTCTAGCAGTTGCTAGGCCTTTTTTATTGCAGCTAGCTCAAGAAAAATGGTTGATTCACGAACGATTCAATGTAAGTAAAATTGTCTCCAACACATAAAAAATCCCCCTTACTGAGTAAGAGGGATTCGATATGGGCAAGTTATATCCTAAAAGGCTAAGCGATTAGTCTGTGCCATACTCTTTGTACAAACGACGACATGCGCGGCCATCGCTGTGGAATAGGTGACAACGGTGCGCTGGAATACCAATCGCCAACTTGTCACCAGATTCGATTGTTAACGTGTCTGGCTGGCGATAGATAACGTCAGCATCGGCACTTTCAAGGTTTAGGTAAACCTGAGTTTCGTTACCTAGCTTCTCAACCATCATCACTTCAGCTTCAATTGTCGCGTCACCTGCTTCAGCAGACATCAAGTGTTCAGGGCGAATACCCAGCGACATACGATCGCCAGCATTAACCGTCGTCCCGTCAACAGGAATCCAGAAAGTCATACCGTTAGAAAGCTGTACCAATACGCGCTCTGCTTCAGCTTGCTCAATGTGTACCGACATGAAGTTCATCTTCGGTGAACCAATAAAGCCAGCAACGAAACGGTTTTGAGGGTAGTGGTAAAGGTCAAGCGGCTTACCGACTTGAGATACATAACCACCATCAAGAACAACGATCTTATCCGCCATTGTCATCGCTTCCACTTGGTCGTGGGTAACGTAGATCATGGTACAACCCAGTTGACGCTGTAGCTTGGTGATTTGCGAACGCATTTGAACACGTAGTGCAGCATCTAGGTTTGATAGAGGCTCATCAAGTAGGAATACGTTTGGTTGAGAAACCAGAGTACGACCAATCGCAACACGTTGACGCTGACCACCAGAAAGCGCTTTAGGTTGGCGCTCAAGAAGGTGACCAAGCTGAAGGATTTCTGCAGCATGTTCAACGCGTTTGTCGATCTCAGCTTTATTTGCGTTTGCTAGCTTCAGACCGAAAGACATGTTGTCGTATAGGTTAAGGTGAGGGTAAAGCGCGTATGATTGGAATACCATACCCACACCACGCTTTGACGGTTCAACGTCATTCATGCGCTGGTCGCCAATGTACAAATCACCAGACGTAATGTCTTCTAGACCTGCGATACAACGTAATAGCGTCGATTTACCACAACCTGATGGTCCTACGAATACTACGAATTCACCTTCGTTGATGTCTAAGGTTACGTCCTTAGAAATCTGTACATCACCATATGATTTATAAACGTTTTTTAACGTGACACTCGCCATCTAGCTTGTCCTCGATCGATCAAATTTTAAGTTTTACTGCTTATCATTATAAGAAATTTTTGGGTCAGCAGTAACTGTAGGAATTGGTAAGTATTGAGTGAGTAAGAAAAAAGTGGGTGAGACTTGGCTTCTTTAACCAAGCCCACCCGTCATAGCCAAACTGATGCCCATTTCCCCCACATCCAGCTAAACCTCCCCCGTGATTCAATCACAGATTTAGCTCGATGCTAATAATAAGACACCAGCGGGCAGTGAAGCCAACTAAATGAATAATGCGTCAACGCATAACACTTGCCGGTAAAGGGTTCTTACTATCCACTCTTGGATGAATGCAGTTTCGGTGAAATGGCGTAAGGGTACATCCTCCTAATGGAAAATTAACTAGGGGGAGTAGGAGGGGAGGAGTAGATATACAGGGTTATTAATAATTGGCGATCCAGTTCAAATAAATCCACCACATAACGGTGATGTTGATCACGATGACTATGCGTTTTGTGATTGCAGTCTCTAATCTGACCGGATGGCGATCACGAATTTAAGCCATAATAGCTAGGGCGTAGTGGCTAGGATGATGAGCTAGGGTCTGTTTTCTCAGATCATAACCTCCGAAAACTGGCTCGTCTTGGTAGATGTGCCCTACGTATAAATATAAAAAGGATATTCACATGAAAAACGCTCTAAGCGCTGTAGCTCTAGGTACAATAGTTGCTCTGGGTTCTTTTGGTGCAAATGCTGCTATCGAAGAAGGACAACTAACAATCTGGGTAGGTGGTGACAAAGCTTATGAAGGCATGGCTGAAGTAGGTAAACGCTTCGAAGAAGATACTGGTGTTAAAGTAACCGTCGCTTTCCCTGACAAGCTAGAAGAGAAATTCCCTCAAGTAGCAGCAGCTGGCGATGGCCCAGATATGATCTTCTACGCACATGACCGTTTTGGCGGCTATGCAGAAGCGGGACTTCTTGTTGATATCAAACCTTCTAAAGAAACTAAAGAAGGTATCGTAGACTTCGCATGGGACGCTGTTTCATACGAAGGTAAAACAATCGCATACCCTGTAGCGGTTGAGTCAGTTTCTCTAATTTATAACAAAGCGCTTGTTCCTAACCCGCCTAAGTCTTGGGAAGAAATACCAGCACTTGATGCTGAACTTAAAAAAGATGGCAAAAAAGCGATCATGTGGCCTCTACGTGGCGGCGCTTACTTCACATGGCCTCTACTTGCAGCTGACGGCGGTTACGCATTCAAACAAACTGCAGAAGGTTACGACATTAAAGATGCGGGCGTAGCGACTGACGGTGTTCAGAAGTCTCTAGGTTTCATCGAGAAGATGGTACAAGACAAAGTTATCTCTGCAGACATGGATTACTCAGTTGCTGAGTCTGAATTTGTTGCGGGTAACGTTGCAATGACAATTAATGGTCCTTGGGGTTGGGAAAACATCAAGAAAGCCGGCGTAGATTACGGTGTAACAACTTTACCTAAGTTCAACGGCAAAGCGTCTAAACCTTTCGTTGGTGTATGGGCGGGTGGTATCAGCACTGCGTCTCCAAACCGCGACCTAGCTGTTGAGTTCATGGAAAACTACTTACTAACAGATGAAGGTATGAAGAGCCTGAACGACGACAAGCCACTAGGCGCTGTTGCTCTTAACTCTTTCCAACGTCAACTAGACAGCGATACTCGTATTGCAGCAACAATGGACAACGCGATGAACGGTGAAATTATGCCTAACATCCCTCAGTTCACAACATTCTGGTACAGCATGGAAGAAGCGATCGGCAACGTAGTTGACGGCCGTCAATCAGTAGACCAAGCACTAAAAGCTGCTGAAGGTCGTATGGTTAAGTAACACCCAGGCACTACCTTTTAAGGAGGGGGTAACCTCTCCTTACTTTTCTATTTTTTATCTATATCGCTAGCAGGTTCCTCTATGCAGTCAGTTCAAGGTACAGATGCTATCCCAGCACCATCAAGCCTTCCAGGCAGTAAAAGCGTCTTCATCAAATGGGGGTTGCTTGGTAGCGTTGGCTTAATAAACGGCTACGCTACAATTCTAATGTATTCTCGCGGTGAGCTCGCTTTTGCGCTGCTTACAGTGATCTTAACGGCTTTGGCACTTTACATTTTTGGTAGTAAAAAAACTTACGCCCACCGTTATATTTACCCAGGTATTGCCGGAATGATCTTGTTCATTCTTTTCCCATTGGCATACACCGTAGGGCTTGCGTTTACTAACTATAGCGCGAAAAACCAGCTTTCTCTAGAGCGCACTCAAACCGTTCTTTTAGACCGTTCTTTCCAAAGCGGTGAGAGCTACCCATTTACTTTGTACAAGACAGATGACGGTCACCAGATCGTCGTAAAAGATGGCGACCAACTGTTAGCGACTGACGTATTTTCTCTAGACAATATGACAGCAACAGAGATGGACCTATCTGTCATCGAGTCTACGCAAGGTGAAAAAGAGAAGATCAAAGCAATCATCCAAAACCGAGCAGCGATCAGTGGTGTTGATTTCAATCTACCGGACGGTGGTGACATCCGCATGAGTGGCTTACGTAAGTTTGCTTCTGTTGCTCCGCTTTACACGCTACAAGACGATGAAGAAACGTTAATCAACAATGAAACGGGTGAAGTTCTCAAGCCAAATATGGATGTGGGTTTCTACCAGCCTGTTGATGCAAACGGTGAGTTTACGGGTAATACCATCTCTCCAGGTTTCGTGGTTAGCATTGGTACGCATAACTTTGAGCGTGTATGGAAAGATGACGGCATTAAAGAACCGTTTATCAGCATCTTTATTTGGACGGTTATCTTCTCGGTATGTACTGTTGCCTTCACGCTAGTTATCGGCCTTGTACTGGCTAACATCGTGCAATGGGAAGAGTTGAAAGGTCGTTCTATTTATCGTGTTCTACTGATTTTGCCTTACGCCGTACCTGCGTTCATCTCGATTCTTATCTTTAAGGGTCTATTCAACCAAAGCTTTGGTGAGATCAACATGGTGCTCGAGAATATCTTCGGCTTAAGCCCGAACTGGTTCTCAGACCCGATTCTTGCGAAAACCATGGTGTTGATGGTTAACACATGGCTCGGTTTCCCTTACATGATGATTCTATGTATGGGTCTGCTTAAAGCGATTCCTGATGATTTATACGAAGCTTCAGCAATCGATGGTGCGAACTTCCTTGATAACTTCAAGCGCATTACGTTCCCATTGATGATTAAACCGCTTACACCGCTATTGATTGCAGCGTTTGCCTTTAACTTCAACAACTTCGTAATGATTCAACTATTGACGAACGGTGGCCCGAACATGATTGGTACTTCTGAGCCAGCGGGTTACACAGACTTGCTTGTAAGCTACACGTACCGAATTGCATTCGAAGGCGGCGGCGGTCAAGACTTCGGTCTAGCAAGTGCTATCGCAACGCTTATCTTCCTATTGGTTGGTGCACTAGCGTTACTAAACCTTCGTTTCACTAAACTGTCTCAAGATTAAGGAGCTCGACAATGGCTATGGTACAAGGTAAAGGCCTTAAATACCGAGTGTGGGCAACGCATGCAGTGTTGTGGTGCTTCTTGGCAATGATTATCTTCCCACTACTGATGATCATCGCGATCTCGTTCCGTGAAGGTAACTTCGCAACCGGTAGTTTGATTCCAGATAACCCATCATTGGAACACTGGAAGCTAGCTTTGGGTATTTCAGTGACGAACGCAGATGGCTCGGTAACGGCACCTCCGTTCCCAGTACTGACTTGGTTGTGGAACTCGATTAAAGTGGCAGGTGTTACTTCGATTTTAATCGTGGCACTGTCAACGACATCGGCTTACGCATTTGCTCGTATGCGCTTCAAAGGTAAAGAAACTATCCTGAAAGCGATGATGATTTTCCAAATGTTCCCTGCAGTACTGGCTCTAGTAGCAATCTACGCGCTGTTTGACAAACTTGGTCAATACATCCCGTTCTTAGGCTTGAACACACACGGTGGTCTAATCTTCTCTTACCTAGGTGGTATTGCACTGCACGTATGGACGATTAAAGGTTACTTTGAAACGATTGATAACTCTCTGGAAGAGGCTGCAGCCCTTGATGGTGCAACGCCTTGGCAAGCATTCAGACTGGTTCTACTACCGCTGTCTGTGCCAATCCTAGCGGTTGTGTTTATCCTATCTTTCATCGCGACAGTGGGTGAGGTGCCAGTAGCGTCTATCCTACTTACAGATGTGAACTCTTATACGCTAGCAGTAGGTATGCAGCAGTACCTATACCCTCAGAACTATCTTTGGGGTGACTTTGCGGCAGCGGCTGTACTATCAGCTCTTCCGATTACTATCGTGTTCTTACTTGCTCAACGTTGGTTAGTTGGCGGTTTGACGGCAGGTGGTGTAAAAGGATAAGCTATACCCTATAAGAAAGAAAAAGAGCGACCGTTAGGTCGCTCTATATTGGCATTTTTATTACATCATTTGGTTTGGCCGCCGATCAGTAATAAAAATAACCCTCAGGTTACGCATAGCTGGCTACTAATCAGGTTCCTTACGCTATTAATGATTAGTGGTTTTTGTAACTCTAACCCAGGTATTTACTTGGGTTTTTTTATGCCTACTACTTTTTGTTTTTTGTGTCAGCGTTACTCGTCAACTCTTGTATTCATCACCGTTATTGTGCTGATAAGCGCTTTAGTATTAAAAGCTTCGAGTCACTTCTCTTCTACGCTTTTCTTGACTCATTCCTCTTACTTGAAGGCATGAACGAGTCTCACAAATCAGACACTCAGTATAAGGGGCTGTCGATCTATTGATATATTGCTAATAATCCAATGCGTGATACTTCAATGATTTGTATGCAACGATTAGCCAGATTACACAGGAAATGTCTATAACGGCAGGCGACTGTTGATGTATCGCGAGTAATCATCACTGCCGGTTATTGATTTGCTTGGAAGCATGTTTCGATTTAAAGCTAAGAGGGAATCAGATGTTGGGATTAGAATTCTCTACTAGAAGGAGCACAACCAAGATGCTGCAACAGCACATAGATGCTTTCTTGATCGAGTGCCACACGGCGAAATAGATCCGCAAACGTCTGGTCACCGCCAAAACAAGTTTGGATGTAGTGGTTGATTTCATTGCTGTCGTAGCCTTCGACGTACAAAGTTCTAACCCATTGGTACTCAACAGCCTTTAAATTGTTCAGTGTAGATTCGCTAAGAGTGGGGCGTGTGACGCTCAAGAGTGGCTCCGGGAAATTCAAATACATCCATTATGATTGGCGGTATTTAAACAGAGCAAAATGACGACTTTATTACAGTTAAAATAAATCCGAGAGACAGCTTCGATTCATTTCAACCTTTGGCTGGCTATCACGCTTTCATAGGCGTGCCTTGTATAGATACATAGAGCTAAGGGGTTAGATAAGCAAATGCCAAGCAGGTACTTGGCATAGTAATAAGGTTTTGTAAGGTAGAGCGGTTGGTGGGCTTTACTTAAGGTACTTCACGTGCGCTTCCATCTCTTCACCAATCTGTTTTCGCATGTTCATTAGACGAATAGCCGAATCTCGTAATTCGATGTCTTCTGGCGTCTCTGGGATCCACTCTGGAACTTTAGTCGGATTACCATTCTCATCGACAGCGACCATAATAACGATACAGTGAGTTGTTAGGCGGTTATTGAGCTCTTTAGGGTCGCTGGCTTGAACGTCGATAGCGATATGCATTGAAGATGAACCTGTGTATATGACCTTTGCACTTACCTCCACAAGGTTGCCTACGTGAATTGGGGCAACGAATCTAATTCCGCCTGCATAGGCTGTTATACAGTATTTACCGCTCCAACCTGCGGAACAAGCGTAGGCTGCTAAATCGATCCACTTCATTGCTGCACCACCATGAACTTTACCACCAAAGTTCACATCCCCGGGTTCAGCTAAAAAACGCAGAGTAACGTCTCGTTTACCATCTTGTCGGCTATTGCTACTGCTCATTTATTTTCCTTCATTATTATCGCACTGCATAACATGCTTGTTACTTGCTAATAACAATATACTTAAGATGACATAAATTAAAGCGGATAATCTCACGATTAAGACTATTTTTTCGAACAGGTGATAAGTTGGTGAATATTGGCGTTTAAAGGCGTTAAAGGTGATGCATCAACAGAGGTGTACTTTATCGAGTAAGTTGCTCGAAAGGTTGATTGCAAAAAAAACACCTAGCGTAATGCTAGGTGTTTCTAAGCCGTGTGGTACTCATTACGGTACCTTATTTTGTTTTAGCCAACTAACCGCTGTTTATCTGGTTTAGTTAAATGATTCTAGCCTCTTTACCACTAAAGTGGTAGTTAAAAATATTTGTTATTCAGCTCATTTTTACTCTTGGATAAAGTATAGATCCTTCGCGTAGATATTTCCTTTCGGATTATTATTGGGGAAACCTTTTAGTGTATTTCGCACTAATCGAGTGTGATTGTAATGATATAAAGGCATAACTGCTGCTGATTCGTTAAGTATCGACTCTGCGTGCTGGTATAGAGCGAAGCGTTTAGATTGTTCTTCCGTTTTACTTGCTTGCTGTAAGAGCTCATCATAATCGGTGTTACAGTAACCACTCTCATTTGCAGTGTGGTCACAAGTGAAGGCTTCTAGCAATGCAGAAGGTTCTGGGTAGTCACCAAACGCCCATGAGCGCGCAATCTGATAATCACCAGCCCCTTTCGCTGCAACATACGCTTTCCATTCCATGTTCTCTAACTCAACTTTTACGCCAAGTGGTTTCCACATTGATGCAATCGCAATAGCTATTTTCTTGTGGTTCTCACTGGTGTTGTATGTCAGTGTGAATTTAAGTGGGTTGTTCTCGTTATATCCAGCTGCTTCCAGTAGCATTTTGGCTTTTGTTAAACGCTGAGCGCTGTCTAAAGAGTTGAATTCGGATAAAGGCGCTATGTAATCAGGAATATTATTCGGCGTCACGCTGTAGGCTTCAGGCTCACCTTGACCTGTAACTTTCTCGACCAGAATCTCACGATTGACGGCCATGCTCAGTGCTTGACGAACTCTGACGTCATCAAAGGGCGCTTGGCGCGTATTGAATGAATAAACATATGAGCCCAATAGAGCTTGCGCTTTGATTTGCTCAGGACTTTCTTGGATTAATTTCTGGTAGTACTCAAGCTGAACACGATTGGTCATATCGATCTCACCAGCTTGGTAACGAATCAGTTCGGCATTTTGAGAGGATAGGCCGAGATAGGTTACCTTATTGATGACTGTCGATGTGTCATCCCAATAATTTGGGTTTCTCTCGACTTCAGCGTATTCGTTGGGCACCCATTTACTCAAAGTGTAAGCACCGTTGGTCGCGATATTTTCTGCGCGAGTCCATTGGTCACCTTTCTCTTGAACCAACTTAGCAGGCAAAGGGAAAAAGGTCTTGATGCTCATTAAACTCATAAAGTAGGGCGTAGGTTTTGAAAGTAAAATCTCAACCGTGCGCTCATCTAATGCTTTGATGCCAAGTTCAGAGGGAGCTTTGTCTCCTGATAGAATCTCGCTAGCGTTCACGATGTTAGCCGTTGAAAAAACAAAACCCGTGTTGTTACCCGTTTCAGGAGACACAGCGCGCTGCCAACCAAAGACAAAATCAGACGCTGTGACTGGATCGCCATTCGACCACTTGAGGCTCTCTTTCAACACAAACGTCACGGTTTTTCCGTCCTTGCTGATAGACCATTCTTTGGCTTGTCCTGGGATGATTTGCCCGTCACTGTTCTCAATCACAAAGCCTTCAAACATATCATTGACGATAATGTCACCGGGCATGCCTGAATTTACGAAGCTAGGGTCTAGTGTATTGGGCTCTGCACCGTTGCCACGTACAAAATGTTGTTCCTCAGCTAACGGTGTATCAGCAGGAACAGTGGCGGCAAAGCTTGAAGCAGATGATAAAGCAAGCAGGGACGAGATGATCACAGGGATCGTTGGTTGAGTCATTGTAATTCCTTTTACAACTTAAACGGTACTCAATGCATTAAACCTGACTCGTTAACATGTTGCAACCACAATGAACGCTTATTAAAAGCATTTGAAAGACTTGTAAATAAAACAACAGTGCCTACTTTAGGAGTAGGCACTGTGAAAAAGTGAGTTTGAGTGTTTGCCCTAATATGAGCGTTGTCCCATCCGTTTAGCTTTGCTGAGGGAGAGGAGCCTCAAGCCTTGGTTTTCTTTTGATTTGTGCAAGGATGACACCCGAAATCACCATTACACCACCAATAATGTGGAACTGATTAATCTCTTCGCCTAGCCAAGTGGAAGCTAATACAATTGCGATAACGGGCATCAAGTTCATGAACATCGCACTTGAGTCCGCACCAATGGTATCAATCGCTTTCACCCACATCCAAGGTGCTAAAATCGAAGCGGCCACCGCGGCGTAAGCTATTAATGGGATCGCTTGTTGCGGTGGTAAAAGCTGTTCGCTGGTAAGCCAAAGTGGCGCTAGCATTGCGACAGCAAAAAGCCCCTGCATGTAAATCACCACCCAGCTACTGATTGGCATTTTCCAGCGTTTCAATAGCACACAGTAAGAAGCATAAACAAAGGCTGCAATCAGCATATAGCCATCGCCTTGGGTCAATTCTTGATGGATGAAGAACAGAGGATCGCCTTTGCCTAGCATCAGTGCTAAGCCTGACAGTGACAATACACCACCAACAATACTCAAACTAGAAATCGACTTGTGCAACAAGGGAACGCTTAGAAACACGCTGATCAATGGGACTAAAGATGTGATTAATGCCATGTTGGAAGCGGTTGTGGTTAAGCCTGCGTAGTAGCCTAGAGATTGGTTCAACACCATGCCCAAAAAGCCGAGGAACGCTAACTTCGATAGGTTTGGCTTAATGACGGCCCACTGTTTCATCACAGGGCGAATACAGAAAGGCGTGAGAATTAACATCGCAAAAAACCAGCGGTAGAAACTCATCGCGCTAGGTTCTATGGTGCTTGCAGCAAGCTTGTTGACGATTGCATTGGCGCCCCAGATACAGACTGTAAAAAATGGTAAGAGATAATGCATGTGAATTCCGTCGCAAATGAGTTGATGCGGCTAGTTTGACAGGTCGTTATACTTACAAGTATCTTTAGAAAGACATCAGGCGCGATAGGAAGACAAGTTTGAAAAAACACTCCAGAAACCTTCACCCATCCTTATCAATTGACAAGGCACCATCCAACGTATTTATGAATTTTGAAGCGTTTCTTTCGAACACTGAGACCCGAGTTCATAGCCACTCATGGGGACAGGTTCAATTGATCAGTGGTGGTATATTAGAGATGGAAGCGGAAAGCACCCGATTTCTAGCACCACCGCATTTGGCGATTTGGGTACCAGCCGGGGTGATGCATTGCAGTTATAACCGTAAGCCTCTGGACTACTGCTCGCTAAATATCGCGCCAGAACTCACGCAACACCTGCCAGAAAAAACCAGTCTTATAAAGATCACGCCCATTGTGTCTTCGATCATCGATGACTTTCGCGAGCGTGGAATAAATATTGCGGAAACAGAGCAAGATCAAAGGCTCGTTCAGGTACTGCTTGACCAACTTGCGCAGCGTGAGGTTGAACACCACTTCTTGCCTTCAACAGACAATAAGTACCTAGCACCAATATTGGCTTCTGTTGAAGAAAACCCAACCGATGAAGTGACACTGAAAGACTGGGCTGAACGTGTCCACACCACGGAAAGAACTCTTTCTCGCCACTGCCAGACGGAGCTTGGAATGAGCTTTACCGAGTGGCGACTGCGAGTGCGCTACCTATACTCAATGGATTTGTTAAGAAACGGGCAATCGGTCAAGGAAGTCGCTCTTACATTGGGTTACAACCAAGCAAGCCCTTTTATCACCATGTTCAAACGTTACGCGAACCAAACGCCAGAACAGTATAAGAACCGTTTGTTGTAACCCGTGCTGCTCTCGCATGGCTAACATGACAAGCCTCCCCCTTGACACAATTATAACGTAGTCAAAGCAACGCACCTGTTACCTAACAGGGTCGTCAACGTTGCGATAATTGGTTTGTTAATGTAATCGCTTTCTACTGCTACGTCGTCAAGCCAGTAAATATCTGCAAGTAGGTGAAGATCTTCAATCAATGCTTGGCAATTTGCCTCAGTCACTTTTGAAATATCACTAGGGAAATCATCACTGAGATCGACAATGATCACTCGTTGATGCTTTTTTAGCTTCAATCTTACAATATCTTCTAAATCGGCCATGCTTTTCTCTCTGTGGAAAATAAACATCACACTTTGGCCCTCTCCGATATCGTAGATCTTATAGCGTCGATCATTGAGATAAATAATATTGAATTTCATGTTATCGATTCCTCGGGATTTAAATAATCAGCCAAAATGAAAATGAAAATGAAAATGAAAATGTTGAGTTGGCATTAGACGTTAATTTTTAACTCAATGTCGTTTGAATTGAGTTTGCTTAACTTCACTTAAAGACTCAAAGAATTAGAGAAATTCAAATGTGAATCTCTCAAGTCATATTTGAATTTCTGTAAACCATATTCAGGACACTGTTGGTTATTTATGATCACTGCATTCATGGTTTTCTAGGAAAGGAAACCTAATGCAGCAAAGGAGATAGGTTCAAAAAAGAATCTAAGTAGCATCAATCAACAGTTGTCAACCCAATGAAAAATATCAATAAATATCTTTTGTTATTCTCTCTTCTTGTAAGCGGCTTTTTCTCAAGTTTTGCATGGTCTTCGAGCTCAATGTTGGAGGACGTGTCTGCAATCGCCAAGCTCATTTATGACAGTGAACCTCAAATTGAAGCGACGAGTGATGTCAAACAAATCAGTAATAACCAATCTCTGACGTATCGAATTACAAAGGAAGAAGCCGAAAGCGATTTGTGGTCGATTGTTATCATGGATGGGCAAAGTGACGAGGTAGCAGATGGTGGTCAGCAATTGATTACCAATATCGACAACATGAATTTTCATCGAGAACTCGATGGCAGCTTACTGATCAAAATATCGAAGTACCGACCTGGTGATGTGAACGCTACTAACTGGTTACAAGCCCCAGAAGGTAGCTTTTATCTCGTGAAGTATGTGTATTTATAGGGTAGATAACATGAAAAAAATATTTGCCTATTTCCTGCTAATTCTCTTATTGATTAGCGCCATACCGAGCTTTTTTGGCGAAAAGCCTGCATTGGTTCTTAATCACGCTGATAGCTCATTACCCATTGAGCCTTTGCTAAGCACATTAGTTAAAAATCAGATAACTCCGTTAGGTGTTGAGAACCAACAAGACGAAACTACATTAATCTTTGAAAGTAAAAAAGAACAGCGAGAAGCACAACAGGTATTGTCATTGGCGTTTCCGTTAGCTCATTCTCATTTTTCATTCGTCAGTGCAGCACCTCAGCTATTTAGCCAAGTAGGGCTAACACCCATTAACCTTGGATTAGATCTTCGTGGTGGCGTGCAGTTCATGCTGCAAGTTGAAATAGATGATAGCGTGAGAAGTTTGGTAGAAGCGACATCGACTAATGCTCGCCACGTGGCTCATGCAGAAGGGGTTCGCAGTCGAATTGCTGACATAGATAACAATGGATTCTCGATCATTATTACTAATTTAAGTAGTCGTGATTCAAACAGTATTCAAAGCGTAACCGACCACATGCGTTCACAGTTTTCTGAATGGAAAATCAGTGTAAACGGCAACGTATTACGTTTTACGCTTGATGAAAGCATTAAAGAAGAGCAGGCAAGCCTCGCTATGCAGCAAACCCTAAATATTATGCGCCAGCGTATTGAAAGTTTAGGTATCACTGAGGCCGTCACCCAGCGTCAGGGGGCTGACCGTATATTGATAGAGCTTCCGGGCGTTCAAGATCCTCAAGTTGCGAAGCGTGTTATTGGTGCGACGGCGACGATCTCTTTTCATACGGTTGTTGATTCAAGCCAAGCTGCACAGACTCATACTACGCGTGATGGGGAATCTGTACGCTTGTCTAGGCAACCGGTGTTAACGGGAGAGTACATTATTGGTGCATCCGCATCGGTTGGTGAGTTTGGACAACCTGAAGTGAACCTAGTGTTGAGCAGTGCGGGAGGCAGCAAAATGTCTGACTTCTCACGTAGTAACATCGGTAAGCCTATGGCGACCTTATACAGCGAATATCATCAAGATCATAACAACCAACTTGTTCAACGCCATGAAGTGATCAACATTGCTACGATCCAAAGCCAATTAGGAAGTCGTTTTAGAATAACGGGTATCGGGCAAATTTCCGATGCACAAGACCTTGCGCTAATTCTACGCTCTGGGTCATTGACCGTACCTGTGACCATTATTGATGAGCAAGTGATTGGTCCAAGCCTAGGTGAAGAAAATATCCAAAAGGGTTTGCTCGCGGTGATGGTAGGTTTAGCTCTGACATTTGTGTCGATGCTGGTTTTGTACCGAAAGTTCGGTGTTATAGCTTGTGCCGCGCTTATCACCAACATTGTCATGATTGTGGGTTTCTTATCATTGATACCGGGAGCAACGCTTACTTTGCCGGGTATTGCGGGCCTTGTACTCACCATGGGCATGGCGGTTGATACTAACGTTCTAGTGTTTGAACGAATCAAAGAAGAAATGCGTTCAGGAAGATCGCTAGCGAGTGCGATACCGAGAGGTTATAAAGAGGCCAGAAGTACGATTATTGACGCAAACCTTACGTCGTTGATCACTGCGATTATTCTGTTTGCGATTGGTTATGGTGCCGTGAAGGGCTTTGCAATAACGCTAGGGATTGGACTTTTAACCAGTATGTTTACGGGATTACTCTATAGCCAAATGTGGATGACAAAACTTTGGGGGCATGACAATGACAAAGCTTAACCAACGAGTCGCTGATATTCAGTGGTCAAAAGTAAGGTGGAACGGTTTATTGGTTTCACTTGGGTTGATGTTTATATCAATTGTCCTGATATCGACCAAAGGGTTTACACTTGGGCTTGAGTTTACCGGTGGTATCTCTCATGTCGTCAATGCTGATGTCCCGGTGAGCTTGGAAGCGATGCAATCAGCTTTGAATACGGTATTTGATGAATTACCCAATCTAGTGCCCGATGTTACCTACCAAACTTGGCAGTTACAGTTTCCTATTGGCGGAACGGGTGAATTGGAGTTGTTGCAGTGGTTAAGAGCTGTAGAGTTGGAGCTAGGCCATCCGCTTAATCTAGTGTCGAGCTCAGTTGTTGGCGCGCAGGTGGGTGAGCAATTATTTGAGCAAGGTGGTTTAGCCCTGATTGTTGCGTCTATCGCCATTATGTTTTACTTAACTGTGCGTTTTGAATGGCGATTAGCTCTGGGCGCGATTGTTGCTCTACTGCATGATGTGCTGGTGGTTTTAGCATTGTTTGTGGTGTTTTCGATTGAATTTAATCTCACCGCTCTTGCTGCATTGCTTGCTGTTGTGGGTTACTCGCTCAATGACTCTATTGTTATCGGAGACCGAATTCGTGAGTACCTGACCCGTAGACCGAATCAGAGTACCAGTGAATCTACGGATCAAGCGATACGATCGTCATTGTTTAGGACTCTAGTAACGTCTGGAACCACGTTATTGACGGTAAGCAGTATTGGCCTTATCGCAGGCGGTACATTAAGTGGGTTTGCGTTTGCATTGTTCGCTGGGATTATTGTGGGCACTTGGTCTTCATTAGTGATCGGTACAGCAATACCGGAAAGGATCGGTTTGTCTTCTGAGCATTATAAGCCCAAAGCTCCTTTGTTAGATGAAGGCGGTAATCCTATTCATAGTTAATATCTCATCGTTTATAGCTAATAGCTAATTGAAAACTTATGGCTCCTATATTGGAGCCTTTTTTGTGCCAAAGGAATTATTCATCATCGTTCGTCTAATGTACCAAATATGATCTAAGATCTTAGATCTTAGATTTTCTATTGGTGACCATTTGGGATGTTATTGAAAATTTAAAATAGTAGTGTGCTCATTTTATCGAATGTATGTTTATTAATAATTTACAGTGAGCTCTATTTTGAATTTCTGTAATTCGTCGTAAACAATAGCTGGTTAGGTACAATTTACTCGACATTAAATATTAAGGAACACATTATGAAAAAAATTGTATTAACTATCTCTGCTATTTTACCTTTAACTTTTTCAGCTGTTGCGAATGCAAACCAGAATATCGACTTTTCAAACCCAGTGTCGACTTACTCTTATGCGAACCTAGGTTATGATAGTGATGGTTTTACAGCTGGCATTGCTGCAAGCCAGGATCTAAACAATGGTTCAACCATGTTTGAATACATTGGTTCTAATGATTTCTACCAACATAATTTTATTGCGACATTAGCGAATAGTGATAGCGATGCCGCTCTTCAGTTGGATTACCTATGGGATACCGATTACAAGGATACAAGCAAAAACTCACATACGGTGTTTTTTAATGCCATAAAAACAACCTCTATTGACTCTAACTTCAGCCTTTATCCATCAATGGGGCTAGGCTTTAATACCAATGATTTATCGACAAACACAAGTTATTTAGCTAATGCAGCACTGACCATGACCTACGCATTCACTAGTGTCGTTTGGCTTGATGTCACACCAGAATACACTTATAGCTTTAATGATCAAAAACAGAAAGTCGGCGGTAAAGAGAGTTACCGTGATTTATCTATTGAAACCAATTTAGGTTTCAAATTAGCGCCAAATCAGTTTGTTGAAGCGACATATCGTTACGATGAAAACAATGATCACCATACTGGTATCAGTTACAACATGAGCTTTTAACCCACAATATTCCCCTTTGTTAAGTGACTGTATTTACCTTAAATTTGAAGTGTACAGTTACTTAATTAATAATATGTTTAGCTAATAACCAGTAACTAAAAAATGATAGTTCAATTGATTACTAGCTAAGCATAACGTTTAATGAAAATGTTAAATAATAGGTATAATTATATATGGTAAATATAACTGCTCAACCATTGGTTCTTTATGGAAAAGTTCCCTTCAAATACATCTATTTTGGTTTGTCTTCTTATGTAATTGTTATGTGTGGTTTTTTTTTTGATAGGAGGGGTGGGTTAAAGGAAGTGATCTTTATAGAGAAAATTAATCGCAAAGGGAAATTTAATCGCAAAGGGAAATGTAATCGCATAGTGATGTGATGTAATTTGCTATGCGATAGTTAAAGATAAAATATATTTATGATGATATTCGTAACGTTAGAAATGACATGAAAATTAAGTAACCAAGAATAACGGTAATAAGTGGGAAGTATTTCATGGTTTATCTCCATCGATTATTGATGATTATTTATCGCATAACTACTTCACAAATCCTATGAATTAGAGAAATTCATTATTGTTCGAACTGATAGTGAACCATTCTTGAGTTATTCCACTTTTTATTCTTACTAATAATATTGATAGTAAGAATCGTATGCTCTCTGAGAGGGTATCTTTACTAAATCAAAGGTCAATTATGGTCGCTCGACTTTTAACACTTTTCTTTTCAATCCAAATTGTTTGGTTTAGTTCATTCGCTCACGGGCAAGACAAGCCCGGTTTTGTGGATACCTCAACGCCCAATAGCACTCTGTCTGGTTTTATTAAGTATTCTGAGCACGTGATCCATTATTGGCAGCTTGAGCAGCTCGATTTACCTGAAGCCCAACATGCTTATGCCCAAGTAACGCGTACCATGGATCTGTCAAACCTTCCCAATCGCAGTCGAACCGTGGTTGTGATGGAAAGAATCATTTTGCTGCACGAAATTCTAAATAGGTTAGGGCAAGACGTTCAATTACACCCTTCAGAAATGGCATCACCAGCGGGTGACACTGGTTACCAATGGCGTCTCGCTAATACAGACATTTTGATTGCTAGGCAGACGAATGGTGAGAAGGTTGGCCAATATCTATTTACGACCACTTCCATTAATAGCTTATCGAAATGGTATCGCCTGATCTCAGCGTCTACGAAGAAAAGTGAACATGACGTTGATTTGTACCATGAGTTTTTAATTCTCCCAGGCCCGCTATTTTCAATATCATTGATCAAATCTTTACCAGAAAGCTTTAATACCTTATACGCATCGATTCCTCTTTGGCAGTGGTTCGCTTTAGTGGGCGTCTTTTTGTTATGTCGATTTATGATTAAGTTAAGCTTCTCGCTTGGCGAACGTTGGAACTTACATTGGTATCGAAATGGACTGAAATGGCAAGTTGGCCGCCAGTTATCTTTGGTTGGGGTCGTCTTTATCCTGTTTATTACCCGAAAAGTGATTGATGACGGAATATGGATCACTGGAGGTATCTACCAGTTTTTGTCTACCTCTTTTTTGATTGGCCAGTTTTTCTTCGTTGCGTGGTTGATCATGACCATCTTCAATTACTTTGCTGAGCTGTATGTATTTAATAAACACGAAGGTAAGTATGTTGACTCCTCTTTAATTACGGTACTCGCGCGTATTTTTGGTGGCCTGACGATTGCCATCTTGGGCATTTATGTGGTCGATTTTATGGGCTTCTCTATCTCCCCGATCGTGACGGGTTTAGGCGTTGGTGGTTTGGCGGTAGCACTCGCCATTCGTCCTGTACTGGAAAACGTGATTAATGGACTGACTTTGTATGCTGATGGTGGAATTAAAATTGGCGAGCTTTGTCGTTATGGCGACAATCTAGGGACGATTGAGAGCATAGGGTTACGGTCTACGAGAATTAGAACGCTAGAACGTTCATTAATTACTATTCCTAATTCCGAGTTTGCCAACATGGAAATTGATAATCTAGAGCGTCGTGATAAGCGTAGAATGAGCCACCGCTTGAGGTTGCGGTCAGAGCTAACTCAAGACCAACTCAAACTTCTGGTTGTTGGTATTAGGCGGCTGTTATTACAACATCCTAGACTCGATGAAGAGCCAGTTAGAGCAAGGTTTGTGGGTGTTGGTGAGTTTGCGATACACATCGATATACTCGCTTATATTATATGCAAAGATCATGAAGAGTTTCTTGCTGTGCAAGAAGATGTGATGTTTTCGGTGATGCAGCAAGTTGAAGCGGTAGGTGCCCAGTTGGCATTCTCTAATCAATACCAACTGACGCAGGCACTTAACCCTATTGATGATGAACTCAAAGAGAAAGCGACCGAAACGGTAAATCAGTGGCTAGATAATAATAACTACCCATTCCCAGACTTTAGCTATGAATTTAAAGATGGAATCAAAGACAGCATTATGTACCCAGCCAAAAGTTCAGCGGTTCGCGCAAATGGAAATGGTTAAAATTAAAAGTTTTACCTTAAGGTGATTTCCGCTAATTTGAATTTCTCTAATTCATCGTGTTTGCCTTCAGTTTACTCCAAAGTAGCGTCAAATATTTAAGCTACTTTGGAGATATCCATGCCTCGTATTCGTCCTTCACGCATACTTCTTTCTTTTTCTGTTTTACTTATGTCGACGGGGTGTTCGACCGAAGACTCACCACTGATAGGTGATACGCCTCGCCCTGTTCGTTTGACTGAAGTTCAAACCGTGGGTCATCAAGATATACGCCGTTTCCCTGCCCAAGTTTCTGCGTCTAAGGAAGTTGAACTTGCCTTCAGGGTGGGTGGTGAAGTGGTGGAATTTAACTTAAAGCCATCGCAAAGAGTGACAAAAGGCGAAGTCATTGCTCGGCTTGATCAGCGAGATTTTAAAACTGAAGTCGCATTGAAAAAATCGGAGTTTGATTTAGTCAAAAGGGAATTAGATCGAGCGACCCAAATGATGAAAAAGAACCTATTGGCTCAAGCGGAGTTTGATGGCATTCAAGCTCGTCTTCAAGTTGCACAGGGAGCTTTACAGCTTGCACAAGACAGGTTGAAAGATACCGTCATTACTGCGCCTTACAGTGGTCGAATTGCAACAACTCACATTGAAAACCATCAACAAGTGCAAGCTCACCAAGGTATCGTCCTTTTACAAGATCATGAAATGATAGATGTCACGATCCAGTTACCTGAGAGCGTACTTAGCCAGATGGATGCTAAGAGAATTGACCCATCTTATCAGCCCTTAGCGACCTTTAATGGGTCGTCGGTTTCCTACCCTGTGACTTATAAACAGCATAAAACGCAAGCAACAGCAGGAACACAAAGCTATGAAGTGACCTTTACTCTGGTCGCGCCAAAAGATAACCATACGGTGTATCCAGGTATGGGAGCAACGCTACACCTTGATATCGATAAAATCATTGCCGATAAGCAAAGTGCTCAACGTTTTGTCGTTCCTGCTAGCGCCATTTTAGACAATGATCTGATTGGTCAACCTCAAGTCTGGGTATTTCAAAACGGGCTAGTTTCTTCGTTAGATATCACCATTCAAGGAGTGTCGGCGCGTGGTGCGATTGTTTCTGGAGATCTCTCTCAGAATAGCTATGTGGTGAGTGCTGGTGTCAGTCAATTGTCAGAGGGGATGAGAGTTACACCCATCGTTCGTGAGCGAGGTTTATAATGAACCTAACTAATTACGCAATTAAAAACAAAGTCATAAGCTGGCTCGTCGTTGCCATTTTATTGGTGGGCGGTGTGCTTTCTTTTCGTGGTTTAGGGCAATTGGAATTTCCAGCATTCCCTATTCCACAAGCCATGGTTAACACCACGTATCCTGGTGCTTCTGCAATGCAAGTTGAGGAGGAGGTCACCTTACCGCTTGAGCGTGCGATTTCTCAGCTCGAATATGTCAAAGATGTCGAATCTTTTACCAGTGCTGGGCTGTCTCAGATTGCGGTGATATTAAAAGAGACCATACAAGCAGAACAACAACCTCAGGTATGGGATGAATTACGTCGTAAGGTGAATGATATTCAGCCGAGAATGCCACCGGGAGTGAATCCATCGCAAGTCATTGATGATTTTAGCGATGTGTATGGCATTCTCTACAACATTACGAGTAATGAATACACTTATCGCGAACTACAAAATTACGGTGAATACCTTCAGCGTGAGCTTCTTGCCATTAAAGGGGTAAAGAAAGTTAACTTGGCCGGGCTAGTCTCAGAACACATTGTGATTGAAATTGCTCAGCAAGATCTTAATACGTTGAATCTTGATCCTGCTTGGCTTTCTCGTTTGATTCAAAATCAGAATATGGTGTCTAACGGTGGTGATTTGCTACTTGATGGACAATCGATCCGAATCCATTCTTCTGGTGAGTTTAATGAAATTGAAGCGTTAAAGTCATTTAAATTTAGCCCGCCGGGAAGCAATGACCTGATCCAATTAGGTGATATCGCAGAGGTAAGCCGCCAGTTTCAGGATAAAGCTTATACCTTGTATCGTAGCAATGGTGAACAAGCCATTTCTCTTGGGATCTCGTTTGCGAACAGCGTCAATGTGGTTGATGTGAGTGAACGTGTCAGTAATAAATTGTCTGAACTCGATTTTGCTCGCCCAATCGGGATTGAATTAAACAAGGTGTACGACCAAGGCGATGCGGTTGATAAATCGGTATCTGACTTTGTGATGAGCCTAGTCGAAGCGGTATTGATTGTTATTGTCGTGCTGTTATTTACGATGGGCTTGCGTTCTGGCATTTTAATGGGGGCTATTTTATTACTGACTATCCTCGGTACCTTCATTGGAATGAGTCTTCTAGGCGTTGAGATTCAAATCATTTCACTTGGTGCGTTGATCATTGCTCTCGGGATGCTGGTTGATAATGCGATAGTGATAACTGAAGGTGTCTTAATCGGCCTGAAGCGTGGATTGACTAAACGTAAAGCCATTGAATCCGTTGTTAAACAGACCCAGTGGCCCCTGCTTGGTGCAACACTGATTGGTATCATTGCATTTGCCCCGATTGGCTTGTCTGCCGATGCTACGGGGGATTTCTTAGGGTCTTTATTCCAAGTATTAGCGATTTCTTTATTACTAAGTTGGGTGCTTGCTATCACGTTAACGCCGTTCTTCTGCGAACTGATGTTTAAAGAAGAAATAGCCAAAGGTGAGTCAGAGCATATCGATCCTTATCGAGGGTTGATATTTACCCTGTATCGCACGGTTCTTAATACCGCACTAAAAAACCGTGTCGCGACTATGGTCATCACTCTGGTCTTACTTATTTCTGCTGTGATCGGGTTTGGCTCTGTAAAACAAGCTTTTTTCCCGCCATCGAATACGCCAATTTTCTATGTGGATGTATGGCTGCAACAAGGCACAGACGTTCGTGAAACAGAACGACGCTTAAAGCAAATTGAACGTACCGTGAGCGGCTTTAATGATGTTCATAATGTTACAACCGTCGTAGGTGCGGGTGCTCAGCGATTTATTCTGACTTATGCACCTGAAAAATCATATAGCAGTTACGGGCAATTGATTGTCGAAGCGAAAGACTTAGCCGCGATCGAAACGATGTTACCCCAGATGAAAGCAAGGCTTGAAAGTTTACATCCAGATATTGATTTCAAGTTTAAGTTAATGGACTTAGGTCCAGCCCCCGCCGCTAAAGTCGAAGCGCGCTTTTATGGTGCGGACCCACAGGTGTTGAGACAACTTGCTGCTCAAGCGAATGAGATCATGCGTAATGAGCCAAAAGCAACTGCAGTTCGTCACTCATGGCGAGAGAAAACTCAAGTGCTTGAACCGCAACTCGATGGTGCAGCAGCAAGGCGAGTTGGGATAACCAAAAGTGATCTTGATAGAACCTTGTTACGCAATTTAAATGGTGAGCAGATTGGCTTGTTCAGAGATGGTAGTCATATCATGCCGATTGTGATGCGCGCGCCAGATGAAGAACGTTTTGATATCGATAGATTACCTGAGTTACAAGTGTGGAGCCAAGACCAAAGCCGTTATATCCCAATAACACAGGTTGTTTCCGACTTTAATTTGACGACGGAAGACTCTCTAATTGTTCGTCGTAACTTTAAACGCGTGATTTCCGTTATGGCCGATGTGACGCCATTTGGTGATGATACGGCTGAATCTTTGCGCCGTTTGGTTGCTCCTAAAATCGAAGCGATTGAACTCCCTCAGGGCTATCATTTTGAGTGGGGCGGTGAATATGAAAGTCAGCAAAAGGCGACCAACAACCTAATGGGTTCATTGCCAATGGGCTATCTGATTATGTTCTTGATTACGGTCTTGTTGTTTAACACCATTCGTCAGCCTTTGGCGATTTGGTTAACCGTACCATTAGCATTAATTGGTGTGACTGCGGGCTTACTATTAATGAATATTCCGTTCTCGTTCACGGCATTGCTAGGACTATTGAGCTTATCAGGCATGATTGTGAAGAATGGTATTGTGTTGGTGGAGCAAATCAATATCGAAACCGACCAAGGTTCAAACCTTAACCGTGCGATTGTGGATGCGAGTGTGAGTCGTGTACGACCTGTGTGCATGGCGGCAATTACTACCATGCTAGGTATGATCCCGCTGGTATTTGATGCCTTCTTCCAGTCGATGGCGGTGACCATCATATTCGGACTTGGGTTTGCTACACTACTAACATTAGTGGTATTGCCTGTGATTTATGCCTTGCTGTATCGAGTAAGCTATCGTTAACATCTACATGTTCAATACCTTTCATTAGGATAAGAAAGAACGTCCAGAAGTACGTAGGATTAAGCTGATACCAATAATGTTGGTATCAGCTTTTTTATTCGTATTAGCCTGGAGGAAGTGAACGATTTAGTACTCAAGTTTGATGAAAGATACGTGCTGTTATCAATGTATAAACAGTACTATTTAGCTAGAAAACCACCAGTGTGACCGCCTTAAAACGTTCATACATTGCTATCGAATCTCTGTGATGAAAACTCGGGAAGATGTTCGTTAAAGGTGCCAATGTTTACTGGTCCGTCAATATATACTGGTTCAATGTTTACTGGATCAGTGGAACACTTACATAGAAGAACGAAGAACGAAGAACAAGTCGAGCGATTAGAGTTAGAGTGGGTATTTTGAGGGGGATAGTATTGTGGGCTGTTGGAGTGGAAACTGGGTGCCGTTGTTTAAACAGAAAAACCCACACAATAAGCAATTTACAGTGCGGGGTTTTGATACGAAAAATTACAGCAAGGCGCCGATGTCTTGTACGATTTCTGTAATACCGATAGTAAAGAACTGCACACCCATACAGATAAGCAGAAAACCCATTATTCGGGTAAACGCGTTAATACCATTTTGACCCAAAGCTTTAAGTAACGGGTAAGCCATACTCAGAATAAAAGCGGCGACTAAGCTCACGACACCAAAACCACCAATCACTCCTGTATAAATACTTATTTTTTCTAACTCTTCTTCACTAGAAGCAATTTCAGCGGCAAGGCTAATGATCAGTGCCATTGTTCCGGGACCGCACAGTGATGGAATAGTAAGGGGCACTAAAGCAATAGAATCTTGTCCGACACTGCCATCCATACTTTCTGGTTTTGGAAACAGCATGTTGAAACCAATCGCACAAATGATAATTCCGCCACCCAAGCGTAAGCTCGGAATTGAAATACTAAACAACTCTAAAACAGAAGCACCAATGAAAAAAGTAATGCACATGGCGATGAATAGGTAAAGCCCAACGGTTTTCGCTTGTGAAACGATATAACTCTTGTCTCGGCCCTTACTTAAACCAAGAAGAACGGTTGCAGCGGCTGGTGGGTTCATCATTGGCAACAAGCCGAGAACGGTGAGAGTTAAATAGGTGAATAACGTTTCTAGGTGCATACGGTTTCCTTTAAATATGGGTGGTTTTTTGTGTCATTGGGTGATGGTTAAATTATTAGGTGTCGGTTTAATCTCGAATCAAATTAATGACTAAATGGCTGACTAACTAAATTAAAGAAGCATTAACTGAGCAAGGTACAGAACACTAAAGAATGAAATCGCATCGGTTAATGTGGTGAGCAGTGGGCTAGATAACATGGCCGGGTCGAGGTTTACGCGTTTGAGAAGCAGAGGTAACGCGCCACCGATCATGACTGCGAAAGTGGACGATATCGTGTAGGCCGCCGCAACAAGTACTGGTAATAAATGACTTTGCTGACCATGGGTAATCAACATGAGTAGAGCAATAACCAGACCAATAGCAAGACCATTGATAGCACCAATCGGGAACTCTTTGGCGACAACAAATAACCAGTCTCTAGCGGAAATATGCTTTGTTGATAATTCTCGAATAGAAACGGCAACAGATTGGTTACCCGCGGCACCGGATAAGTTAGCCACTAAAGGTAAAATTGCGGCTAATACGGCAACTTGTTCGATAATATGTTCAAAGGAAGCGATGATCGATACCGCGGCATAGCTCAAGATGACCGATGGCAGCAAAAATGTGAGGCGTCGGATATTACGCTTGAGTAGTGGCATGGTACGAAACTCGTCGCCGCCAAATATACCGCTGCTCTCACGTTGTTGTTGTTCGGATTTTTCATATAACGCCTGGTTTAATTGGGTGTGACCAACAATGCCAATTTGAAAGCCGTATTCGTCGATGACAGGAACGGTAGAGTGTGAGGTAGAGTCGAGCACACTTTTTAATGATTGGAGATCAAAATCTGCAGGTACGGTGGGGACACTTGTATCAATATGATCGAGCAATCTATCCCAAGATTGAGCGAGAAACAGTTCTCTAGTTTTCACCGCTCCTAAGTAGTTACCGTGTTTGTCGTGTAAATAAATGTAGCGCCACTCAATTCGTTCAGAGCTTTGCTCACCTTCACGTAAGACGTTCTCTAAGTCTGAAATGGTTGCCCAGCTTTCCAATTTAATGATCTCATTCTTGCAAATACGTCCCACGGAGCCATTAGGAAAAGACATTGCGGCTTTTTCTTCGTTTTCCCAAGTTTCGGGCAGGGAGGATTCAAGGGCTTTGTGAAGTGGTTTAGGTAAGCTACGTAATAGAGAACGGCGAACGTCTGAACGCATATGCAAAAGTATGTCTTTTGCGCTGTCGATAGGAAGGGTGGAAAATAAAAGTGCACGTTCTGGCTCTGTTAGGAAATCCAGAAAATCAGCAGCTAGATTAGGTTTTTGAGTACAAAGCAACACCCAAAACTGTTCACACTGTGCGTTGGTGAATTTTCTAATCACGAATGGAAAATCGGGTAGGTTAGCACTTTCTATATGTTTGATAATGCTCTCACTAGTTCCGGACTTCATTGCTGAAATTAACTCGGAGTACAGCAGTTCGGCGTCAGTGTTAGGTAATGGAATGGTTATTAAGGTCATATAATGGGCTACACTGCAATGTGATTACGTTTGCGGATAATTCGGACAAACAGCGTGATAAAAGCAATGGCCATCAGCGTTAAGCTAGTGAAGAGAAACCATTTGGTGATGAGCTCTTGGTGTTGGGCTAAAAATGGGTGACGCATAATGTATTTTCCAGCATAAAGCAGCGTTAACACCCACACGATAGAGCTGGTCATGCTGATCATGACTGTGCGGATAAAGCTGAGACGTGCAATACCCATAAGCATTGGGGTTAAAACACGAACGAATGGGATAAAGCGAGATACGAACAACGATAGGAACCCGAATTTATTGAGAAGGCGCCTTGCTCTAGGTAATGAATCGTCAGGCAGCACGACTTCAATTTTGTTCATTAAGCGTGAACCTTCTAACCAGCGTCCTTGCAGATAACCGACAATCGTGCCTAAACAAGCCGATACGCTGAGAGCAGTCAGGGCGGTATAAAAGTCCAAAGCACCTAATCCCACCAGTCCTCCTACAAACAATACCAGTCCGTCTCCGGGGAGAGGCAAAAACACAAAACTCGATTCTAGAAATAACACAACAGCGAGCAGTAGCAGCAAGATATGGAGTGAGTTGATCTCAAGTAGCGTGTCAAAATCTTGCACCCAAATGGCGGCTAATATCTCATTCATACTTTTTCCTTAATGGTATAAAACGACGTGACAACCAGATCGAATGATCTGGCTGTTGTGCGTGGTGTTAGTCGAACATCAAAATCAAATAAGCGAAGAAGAGAATAAGGTGGGTCGCACCATTCAGCGAGTTGGTTCTACCGCTGCTAAAGCTAACGCTGGTCATGAGAAGCGTCGCGGCCAGCAACACCATTTCTGCGGGTTCTAGGCCTAACTTCAAGGGCTGGTCCATTACGCCAGAGATGAGTAAAACGGCCGGTACGGTCAGTGCAATCGTTGCTAATACCGAACCAAAAAATAGGTTGATAGCACGCTGCAGTTGGTTTGTGAGAGCGGCTTTCACGGCACCAACGGCTTCTGGAGCAAGAATAATAAGGGCAACGATAAGGCCACCAAGGGCTGCTGGAGCGCCCATAACGCTAATGCTGTCGTTAATTGGAATAGCTAGCCCTTTTGCTAGAAGTATCACGATGAGCAAGTAGCTAATGAGCATGACAGTGTGAAATAGATTGCTGCTTACAGGACCGTGGTGGTCGTGTTCACTTTTATTGTCGGCATCAATGAAGAAGTGAGTATGGCTACGTGTTTGTACGAACAGGAATACGCCATATAACGCAATGGATGCGAGAACCAGTGTGCCCATCAAGCTGAATGACATGTTTCCGTTATCACTGCTGCTGGTAAAATTTGGCAAGATCAGACAAAGCATTGCGAGAGGGATAATGGCAACCAAATACGCCTTAATACCATCCAAATTATACGACTGAGTGTGATACTTCATCCCACCGACTAATAAAGTAATACCGACAAAACCATTCAATACCGCCATGATCACTGCGAACATCGTATCTCGGGCAAGAACGGGGTTCGGATCTCCGGTCAACATGACAGAGGAGATCATGATCACTTCTAATGAGATGACTGACAGTGTAAGAATGAGTGTGCCAAACGGGTCTCCCAACTTGATTGCTAAGGAATCTGAGTGGCGAACCACCGCGAAAATGGCGGTCATGGCGACATAAAAGAGTACAGAGGTAGTGATGACATAAGAGAGGGTTGAGAGACTTGAGGTCAGTATGTTTTCGCCTAAAGTCTTGAAAAATATAACAGTCAAAATACCGAGGAGCAGCGTTTTCTCTTGTTTTAAAATCTTATACATTTGAGCTTCTCGTTGATATCAACATCGTAAGGTCCTAGTAACGTTGTTGATTCGCGAATGTTCACTACATCCTCCATAAGGTAGTGATTTGCTCATAGTCTATGGTTGTGGGGAGAGGTTGAATATGAATTAGAGAAATTCATAAATGCTTCAATTGTTGCCCCAATTCTGAATTTCTCTAATTCGTCGATTTTAAGTTCATTGAATTCAATAATGGCGTAAATAAACTGCAAACCACAGTTCATAAGTCGCCTTTGGAGTCACAATGAGAACATTACACAAATTTATACCGACTAATTTAATGCCTACTACTCTTGTCTCTGCGCTTGTACTTAGTCTTTCAAGTACTACGGCAATCGCTGATATCAACTTGGCTGAGCGCACAATTCCAACGCCTGTGGGGATATCGACAACGCTTGCTGAAATGATCGAAGGTAGAGGCAGCATTCCAGAGATTCCTGTCCCTGAAAGTACAGAGGCGTGGCTTGAATTTCAGTCCATGTTTGATGCGCACGGAGTTGAACTCGCTAAATCGGTAGCGGAACGTTTTGAAGTAACGTATGAAGCAAAACAATTTGCAGGAGTAGACACTTTTTTTGTGACACCAAAAGTGATCTCATCTGAATATAAAGACAAGTGGTTAGTACACATTCATGGTGGTGCATTTGTATTTGGTGGTGGCGAATCTGCGTTACGAGAAGCTATCTGGGTCGCTGACGGTCTTGGTGCAAAAGTGATTTCAGTTGATTATCGTCAACCGCCATTACACCCATTTCCAGCTGCAATTGATGATGCCGTTGCCGTTTGGAAAGAGTTAATGAAAACCCAAACAGCAGAGTCGAGTGCAATTTTTGGCACATCTGCGGGCGGCAATTTAACGTTAGCAACGACACTGAAAATACAAGAGATGAATTTGCCTGCTCCGGGAGCTCTTTTTGTTGGTACACCCGCGGTTGATCTTAAAGAAACATCAGATACTTGGCATACATTAAAGGGACTTGATTCATTAGGTCAGCGTGAAGGATTAATTCAAGCGACATTTGATTTATATGCTGATGGTGAGGCGTTGGATAACCCGCTAATTTCACCTATTTACGCAAATATAGATTCTTTTCCACCCACTGTTTTTATTTCAGGAACTCGTGATTTATTACTGAGTGACACGGTTCGAATGCACCGATTACTGCGCAGCGCTGATGTTGAGACTGAGCTTCATGTTTATGATGGTCAGTCTCATGGTGACTATATGAATGGACTTGTTGCGGACATGCCTGAATCGGAAGATGCGCTTAAAGAGATTGGTTTATTTTTTAATAAGCACATCAATTAATATAATAATTTTGGAGATAGATTGATAATAGCAACCTAGATTAAGTTGTCCTAATTAAAGGGTTATTTCTCAGGTTGCACTACCTTGTCGAAAAAGTTTTGCATCGTTTGGTGCAGCAGTTGGTTTAGTGGAAAACCACGTTTAGATTGCAGGTAACCACCATTGATTTGGATTGATCTCATCTCTTTTGGAACCGTCGGAAGAGGGTAGCAACTTAGTTCGGGCTCATTCTCAGTCACTAACGTACTACCAAAAGACAAGGCGTCAGAATGTTTTAATTTATTGAGTAAAACTCGAATACTGTGAGTCGTTAAAACGATATTTGCTTTATACCCTCTTGCTAAATAAAAGTCTTCAACCGGGGCGCGTTTTGAGTTAATCCCATCAGCGAGTATCCGAGTGATAGGAAGGTGATGGATGTCTTCTAGGGCGGTACTCTTACTAAGTACTGGGTGATCTTTACGAGCAATGAGGCTGAGTTTTATTTCTTTTAAACGGTGCTGATAAATCTCTTGTGGCAATTGGAACTGAGAAAAAAGGAGCAAGTAATCTATTTGGCCATTAAGCATTTCATTTAAGCTTTGTTCTTGCCAATAAACTAATTTAAAACTGGCAGCAGGTAGTGCTTCTCTTAGAGCACTAAAAATACCATCTCCCCATTGCTCAAGCATGAAGATGTTCATTGCGATCGACACTTCACCTTTAAATTGCAGAGGGTCGAAATTTTGATAAGACTCGACGACTTTTAGTAGAGGTGTGAACATTTCATCGGCGGCTTCTGCAAGTTTCTCAGCTAGCTCAGAAGGCTCGACACCATGAGCTTTACGAATAAACAGTCGATCACCAAACGTTTCTCTCAGCTTAGCTAGACCACGACTGACGCTAGTTTGTGATATCCCCAACTTGTCTGCGGCCTGATGTGTGTTTCGTGTTTCTACAACCGCTTGCAATAGTTTCAGTAGGTTTAAATCTAAATCGCGAAGTTCTTTCATCGTTAGCCCTTAACTATTGAGAGTCTTCCATTGTAGTGTTGAACGCGGATGACGCAAACTCATTTTTTCCGCAGGTGTGTCAGTCTGTGTCAAACCGACTTAAACATAAATATAAGTATGGTTTACAGAAAGTTGCATATGTCACCGTTACTTGAGGTTTGGAACATATTTGTACCCTAATAGGATTATCGGAACGACCTTGATATTGTGTAATTGATAGTATCTAGGTTGCGATAGGTGATATTGGAGAGTCACCCAGCCATTTGCAAAGTCCGTATATTGCTGTTCCTGCATTTAATCTTATTGTTAATGAGCCCAAATGATTAGCTCTGAACGTGTTGGGACAGTTTATTGTGCCAATGGTTTTACTAGAATCTATTTAAGTCTTCAGTGGTGGTAGTTCAATTCAGCCCTCGCTCTCTTAATGACTCAATATGTGTTAGGTAGTATTTTTCAATTAATACCCCGTAAGCTCCATATAACCAGAACCGGAGTGTGTTCCTTCAATTGAGATAGGCCCTTCCCAATAGGGAACTGACAGTGGCATTTTGGCATTTGGATTGAGTGCTGAGACGGTCAGTTCGATTTGTTGAGTTGGAATCGAAATTTGCCACTCTGTTGGGTAGTCACGCCCATCGATTTCAGTCTGTTTGGTGGCGATTAGGGTGATGTCTTGCTGTGAAATCGCGATGCCAGAACCATCTTGCTGCATCAATCTTGCGTGAGCATAACTGGCTTCACCTGTTGTTGAGTTTCGAAGTTGAAACACCACCAAACTGGTTTCATCACCTAGCCTTAGCGCAAACCAATCCCAGCCTTGTTGCGAGTCGAGTAAAAACTGCGAGCTCCATTCTCTGTCTATCCAACCTTTGCCAGAAACTTGATGCGTGACTCCATCGATGATTACTTCGCCCGATACATTAATGAATGGTTGGCTGTAGTAATAGGAAGCTACTTTGCCATCGCTACTTTTGGTGCTGTAGCCTTGTTCGCCTTGCTTTTGATAAGGGGCGTTGTTGGTTAACTTAAGCGAGTAGCCAAACTGACCGGAATTAGCGTTCAAGGTTGCGGGGAACAGATCATCGCTTGACGATGTCCATTGCCAGTCATCGAGATAGACCCGAAATGGTGAGGCGCTTACACCTGCCAGTTCTGCTTGGTCGCGTGACCACTTCTCATCGGCGTAGTGTTTGTCTTTGGTGGTGACGGCGCTGTGTGCCATGTAGATTTGCTGACTTTGCCACGTAGTTTCCTTAGTGCCATTGCCACTTTCCTGTGGTGCAGCCGCGAAGCGGAACTGTGTCCACTGCAGGCCTAACGCATTGCCGTCTTCATCAATTAAGTTTGCGGTTAAATACCACCATTCATGACGAAAATCTGGGTGTGCTTGATGGTCGGCAGGGAAGGTGATGTCGATACCTTTTACTACCGGCGTGAATTGCTCAGCCTCTTTTTGTGTTTTATCGTCGGTTTGTGTTTCTGCGCCAAGTATCGAACCCATATTTTGAGCTGATGGTTGAGTGGACTCCTCACACCCTAAAAGGAGCAAGATGCCAAGTGTGAGAACGAAAACTCTCATTGATCGATTCATCACAACACCTCACTCTGCAAACTGGATACCACGGGTTTACTGACCAAACGCCACAGTGGAATCAAGGTCGCAATCACAGCCACTAAAATGGTGATAGTTGCGATGCTGACTGCGTCACTCCAATTCCATACATAATTTAAGCTCCAACCAAAGGCGCGCAGGGTAACGATGTCCGTTAACACATAACCGACCATAGCGCCGAGTGGTAAGGCGATAATCAGAGTGAAGGTGACCAGAACAACGATTTGCCCGACCACCATCGCCATCAATTTTTTCTGACTAACACCGAGCGCATACAACCTTGCAATAGCGGCTTTGCGTGCATCGAGCAACATGAAACAGGCACAGAACAACCCTATCACCGCCACCATTAAAGTGACGCTATTAAGCGCTCGAGTAATGGCAAAGGTTTGTGAGAAGATATCTAACGCGATCGATTTGATCTGCGCTTGATCGTAAAGCTGGCTAGGGTGTAAATTGAGTTGTTGGCGTAGCTGTTCGTACACCACTTGTGGGTCGCCAGATACTTTGATTCCCAAGCTGGTGGGTAAGTCAGTAAATCCGCTTTCGAGCCACAAATCAGGAGCAAGTAACACTTCACCATTCGGTGAGCCGTAATCGTGGAAAATCGCCCCGACGATGAGTGTTTTGTCTTGGATCGCGTCGAGCTTGAGTCGGCTTCCAAGGGACAAACCGAGCTTCACTGCCGTAGGCTCGCTGATTGCCACTAATTCACCTTGGTAAAAGCGCGTCCAGAAGTCATTAAGGTAGGATTGGAACACCATGGTTTGCTCAAGTGTGTCTTTGTCTTTGGTGCCGAGCAAAGTCGGTAAGCCCTGCAAGTTATCATCGACGTAGTATTGCTTGTAGACGGTTTCAACGTTCTCAAACTGCTCTAACGCACGTTCGACATTTGCAATTTCACCTTGGGCAGGACTAACGTAAATATCGGCATGTAAGCGCTGTTCAAGCCATTGCTTTAACGTGGATTCAAAGCTGCCGACTAAGGTATTCATTCCGATGTTGGCGGTGACGGCGAGAAGCAACGCCATCATGGCAAGGGACAGAGGGGAGATAAGTTCACGCAGCTCAGCGAACAGATATTGTATTAACCCCGATTGGGTACGTTTTTCGCTCCAGTTCGCTAGCACGCTGAGTGTTTTGGGCAGGTACAAAGGAATCGACACCACTAACACACCTAGCCAAGCCATGGTGAAGCGATGATGCTCGCTCAGCCATAACCCTGCTAACGCGACAATGGTTAATACTGACCCTATAACAAACAGCTGATTTTCGTTAGACGCTTCCGGCGCTTGATAGAAACCGCCATGGGAAGAGAGGGGTTGTCGCACTCGCTGTTTAAAGTGCTGCCAACACGCGACAAGCGTTGCGGCCAGCGTGAGTAGCAGTGCCTGCACTAACCATTGCCACTGCCATGTGCCGGGAAGCAGTGTTGCACCATAAAGTTGCTCAAGCGTTATCGCGACGGTGGGATGTAGCCAATGGCTGAGTTGAATGCCGAGAATGAAACCAAGCGACGCGCCCATTGTGACTAAGAGAGTCAGCTCGACTAACAGAGCTGAAAATACGATGCTTGGCGCAATGCCGGCTTGTTGAATTTGCACCAACAGCCGATTACGTTTCAGCAAACTGTACTTCACGCCATTGTAAGCGATGAACAGGCCAACCAAAAACGCCAACAAACTCATGGCGGTGAGGTTGAGGTGAAAGCTATCGGTAATTGAACCGAGATCCGTGCTTTGGTTGTTGGAAATCCATTGCCCTTGCTTGCCAATAAGGCTTTGCCATTTATCATGAGTATTGCTGTTAGTGTCGCTCTTAGTGTCAAAAATAGCGATATAGCTCAGTTGTCCTTGCTTGTTAAGCAGTTGCTGAGCGAATCCAATATCCATCAACATTCTGCTGCCCAGTTGCCATTCATCGGGCAGCACTACCACTTGGGTGAGTACTTCATCCAAAGTGAGTGTGTCTACTTCTCCCAAGTTCTGGTGCTGTGACTGGCTCATCATCACAATGGGTTCACCCGCTAAGAGTTGCGGCAAAGGTAAGACATTGTCGAACAGGGAAATGTTTGGCTCTTTGGTTTGAGTATTGCTTTTCTCGTCGACGCGAGCGTGGCGATTTCTTGAAGTGAGGGCAGCGATCAACTCACTGCCTTGAACAGACCAACGTTGACCTTGTTCGTCTCTTACTCGCCCTTCAATCACAGGCAGCGTAGCGCTTAATCCACTTTGTCTTAAGCTGAAGTAGAGCGATTCCGGCAAATAGTTTTGCCCTGCTGGTGGAATGATAAGGTTCTTTGCTTGGGCGCTAAGTTGCTCGGTCGATTCTGCATAACTGCGCTTGGCATTGAGGTTGATGGCTTGCACGGCGACAAACAAGGTGACCGCTAGCACAATGCCGATCAGAATCGCCGCGGCTTGCAGTGGTGATTGACGATAGTGCGCCGCGAATAGATTCAACGTCAGTTTAGTATGGGTGAGCTGGTTCTGTGCGAAGCCAGTTTGCTTCATTGGGTTACTCACAAAGTTGCTGCTCTTTGGTTTGGGGTCGATCGACGTTCTTTAAACAACCATCATCTAACACCAATTTTGTCTGCATAAAGCTGGCACATTCGGGGCTGTGCGTAACCAAAAGCACGGCAGTGTTGCCTTGTGTAGTGATTTCACTCAGTAGCTTCATTACCTCAATGCCTGCTTTGTGGTCGAGGTTGCCTGTGGGTTCATCGGCAAGCAGCAGTTTCGGTTTATGGGCTAGCGCGCGAGCAATCGCAACTCTTTGTTGCTGCCCGCCAGAGAGTGCGGATACATGTCTTTCGAGTAGCTCGCTGATACCCAATGCATCAACTAAATAGTCGCACCAGTCGCTCCACTTCTGTTGATTTAAATGAAGAGGGAAGGCGATGTTTTGTTTTACGTTGAGTGGGGTCAATAAGTTGAACTGTTGAAAGATAACGCCCAATTTTTGATGGCGGAATCGGCTCCATTGTATGTCTTTCCAAGCTGATGTGTTCTCGCCATCGAGCCACAACTCGCCACCAGATAGAGGTTCAAACCCCGCGATTAGGTTGAGTAAAGTACTCTTCCCACTGCCACTCGCCCCTGTTAAAGCCACGCTTGCCCTTGTCGCCAAAGCGAAGTCGACATTGTCCAACACGTGATGGATATCTTTACCATCAACAAAGCTTTTGATGGCATGTGTGAGTGTGACAATTGGGCTTTCCATTTCCTTTCCTTATAACCAAAAATTACCATCAAAAGGTGTCGTTACTTGTGGCAATTACCAAAACGGCAAGCTCTATAAAACTGTAGACAACAATTTCAAACAATAGAGCGATTTATATCGAATTATTAATAACTTGTACTTCAAAAAGAGGGAAATAGATCAGTGAGAGGGAGAATACAGTTGGTGGTGGGAGCTTAGAGTCACTATGGAGGCTTTTGGATTTATCGTTAGATGGTTCGTGATCTCGTTTAAGTGCAATAAATCGTAGCTCAACTTATTAAACGTTTTATTTATGAAAGCGAAGTGGGTTGGTGCTGTTTCTCTAGCTTGTTTATGCCCCAAACCTTCTCAGAACCTGCAAACGGAACACCTGACCAGTACACCAAGAGACCAAGTTAATCTAATCCGTACTTTGATCTCTTATACGGAATTGTTCCGTAATTCGCCCCCACAACTATATGCCTATTCACATAACAGGTTGATACCAGTTGAGTTTCATAATAAATGGCAGCAACATAGACGGAAAAGTCCGTCTATAAAGCTAAGCAGCATAATTGAGGTTATGTAAGTGGAATATATAAACAGTTTATCTGAGTTCGACCTACAGATTCAAAAGTTAAAGTCATCAACAAATCATGTGTTGTATCGAGGACAAAGAATGGATTGGCCGCTATTACCTAGTATTTGTCGCGGAACTGATAGAGGTCGATTACTGGAACAAGAAAAAGAGTTATTAGATAAGTTTAAAGAGCAATCTAAAAGCTGCCTTCATATTATTCCTGAAAATGACTGGGATTGGCTTGTAGTCGCTCAGCACCATGGATTGCCTACTCGTTTATTAGATCTGACGACTAATGCGTATACGGCATTATGGTTTGCACTTGAAAAAATAAGAGAAGAGCCTGATTCTCAACCTGAAGTATGGATGCTGAGACCGCTAGCTAAGGATTACATTGATGATCTTAGTAAACATCTTCCTTTTCTTGGTACGAGAACAAAGCTTTTTGATACATCATTCAAGATACCTCGTGTTAGGGCTCAAAAAGGTAGTTTTGCTTTAATGAAGCATTTAGGGGATAGCAAAAATGGTTTTATTCCGTTGAATAAAAATAAACACCTTTTTGAAAGGTTGGACTGTATGAGAATCAATCCTTTTTCTGCATCTTCTATTCTTGATGAACTGGAAAGTAAAGGGTTCTGCCATAGCAAAATCTACCCTAATATCGATGAAGTTGCGAAAAGAGTAAAGGAACAAGTACTTGGTGTACCTGCTGCTTAACAAAGGCATCAAGGTGACACTTTACACTCGGCGGTTTTGGTTTGGAGTTCAGTGCACTTGGTGAGTTGGTCGTGGCGCACCTTAAGCCAAGCGTTAGGTAAATAGAGGCTAGTATGAAGAAAAAAGAATTAATAATCTTAAAAAGAAAACTCCGTAAGAAAATGGCCAATAACAATGGTAGTAAAAGAATACAGCGAAAACTCAAAAAAGTAGTACGTGTTTCGCAAGGAAAGCAAGCTCAGCAAAGTAAAAAAGAAATGTCCGATAAACCTGTTCCCGCTAGGCGCGATACAAACAGATCAAAGGTCACTTTTCTCGAATTGGTGTTTCCACCAATTTCAAATCAAGAGGCTGTTTGGCTTAAGGATGAACCTGCAGCAGCATACATGAAGCAAAGTGACTTCTATATGATAGGAGCTAAGGCTAAATCTCATTTCGAGGCTTATAGCTTTAATGAAGCCGATATGATTTTGTCATTTGATTTGTTTATAAATGGTGAAAAACGCTCAGAGTGTTCACTTTCCATAAATGAATTGAGTGCAGTTAATAGCTCGGAACACCAAAAAATAGGTGTAGGTTGTGGAGAATGGGGTATTAACGTGTTCTATGAACAGGACGGTGAGCAGTACCTCCTAGAGTATTTTTCACCAGAGACAATTTTATGGCATCGTTCACGAGAAGCTTCAGGAGTTTATGGCTTAGATAATTTTGAAGAACTATTTGTTTACGACTTGCTGTACGTTGGAATAGCTAAAAAAGGTGACAGTTATGAAAGACTTATTAGAAAAGGTCACCAAAAGCGGATGGAGATCTTGGCGAATGAACCCCAGCGTTTTCCAGGTGCTCGAGTTAGTGACGAAACCTTCCTTTTCTTGTATAGACTAGAGCCATTATTCATAACTCAATTTGGCGCAAACGAAGACAGCTTTGACTTGTCTTTTGACTATGATCATAAGCGGATAGTTGCAGACGCCGAAAAAGCTTTCGTTAATTTGCTAAAGCCGAATTACAACTCTATCCAGTTCACTCAATATCCTAAAGGTGCTGATGGTTTATATGATTCAAAACTGGATAGCTACACATACTCTTTAGGGGAAGCCATTACTTTCAACACTCCACACGGCAAATTTAGAGGTGGGAGAGACCAGCATTTTGGTGGTTTGAGCAATAAATCTGATTTTATATCTGTCGATAAAGAGTCAGTTAAGCAGTTTGTTGCGGGCGAAGATTTCGATCGAGGATAAATTCCCATACAAACATTTAAGGTCTCAAGATACTTTTTCTAATCTGATTGAAACCGTTTAAAGCAAAGTACCTAACGGTTTCTGTCCAACTACGAGTTAGCCTTTGCAGCTCATTCATCCAATATCAACCGATTTACTCAGTACAGATGTAATGTTGGAAGATGGAAACGACAACGACTTAACCACGCTCTAAGCGTCGTTAAGTCGTTATTGGTTTGAGGTCAGAGCTTAATTGAGCGCTTCAATCAGAGTGATTTCGCGTTTGATCTGCTTACTCTCTTGCTCAGTTGCCTGCGCCAGTTTCTTTTCGCGTGTGGTTATGGCTGTTTGTTTGGCTTCGTCAGATTTGAACATCAGCTCTTTTACGTTGATAGAAGCGATGTTTGTGTAGCGGCCATCGTCACTGGTTGGAATTGATATGGTTTCATCATTAATCAATGACTTTACGATCTCACGCTGTTCGTTGTAGCGGCTTTCTAAACCAGAAAGTGCCCAACGCTGCTGAGGTTTGCCTTCATACTGGCCGTTCTTTTCTTCTTTAAGATACTTGATGGTCATATTACGGATTGTGCCTGCTTCTTCTCCATACTCGGCTTCAGTATCAAAGAGTACAGGGAACGATTCACCCTCTAGCACGCCGCCTTGCTTGGTTAGATGACCCATTCGATAGCTATTCATACCAATGCGGATTTCTGTTTCATCTTTTACCGGTGTGCCATCAGCAAACGCGAGGTTGGTGATGCGTGTACCTGCAGGCTGAGTGAGGTCGATGGTATAAGTTACGCCCGCGAAGAAGTCATTGGTCGAATATTTTGAAGCTCTACGTTCAGGGTTAAAGCTGTAGGTCACATCGCCAGGTTGTACTGAGTTGAAGTAGCCCGCAGACCATTCCATGTAGGTTCTTAACTCTTTGCCTGTCATCTGGTAGACAGTGATTTCGCCACCTGCGTATTGGTAGTTGTACGCGATGTCTTTGGCTTTGATTGGGCCAACATCGAGCTCTGCATTGTCATTGTCTATTTGAAGTGCGATGACATTGGCTTTAGGTGCATAGAAGAAGCTCGCTTCTTGGTATAGCGCACTGATGCCTGTGTCTTGAACATGGACTTGAGGGATACCGCGGATTTCGTTTTCAGGGACTAAACCAACGCCGGTAAGCTGAGCGACAGGTCGATTCGCCATTTCTCGGAGTTGTTTATGATAAGGCTGGTATAGCTCGTCCATATTCTCATCAGAATCGATACCTTTGATTTTATAAGTGAAGCTGTCTTTGTTGACGAGAGTGAATGTGCCATCGCGCTCTTCAAATTGAAGATCGATACGAGATAGGGCTCGGCCATATTTGTCGGGCTCAGTAATAATAACGCCATTCACAACGGCCTTATCGATGCGAGTGTGCATGTGACCAGCGACGATGGCATCAAGCTCTGGGTTTGCATTGGCAATGTCGGTGACACCGGTGTCGGCAATGTCATTCTCGTTCTCAATCCCCATATGGGCAACCAATACGATAGCATCCACTTTATCATCAATCTCTTTGACGATTTTCTTCACTTCCAAGGTTGGATTAGTGAAAGTGACGCCTTCTAAACGGTTTGTACCTTGCGCAAAGACCTCCGTCATTGGGGTATCCATTCCGATCACGCCGATCTTAATGCCACCGCGTTCTAGAATGGTGTAACCCGGTAAGAATGGATTTCCGTTTTTGTTCTTGATGTTGCCGCCGAGAGACTGCCCTTTAAATTGGGTAACGGCTCTGTTGAGCGTTTTAAGGCCAAAGTCGAATTCGTGGTTACCTAAAACCCATACATCGTATTTCATGTGATTAAAGCCAAGCATCATTGGATCAACGGGCTCGTCTTTGAAGGTTTCTACGAAGTTGCCTTGGATGGTGTCGCCAGCGTCGACAAGGATAATGTTAGATTGCTCTTTGCGGATCTCACCAACCTTGGTCGCGATTTGGCTCAAGCTACCACGAGTGTTGAGTTTATCTGCCGCGTAATCCCACGCCATAAAATGACCGTGGATATCTGAAGTACCCAGTATCGTGACATCGTGTATGTCGCCATCAGCTGCAAAGGTGGGAAAGGCTAGAGAGAGTAGGATGGCGCTTGATAGTATGTGTCTTTTCATAAGTATGTTCACATCGTGGTTTTAAGTATGACGCTACCATATAGAATCGAGATTACCTTATGGGTGATCAGTGTCATATTTATGGTGATGTAACTTACTGATGTTTCAAATAAATGTGATTCATGACTATCTCGTAACCACTTAAGTTACGATGAAACTCACTACAACTCTTCGCTATCTTTTAATACTCCGAATTCTTTGATCAAACTTTCTATGCGTTGGTGTATTAATAAGCATGTTTGTAAGCTGTTGAACGTCTTGCCTGTTGAGATAAACAAGGTATATCGTCCAACTTTCACTTACTGTGGCTGTAATATGATCTTGCCGTTCAAGCGTATGGTTTTCGATTCAATGAGATCAATCGCGGTTTGCACTTCATCGAATGGCAGATAGCGGTCAATGTCGAGCTGAATGTCGTTTGTGATGAAGTGATCTAGCATGGTCGTGAACTTATCACGGCGAACATCTTTACCTTCCGCTTCTTCCCAATAACGTAAGAAGAAGGTACTGAAATCGATGTGTTGGCTTTTCGCGTATTCAAAGAAGCGTGGCTCGTAAAAATCCAGCGACAACGTCCCATAGTTGATAAAGCGCCCATTGTTGCCAAGGGTGTGAATAAGATCGGTTCCGGGTGAACCGCCAATCGCATCAAAGGCAACGGTTGGCATAGGTAAGTCTAACGCCTTAATTTGATAAACTAGATTAGCGTTCGCATCTAACACCCAACTGGAAGTGGTTGGGTATTGTGTCGGCTGTGATGTAACGACAATGATTTGGAAGCCGAGTGATACTGATAACTGGGAGAAGATCTTACCGATGGCAGAGCTGCCTGCGTTGATGATCAACACATCTTCTTGGGTCAGCTTAGCCACTTCTGTCGTCAACACCCATGCGGTTAGCGCATTAATGTACAACTGGCAGGCGTAGCCATTTTCTAGATGCTGAGGAATTTGGAACAGGTCATCTGGTGATACATCGACATAGTTCTGCCATGTTCCACTGGTTGCCACAAGCACGCGCTGATCCACTGCAAACTCTGCATGACTGGACTCGATAACCCTTCCTACCGCTTCAAATCCCGGTACTCTCGGCGGCTGGTGGCTATGTTTGTATTGGCCCACACCATAAATCGACAACAGATCACTAGGATTAATGTTAGTGGCTTGAATTTGTACTCGAACTTTATCTTTGTCTAGTGCCCCTAAAGCGACATGTTCTAACTTGAGAGATTCTTTTGGCTGACCGAAACGGAACTGGCTAATTCGGGTATTTTGCTTAGTGTCAGTCATAGTTCGGGTACCTTTATGGATTATGAGTACTGCATTGATTTTAAGTGTAGCGTGTTCATAAACAATCTTGGGTCGCTAATATTGCTCAACATAGCTGGTGTTGGTAAACAGTCGTCATCAACGTAGTCGACATAGTCTGCCGCCGAATCGAAGATCAAAATATCCAAAGCCAAACGATCCAAGCCATAACGGCCTCGGTGGATCATATCCGCTGAAAACACCAATAAGTCCCCGGCTGCTAATGGTATTTGCTTACCGCCAGATATGTCATCGCTGCTCACTTTGCCGTTTTCTTCTTGGCGAACATTGTACTCTTCTTCGTTGTCCCAGCGCTTATGTGTTCCGGGGATAAGCTCCATACCTGGCTCATCAAAAAGGGGCACTCGCAGATGCAATACCTGGGTTTCCATGATGACTTTCATCTGATCATCAATGTCGTAGTCGTATTGACAGTCACGATGCCAGAAGTCTTTTTGCTGCGGGTTTACTGGGTTGAAGAACAGCTGTGTATTCATGAATGCCGGTTTGTTCGGAATCACCGCATCGACCACTTCCATCACTTGTTTTGAGCTGATGAAGTTGAAAAGTACGCGTCTATCTTCGGTTGGCAAATACTCACTTCCCGTAATCAAAGACGAGTTAAATGCTTCTTCTTGATAGAATTCTTCGTTGTCTGCTTTCCATGATTCATGGAATTTCAGCACGACTTTTCTTAGCGATGCAATTTGAGCTTCATTGAAATAATTTCTGATAACAAAGTAACCATGTTCGTCGTATTGGCTACTTAATTGTTGGCTGTATTCTACCACTGACTACCTTCGTTCATTCTGTACCGCGTAATAACTACAGATTTCTTGAGCGCATAATGCCAGACAGTCGTCATTCAACCAAGTAACGAGTGAAGAAGCGTGTAGATTCAGTGATGTTATAAAGCCATATGGGGCGAGTTTTACATACCTATCCATATCATGGACTCATGCGATACCGATCTCCCCATATGTGACACATCCCCTATTTTACAAAGTGTAATGATTCATATAGTGAATAAATTTATGATTTCGATAACTATTGACCATGTTATAATTTAATTGGCTTAGGGAAGAGAGTAAATCATGGATGGTTTTTCGCTGGATATGAGAACACTTAATTTTATTATTATTTTGTTCTCTTTCATTTACTGCATTGGCTTGTTGCTGTTCCAATTTACCCAACAGTCCATTAAAGGGCTTTCAATTTTTTCCATTTCAATATTTGTTATCGGAAGTGGACCGTTGATGTTGAGCCTAAGAGGGGAACTCCCTGATTGGATCACTGTTATTGGCGCCAACATGGTCATTGCGCTTGGCTTTCATCTCGCTTTGTATAGCTTATGCCTGTTTCGAGAATATTCCCTAAAATGCACCTACCTAAGTAGTCTGATGATGTTGGCTCTTTTGCCATGTTTTATTTATTTTACGTACTACGAACCTTCCATCAAGGCTCGAATCATCCTCATTAGTTTCTATTTGGCCTTTGTGACTGTTTGTACTGCCTTTGCGGTATTGAAGGGTCAACGCGATGACTTAACCTTAGCAACTCGGATGATGGCCTTGTCATTTTTGATATATGGCGGGTTTATGGTTTTCCGAGTAACGGTGACGTTATTTTCAGCTGAGCTGGAGGATTTCATGGCGGCCGCACTTATTCATCAACTTGCCTTTTTAGTCAGTATTGTTCTTATCGTATCGATGAGCTTCACGATGCTCTGGTTGATTAATGCAAGGTTACTTAGGTCTATTCATGACCTGTCTTACAGTGATCCTTTAACGGCACTTGGAAACCGCAGAGCATTAGATGAAATGGTTCCAGTCATCATGAAGCAGGCGGGTACTACGCCTGTCAGTGCCATTATGATGGATATTGATAATTTTAAGTCGATCAATGATCAACACGGACACATTGTGGGTGATCTCGTGATCAAGTCTTTTGCTGAAATGGTTCAAAGTGCGATAAAAACATCGCCAACAGCCAGCGCGTTCCGTTTTGGCGGAGACGAGATAATGATTTTATTACCCAATGTCAATTTCCTACAAGCACAGGCTATTGCTTGTAAGTTGCGATTGTCTATTTCAGAGATCTCAGCCGTGCAAGGAAAAGAGATGTTTCTGACGTCGAGTTTCGGTGTCGCTCAGCTTCACCCACATGAGAATTGGGATGGGTTTATTAGTCGAGCCGACAAAGCGTTGTATCAAGCGAAAACAAACGGTCGCAATATGACTTCAATTTGTCCTAGCCATATTAACGAGCTCGTCACTGCCTGATGATGACAGGTCTTTATACGTTAGTTTGCCCCGCCACTATTTTGATACAGCCATTATATTGTTGGCTGTGGCGCTGAGTCTGTTTTTTGGCTTTGCGTTAAAGCCTGTGAGGCAGTGGCTTCAGTTTCTTCTGCAGACGTAAAATGTTTATCAGTTAACGTTACAGTCATTGCTTCATGTTTCACAGTTGTGGTTGCCGTTTTTGATTGGGATTGGTTTATCGTCGCGGGTTCAGCGAATACCATCATTGAGGTTGTAAAAAAGATCGTTGCTAGTGCGATTTGAGCGAGCGTTTTCATTGGGCTGTATCCTATTGGGTTATGATTAATAGCTGATACGAGCACTATAAAAATTATGTGGCGGTCGTGCTTATCATTTTATGCCACGGTAAGATTTATACTGTGGATGAATATTTTGTTCGGGTATTATTTGCCAACGCCCAAGCATTGAGAAACTTACTCATTGCCACATCACTAATACTGCTGCGATAGAGAGTAAGATGAGCGCAACAATGTCTTTGCGCGCGATGCTTTGCCCCAACCAGAAGTAAGATATCAACACCATAAAGACCACCTCAACTTGTCCCAACGTTTTCACATAAGGCACGGCTTGAAGTGACATCGCACTAAACCAGCCAAGAGAACCAATCACACTGGCTAAGCTTGTCATCACCACCAATCTCGACTTCTTGAATATCTGGTGTAACGTGTCGCGTTCTCTGAAAAAGAGGTACGTACAGATAATCACTGTTTGAAGGGAAATAACTAGGAACAGCACCCACGCTGCGCTGTGAGGGAAGGGTAAGCCAATGCTCAAGCTAGCTTCACGTACCCAAAGAGACGTTAAAGCAAAGGCGGTGCTACACGCCATACCTAACAAGAACACTTTCGGGGACAAGCTTCGCCAGCCAGAAGCGCTACTCATGATTAGCACGCCTAAAGTACCAATAAGTACGCCGACCCAACCTGTCACTGTTAATGCGGTGCCAAAAAACAACACGGAGAGCACCGCAGAAACAGGAGCTTCACACTTGGCTAACCCAGCGCCTATCGCATAGTTTTCTAGCTTGAACAGCATCACCATTAAGCCGGTCGCGAGGATCTGCATAATGGCGGCAGCAACAATATAGAAAACAAATTCACCCGAAAAGTCGGGGATAGCTACAGGCTGCCATTGATAGAGGGTGTAGAGGTAAATAAGGGCTATTGGGCCAGCCCAAATAAAACGCGCCAACGTCACGCCAGCCACGCTCATGGTGCCACTGAGTTTGCTTTGAAAGGCATTGCGCCAAGATTGGCTAAAGGCTGCGAGAAGAGTAAAGGCGATCCAACTAAAAGACATGACGCTTCCATGTGTGATGTAATTTGATGATGATACTAACAAAAAATCACATGATAAGAAGCGACATGGTCTGATTATAGCCAGAGGCTCACCTTTATTCTCTATTCAGTATTAGATCGCTCTTCAGAAGATCGGCTGTTTCTTGTTCTTGAAGTAGAACAGCGCGCTGATCGAAACGAACAGTAAGGTGAAGTAATAGAAAAACGAAGATAGTGAGGCCAAGAAGGCAAGGTTCTGTTCTATTTCTTGTTCGGTGTAGCCCTGAGACACCAACTTATAGTAGTAAGCGTACAAGATACCGATCAGGCCGTATCCGAGGTTAAACATCAGCCCTTTAAAGCTAAGGACCGTGGCTCTGTTGTGCGATTCGGTCTTTTTATTCAGGTGGTAGCTGATGAAAATATTCATCGTCATGATGATAAAGATTAACACCAATGCCGGAATGACTCCGTAGATCGACCAACCTAAACTGATCCAGTAATAAGTCGCCGTGCTCGCCAATCCCATAACCACGATGAAGGTTTTAGGCTCAATGCTCTCTGCTAATCTTCGGCTTTGCCCAGCTAAGATGATCTTAAGTAAGCTTATACCCGCGCCAATAAAACCGAAGTAGATAATAGGAATATCAATGGCCAGATAGTATTGGCTGTTCATGGTGAGGAACATGCGTGAGGTGTGTTCGAATAGGCTGTAGTAGAGCAAGATGAACAGCACGTAAGGCGTAGCAAATACCCATTTACCCGCATCGATCGTTAATTTAAGACTTGTGATGGTGGTTGCTAATTTGGTTTGGTCGCTTGGCATCACCTTTTTCTCTTCGCGCATATTAATCGCTGCATAAATAGCGAGCATCGCAACAAATAGGGTGGCAAATACGGGAATACGCATCAGGTCTTTAGTGCTTTCTGGCTCGGCTAGTCCAAGGAAATGAAAGATGTTTGTCATAAAGTTCACATCGTACATCGCCGCACCAATCAGCGTGACAAAGATCCCCACGCTAGACGCGACACGAAGCTGGATTTGCAGCACTCGAGGCCACAACTCTTCATTGCCTTGTTCTTTTAAGGTGTCGTAAGCCAATGCCTCGTCGGCGCCGCTGGCCAGTGCCATCGCTAAGCCACTGAGAATCCGGTTAATCAGAAAGACTATGAACACCAAGTCAGGGTTTCCGGTTGGCACTAGCGCGATCATCGCGATCTCAACAAACATCACGATCGAAGACAGCACCACTAGTTTCTTGCGGCCTAAGGTATCAGCGAATGCACCCGACGGTACTTCAGCAAGCACAATGGTGGCCGCCCAAACTACATTGAGCATCGCGAATTGAGAAAGGGTTAGCCCGTAATCTAAGTAGAGTAGAGTGAATACTGGGTAATAAAAACGCGCAAAGTAGCTGCTTCTAAACATCAAGAAGTAGCGGACATTGGGAATTTTAAGGATCTCTTTGAGCGTCATGATAATTTCAGTAATTTAGATAATACATCATTATGTATACCTCTTTTCTCTATTTAAATCATGGGATTGTTGTAAGAATCGGAAAACTTTTGATGAGCTTGTCTCTCTGTACATGTAAAGGCTAAAAATATAAAGGAGCTAACAAGAGGAGGAGCAACTAGGCTCCTCTTCTTGTTTTTATTACTTCATCTAACTTGATAATTGTTCCTGATGAAATTTTCTTATAGGCGATTAATCCACACGCTTGAAGTTAGGCAATAAGGTTTCTGGCTGCTGCGCTACAAATGCTTTACTTGGTGAGTATGCACGGAAGTAAACAAACCAGTTTTCGTCTTCTCGTGTTTGCACCCAGTTAGCTTCATTCACACCTGCTGGCTTAGTTGGCGAGAAGTGGAAGGTGTAATTGCCTTGTGCGTCTTTGACCGTTCCCTCGATGTTTGAACCTACATCTGCACGCTCAATGTCGTTGTCGATAATGGCGCGGTTCTCAACGTTATAAATAGTGATTGTCCAGAACAGATCCGCGAAGTTTACATCACCATCCAGAGTCAGAGTGTAGTGGTTGCTGCCATTAAGCCCCTTACCACTGTCATCGCGGTAGTTGTCTAGATAGATCTGGCCCCAACCGCCATTCTCAAAACCGTGCATTGCTACGTCGTTAGTTACAGCTTCGTAGAACCATGCTGCGCGTCCATCGAGATCCATACCGTAGTAACGGTCTTGGTTTGGTGTTGAAGCCGTCGCTACTTCCCAAAAGTTGCCTTCCTTACCGTAAGCTGCGTGTGGCAAGCGTTCTGTTTTGTTGAAGTCGATATTCTTAACCATAGCTTCCCCCATCACTACAGCTTGCTCTAAAATCTCACGCTGCTGACCTGATGGTTCAAACGTCTTACCTTTCTCAATACCCAGGGGACGTAGCATGTCGTGCATCATGCGATCACGCTCTGCTACTGGCTCAGCTTGAATGGCTTCATTCAACGTATTCCAAAATGCCATGCCTCTTGGGTGTTTGGCATCTTCACCACGCTCAGGGAAGTTTACGCCGTTATCACTCAGTGGCTTTCCGTTGAGGTTGGTAATTTTCAGGGCCTCTAAGTCTTTCATACGTTGCTGGTCTGACTCTGCCATTAAGCGAACGCCAAAGAAAACATAGTTGGTGTCTGACTCAAAAACCTGAGCGCCTTTTGGCAGATTACTCGGTGTCTCAGACCCTTTGGCTTTTACCACGTAGACGCCCGGCTCGGTCATCTGAGAAATTCCGATCTGCCACATGGTGTGTACTGCGCCGCGCAGTTCATCTGTGGGGATTTCTATAACAACGGGCTCTTTTTCTACGTTAAACCAAGTAATCGCGTAAGGCGTAGAGGTGTTGTAAGTTAAGCCGCCTAGCTTAGATTCATGAGACTCAACATAAGTAATTTGACCATCTTCTGCCCCCATGTCTGCATAGGCTTGTTTCCATGCGTAGTTTGACACCAAAGGCACTGACCAAATGTAAGCTTGTGACGCGCGTTGATGGTCCATTAGTTCGAACAGTTTTGCTGAGCTTTCTTGTGTTGGAATACCATGAAGAAAGTCGGTTTCGAAGGTGAAGTCTCCCGCACGTGTTTGAAGGGTTTCTGTTGGGTTATCGTTTCCAGCAATCGCCGTTGCTGAAAACAAGGCTGTTATAGAAACGAGCATCGCTGTTGATCGCAGTGGATGTGTGAAAGTACTGGCAAGGGCTTTAGATATCATGTTCATAATGTGTCCTCAAAACTTAAACTTATTCGTTCAAGCGAAACCAGCTCGTTAAAGCCGAAATCACTACTTAAAATTGGTAGTTAAATTCGATACGGTGATCGCCGTCTTCGATACTTGTGTTTTCTGTCCAGTTTGCGAAATAACGAACGTTGGCTCTTGGATTGATTTGATAGCTCGCTGCAAATTCATGTGCGAGTACAGAATCATTGCCCTCAAAGCCAAAATCTTTGAACGTTGATGACCCTGACATTGTGCCTAAATACATAGGGTTGTAGTTCAACCAAACCTTATCGGTAAGTTGCATCTTGGCGTACATACCTGCGACGTAGAAAGTACCGTGCATGTTGTAGCGGTCGCGAAGTTGATCGGCATCGAGAGCGCCACCAGTGCCTTCAACCAACTCTTCACCTGCAGCGATACCGACACCCGCGAGCGGGTAGAAGTTAAACATGCCCATTTGCGGTAAAGCTTGAATAAAGCTGTAAGACGCGCTGCCTTGGTTGTTATCGAAATCCCAAGACATATCAACTTGCGATCCTCGGCCATTAGTTAGATCTACACCGAAGTTTCTAAAGCGGAAGGAATCAATACTGTCGTCTGCACCTCGACCGCTCCAACCAATCGTCTCACCAGCGATACCTTTGATTTCGAGCACATTCATGCCCATGGTGGTATCACTGCCCGTGTCGTAGGTTTGCCCAACTTTTAGGTTTAAGCCCTTGTCGGTGTAGCCGAAGCCTGCTTGTGTGTAGACCGCTAATGGGTCTGACATATCTTGAACTTCTGTTTCTTCAGCGATAGCACCGCTAGCTAACAAAAGAGGGGTTAGAGAAAGGATCGAACGTTGTAATAACATAGCTGCCTCATAGAGTTATCTCACTACATCCGTGTACTTCGTGAAGGTGGGATAACTATACAAAGTGGACTTTGTTAAGTTAATTCATATAAACTTAACCATTCGTTAAGCAATGCTTTATGGTGTTTCATGAAACTTAACAATGTCGATCTGAACTTATTGAAAGTGTTTGTGGTGGTGTATCAGGAGAAGAGCTTGAGAAAAGCGGCTGAGAAGTTGTTTGTCTCGACACCAGCGGTTAGCCAAAGCATCAAGAAGCTTAAGGAATCCTTAGGTGAAGAATTGTTTGTCCTGTCTCATCAGCAGTTTTTGCCAACACCTTATTCAGACGACCTGTATCGACGCGTTTTCCCGCTATTAGATGGATTGGTTACGGCGATAGAAGAAGGAAAACAGTTTAATCCCGCGGACCTCAGTGAAGATTTTAAGATAGAGGCGAATCCTCATGTCCTGCCTTGGTTGACTCCCGCTCTGTTTCATCAGCTATCAATAGAAAGTCCACTTTCAAGACTGATCAGTCATACGAGTTCCCAAAATTCATTAGAAAGACTTAAGAGTGACGAGATTGATTTTGTCATTCACTTCGAAGCTAAGAATTTGCCTGCTGAGATCATTGCCGTACCTCTGGTGACCTTAAAGTTTGTATTGGCAGTAAGAGAAGATCATCCTTTCGAGGAATCCATCGCGACGATTGATGATTTGTTGTCGTTCCCATTTGCTCATGTTGACCTTGCTTATTTCGACCAAAACAAACATTCACGATTGGAAGAGGAAGTCTTAAGACAAGGTAAATCGATTAACATGGCACTGCGAACGACTTCCATCGTTGGGTTAATTGAAACGATCAAGTACTCCAACATTATCGCACCTTGCATGCCTCCGGTGATTGAACAACATAAAGGTGTCTTGCGCTCAATCGCAATTGAGGGATTGGAAGAGGGAACCGAGGAGATGGAGGTGTTCGCTTATTTTCATAAGAAAAACCAGCACTCAGCTAAATATAAATGGTTGCTGGATTTGATTGAAACGGCGATGACAGAGGCCAATCACCAGTAAGGGTCATGCTTGTTTGTTTCTACTTTTCAGAACTACATATAACTACTCTTTGAACACCTCTTTGATACACGATTCCAACCAGCGCATCTTCGGTTGATTGCGATGTTTACGCCCGATAGTCATGCCAATATCGCCATTTGGCATGTTGGGCATGTGAGGAAACTGCACAAAAGAAAATTCATTTGAAAGCGAATTGGCCAGTAGTTTTGAGCATGGGAATAATACGTCGCTCTGCTTCACTATAGATAATAAGCTGTGTAAGTAAGTCGAACGTATTTTTACCTCAGTATTGATGCCAACATCGGCTAACACGTTCGGTGCTAACGCAATATTGTCGTTCCAATCACTGACCACCAAGCTCGCTAATTGCAAGGTTTCTTGCTGGTCACTTTGCAAAAGCGTGTTGGCAAGTGGATGCCCAGTGCGGCATACCAAGACAAAATCATCGCTTGCGATACGTTTCTGGTATACCTGTTTGGATAATTCTAATGGGTAATAATTGACACCTAAATCAACCTCACCAGAGGTGAGTAAATCCAGAGTATTCGCGCCCCAATCCACAATATTCACTTTGACCTTAGGAGCTTGCGCTAACAATATCTGAGTTAGCTTTGCCGAGATGCTGTTAGCAATAAAGCCATTAATGGCGATGTTCACAGTGCCATCAAACTGAGCAACATCAAATTCAGACTTTGGTTCAAGTACTTGTTCTAACTGCAACAACACCGGTAACAAGGTCTGCTTAATTTCAAGCAATTTAGAAGTGGGTTCTAAGCCGTGTTGGGAGCGAATAAACAACTCATCGTCAAAGTACTCACGTAGCTTTTGTAGTGAGCGACTGATAGAGGGTTGGCTTGTAAACAGAAGCTCTGAAGCCTTTCGAGTATTTTTTACCTCAATTAATACTTTCAATACCTTAAGTAAATTAAGGTCTAATCGTTTAAAGCGGTTACTCATCATGATTACTGCACTCCAGAATTGAGAAGCTGTTTAGATATGCCCAAACTGTATATCTTGATTTCATATAATCGATTGGAGTATATCATGAAGTGTCTAGATACTGAGCTCATCGAAACAGACATGAGTAATCATTATGAAGAAAACGACGTTAGTGACGCTATTAGCATTAACTGCATTTGGCGCAACAGCTGCGGATAACAACAGTTCATCTGTTTATGATCATACTGCTGTTGGTGGTGTTAATTGGGATAACTACCCAGAAGCGGAGTCAGATTGGAACTTTCTTGGTCTCCAAAATAAGGTCGGTGTAAACCATTGGTTGCACGCCGAACCAGTCTCAAAAGACACACAAACTGTGATTCGTTCAAATCGTGATGTTGTTTACTCGACGATGGTTGTTGATGTATCAGAAGGTGCAACGTTCCATGTGCCCGCAGAAGACAACGACTATTTCCAAATCATCCATATCATGGACGAAAATCATCTGGTGCATAAGGTGGTTCGTCGTGGTGAAACACTTAACCTAACAGCTAGTGACTTGACGACAGGTACACATGTTCATGTACTAGCCAGAACACGTATCGCAGATTCTATCGAAGATACCAAACGTCGCCAAAGTCTGCTTTCTATCAAAGCGAATTCAGATAAGCCTTATCAAGGTAAAGGCTATAACCCTAGTGATGTTGAAAATTACCGTTTAAAACTGATCAACAATGTAATGAAACACGGCGCGCCTATTGAAGGGTTAAAGGGATTTGGTGCGACTTTGGATGACGTAGAAGACCACCACTTCAAATACGTGACGGCATTTGGTTACGCAGGGCTACCAGCCGATACAGCGCAATACCTAGAGCGCGTGCCAGGTCAAGGTAAGACGACCTGCCAAGAGTGGACGATTCCAACGCCAAATCTGGACTTTGAGGGGCGCGGTGGTTACTACTCTCTAACCACTTATGGAGCGGATGGTTGGATCGACTCTGAGCACTTCTATGCTTCTGGCGAATCCATGCGTGATAACGGTGATGGCACAGTGTCTGTCACATTCAACTGTGGTACCGGTGCAGCTTATGATTTTGAAGTGTCTGAAGGTTGGGCTGGCGTATTACGTTTGTACGAGCCAGTCGATGTGGATGAAACTTTAGAGTATATGGAAACGTTGCGTCAAATTGAGATTAAAGAGCTTTAGTATCTCTTCGAATAGCTGAAATATCCCAAAATAAAAACCCCCTCAAGAACCTTTCTTGAGGGGGTTTTTATTCAGTCGTTAATTTACTTGTTAGCCATCTACTCTTCACCTTCGGCTTCTTTGGAAGCATTTGACGCCCAGTCTTTCTCAAGCCAGTTATCGAGTACGTGCTGCAATGCATTCAAAGACGTTGGCTTTTCAAGTCGACCATCCATTAACTGATTGATCATGTCTAATTCACGTTGTCCTGATTCGCCGGACAAAGCAATGATTGGCGTTTGAGGAGAGCGTGCCTTGATGATTTGGCTTGCGTCAAAACCATTCATTATCGGCATTTGCACGTCCATTAAGATCAAATCAACTTTGTGTGTTCTGAACAACTCAACAGCATTTTCGCCATTTTTGGCTTGTAAACTGTTAACGCCAAGTCGGCTCAAATACATCTGAACAAGTGTGCGTTGCACCTCTTTGTCATCAACGATGAGCACGGTAGGTGCTAAATGGCTCTCAGATTCTCGCGAACTTGTTGGTTGGGTATCAGCGCAGGCTTTATCTTGAGTAGTCGTTTGGTTGTGTTTCCAATCATTAAAATAAGGTGTACGAAGCGCGTCTGCTTTGGGGGCATTCGGTACCACAGGGAAGTACAGGTGGAACTCAGTAAACTCACCAAGTTTAGAATGGCACTCAACTCTGCCACCAAATGAACGCATTACACGTTGGCAATAGCCTAGCCCTAAGCCGCTACCACCACTTTTTTGGTAAGAGAAGAAGTCATCAAAGATCTTGTGAGCAATCGCTTCATCTATGCCGGGGCCGGTATCTCGGAATATTAAAACGTTCTCGTAAGAGTCTATTTTGGTGCTGATTTCGATCTGGCTATCTGGATACGAATCAAAGTAATAAATCGCATTGCGTATTAGGTTGAAAATAACGAAGTTGAATAGGGTTTCATTTAGCTTTACAACAAAATCAGCATGTTGTGGTAAGCGAATACGTTCGATTATCTTCTCGTTTTCAAAGCCATAGTGGCTTACTGCTTGATCGACAGCTTTGTGGATAGAGGTCATTGTCACCGGACCATGCTCAGGTGAACTATCACTGACCTCACGCAAGATGATATCAATCAGCTGTCGGCCGCGTTGAATTGCAGCTTGGCCGTTTTCGATATCAAGTAGGATCTGTTTTGCTGGCGCTTGGTTGTCGATGTGCTGCTTTAGTACTTCGAAGTGCAGTTGCACTTGAGCAAGCGGGTTACGCATCTCATGGGCAATGGAGTTAGCCAGAGCACGACTTTGGCGAATGCGTCTATCCGCTTCGATGGTACTTTGCACACGAGTTAACAAGGTTTGCAGTGCAGAAATCTCTTCGTTAGAGAACATCTGATCGTTGCTCTTGTGCGATGACACCAACAAGTGCGTGACCGACTTTCCCTGACCAAACAGAGGCATTACCAAGGCCGTGTTGTTAGAACTCATCTTTTCATAGAGCGCATTGATAGAACGTTTTGCTGGCGCAGTGTAATCGAGCTCTTCAGACAGTTCGTCGAACACTAAAACAGACTTGTTGGTCGACAGGTAGTCTTCGTAGAAAGTCTCGTTGTAGTTGCTGTTAACAAGGCGCAGTTTGTCTTCTGGGATTTGAAGTAGGCTACCCAAACGACGCATCGCATCATCAATTGATAGCTTGAAATCTTCTTCTAAAGCAAGGATTTGCTGTACTGGTGTTGTCTTGTTCCCGTAGACAAAGAAGGAGGCATAACGGCTCACACGTTTATAAAGTACATGCCAAGTAATGCCTATTAGCGCGCAGATTGGAATGGCGATTAGCCATTGATTATCTTCGGTCAGCGGGATGAATATCGCACCAAACGGTATCACTAAAATAGCACACACTAACAGGGCGTTCAGGCTCATGTACGCAAGGTATTTCACGCTGTAGAAACGAGATGTCAGCAGGGCATACCCAACGAACAACATCTCACTAATAGACAAGGCTGGTGGTAGCCAAGTCAGTGAGAAATCACGCAAGAAGTAAGTCATACCTAGGTGGATCGTTGCTGTGGACAACATGAACACCAAGATACCTGCAATCATATAGCTGGTTTTGGTCAGCGTGAGCTTGCTGCTGTTGGCGCGCATTGCCACTAGGTTACCCAGTGTCAGTACCACAAAGCTGATCATGCCGATGAAGAAGTACGAAGTGTGCGGGCCAAATTCAATCACGAACTGACTTGGACCAACAATGATAACGTCTTCAACGGTTAAGCCCGGACTTAAATTAATAAACAAGGAGTAGACGGTTAGAGTGACGAAAATCGCTTGTTGCCATAGGTGCACCTTACCGTTGCGTTGCTCGGCGGCAAGCTGACACGAGAAGTAATACGCGAAGGCAAACGCAAAGAAGGAGGCGAGGTTGGCAAATTTGGCTGCAAACACAGCTGCTGACGGCCCAAGCTCTGATAATAAGTCGGTATGGAAATACGCATTACTGCTGATCCACGCCACAATACAGACCGAATAGGCGATGTAGGCAACGTGGTGTGTACCTGCGATCGCTTCGCTCTTTAGTTTCAGACGGTAGCAATAGTAGAGTAACCACATCACGACTACAACAACCGTCGCAAGAAGCGTTATCGCTTTGGCGTGGATGATGGCTTCTAAGCCGAAATCAAACATGTTCGTCCTTATTTACCGAGCTTGGCTGTTGCAGAGAATCTGGTTGTTGAACAGAGCTTAATTTTTCTGCTGAGCCAAACTTTCTGCTGTTACGCACGGCGCGTTTGTAGCCTTTAAAGTCGGTGTCATTAAATACGTTGACCATCAATTCGAAATTCCAAAAGCCACGGTAAATGGTGGTGCCGTCATCGTTCAATTCGTAATATCCCGAATGGAAATACGCTTTTGGGTCAATAGCTTGATAAAACTGAAGCATGAAAGGTTGTTCAATGATGGTGAAGCCAATTTTGTAGCCAACTTGATGTAAGACGCTCATCAGCTCTTTTTGAGCGAGATAGAGGAAGTAGAGTTTTTGTTGGGTATTTCCACTGACGGTTAAGCGCAGAACTTCACATATGGCTCGAGTTTCGGATAGTTGTAACTGAAACTGATTATCGAATTTTGGCAGAGAGTCACATTTTGACAATATCGGTGGCGTGAATAGCTGTAACCCTGAAAGTGAATCGTAACCATGATTTGGTAAGCAGTATTGCCAGTGATCATTGCTGAATGGCGGCGCATAGCTTAGCCAGGTTTCATTTTTTGACCAATCTTGAATCAAGGCGGAAGAAACTAATGTTGGGAAGGCTTCATCGTCTGGGTGTTTGAGCAGGATAAAGTGCTTACCCGTTTGTGACAGGTGTAATAAAGGCAGCATCTCAAACCATTTTTCACCCTTGATGAAAACCTCAAGGTTGCTTAAAGCGATGGCATCACTGATAGGCATTCCTTGTGGGTGACTGGGTGTTTGTACCACAAGTTGATCATCTTCTATCTGATCGATGATCGCACTGTAATAAGCGCTGTCTTTAATGGGAAGATCGATACCAGAGGGTGAACGACTATCGAGCGGCGACTTTGCCTTAATGGCAGCAATTTCGCATTCGCACCAAAAGTCTAACCAATGCATGTAACACTGACCTGCAGCTTCCTCTAACAATGCCATCTCGGTCGATAAACTGCTTGGATAGCGTTGAATGAGATCGCGATAGTCCATCAATTCAAATAAAACGGAGAGGCTTTTGTGTTGATGTTCTGGGAAGAACGATTCCAATAGTCGTCTACGGTAGTCTGTGACGGTTTGGAAAAGTGCAGTGCGATCTTGTGGCTGATAAGTGTTGATCACGAGCTCGATCAGCGCGTGTTGTTTCTTTTCGATAGCCAGACTGCTAGCCAACAGTGAGACTAAAGACGACGTTAATTCCATGGTGTTAACCTAGCCTAGGTTTATATAATTATTTTTATTTGATTTGCACTCGTTAACCAGACACGAATTGTTATTAAGTTATTTGATATAAAGTTACTTTGTTGAGATTGAGTAACTCTAATTGTGTCTATAGTTTTTAAAAACAAGTTGCATAATCGAGCTTAAGTTTACTACTTGCGCTACCCCTTAACAACAGAACATTTACTAGTTTATAAGTTGCTAAATTAGAATATTCTCAATCACTTAGAGCTTAACCTTGCTCCGATTCTGGCCTGTATCAATTGAGCATAATCCTTTGAATCTATAAATTAACGTAAAATATCTATTTTTTGAACCAAGTTCATAAACCATACGCAACTGAATTCACCTTGTTAATCGTAAGGAATATAACGGCGAGCCAAAATATACATTTAACTAATGAGTGTTGTATGTCTCATAACCGTTTATTTCCACGTCACCGTTTGGCTCTCGCTTGCATGCTGGCCAGTGTTTCCAGTTTCTCCTTTGCTCAAAGTCAGTGTGAGGTGCTTGATCTTCAGCAGGCGTCTGACCTTGCTCTCGCTGTCTCAGCAGCAGACAACAGTTGCTATGGCGCTTGGTTCTCTGCTCAAGAGAGTTCGTTAAACAATATCTATAGCGAAGCGAGCCTAAGCCGTGTTCAAGTAGCTCTGAATTTAGAAATTACCCGTTACCGAGGTGATGCTGAACAGGCTCGTAAACTTGAAAACCTTGGCGAATTTGTTCGCGCCGCTTATTACGTTCGCTATAACGCGCGAGCGCAGGATTTCTCCGAGGCGTTAAGCCAGCGCTTCGCTCTATCTGTTAATGCTTTTCTGGCGAACCCTAATGCTCTCGATCAAGGCCGTGAGCAAGTTGGGGCGATGAAAAGTCTGACGCTGATGGTCGATAATGTTAAGCAACTTCCACTGACCATGGATGCGCAACTTGCGGCATTGAATCACTTTAACCATGAAACAGCGCAGGATTCACAATGGGTCGATGGTCTCAACAATCTCTTTCGAGCAATGGCAGGGCATGCCGCTCGAGATGACTTTTACGATTACATGGCAAACCACACCCAACATATCGATACGCTGGCGACTTTTGCTCGTGATAACAGTTGGGCGTTGGACACAGATACGAGTTTTCTGGTTTATAACGCCGTGCGTGAAACAGGCCGTTTGTTAGCCAGTCCGGATAAAGCGACCAAAGACAAAACGATGCGAGTTATACAGCAAGTGATGGCGCAAAACCCACTGGGTAGCGAGCACGATAAGCTATGGCTAGCGGCCGTCGAAATGATGAGTTACTTCGCACCAGAAGGCTTGAATGGGTTAGACCTAGAACAAGCGAAACGCGACTTGGCAACGCGTGTACTTCCCCATCGTTATGAGTGCCAAGGGCCTGCGATTATTCGCTCTCAAGATCTAACTGAGTCACAAGCGATGGAGGCGTGTGATGTGTTGGCTGCCAAAGAGGCCGACTTCCACCAAGTTGCGAATACGGGTCAGCAACCTGTCGCTGATGATAACAACGAGCGAGTTGAAGTCGCTGTGTTTGGCAGCAAAGGCAGTTACATTGATTATTCATCGTTCTTGTTTGGCAATACCACAGACAATGGCGGTCAGTATTTAGAGGGTAATCCTGCAGAAGTCGGTAACGTCGCTCGCTTTGTGGCTTATCGCTATGCCAATGGTGATGACCTTTCTATTCTCAATTTAGAGCATGAATACACTCACTATCTCGATGCTCGCTTTAACCAATATGGCTCATTCAACGACAACCTAGCACATGGCTATGTAGTGTGGTGGTTAGAGGGCTTTGCCGAATTTATGCATTACAAGCAACGCTATGATGCAGCGATTAGTTTGATCAGCAGCGGGAAGATGAGTCTGTCGGATGTGCTTGCGACTACTTACTCCCATGACTCCAATCGTATATATCGTTGGGGATACTTGGCGGTACGCTTCATGCTGGAAGAGCATCCTCAAGAGGTGCAAGGTTTATTGGCATTGTCTCGTACTGGTCAATTCTCCGAATGGGTACAACAAGTAAAAGTGCTAGGGCAGCAATACAATGGCGAGTTTGAGTGCTGGTTAGACTCGGTTTCAAGTGATCCCACAGAACCTACAGAACCAACTGATCCCACAGAGCCGACAGATCCTACGCAACCAACAGATCAAGCCATAGTGCTTACAGCAAACCAAAGTGTGTTGTTGAGTGGCGAGGCGTATAGCGAGCAGTTGTTCTATGTTGATATTCCAGAGAACACTACGCATTTTGAAGTGTCTATTGAGGGGCAAACTCAAGGTGATGCTGACCTCTACATGAGCTACAACAAACCAGCGCATTACTACGACTTTGAATTCAGCGAATACGGCAATGGCAGCAATGAAGTGGTGACGTTTGAACAAGAACCTTCGGGCTACATTAAGTCGGGTCGCTACTACATGAGTGTTACGGGTCGTACCAAATTTAATGAGGTGTCGCTAACCGCATCGGTAGCCACAGAAACGCCAACGCCTCCAACTCAACAGCAAGATGATTTAACGCCTGTGGTATTGGAGGCCGGTCAGGCTCAAGTGCTTACCGTGCACCAACGACGTTATGCCGCTGTCTATGTACCAGAAGGTGTACAAGAGGTGCGAGTGTGGCTCAACGATAAGAGCGACAAAGCGGAAAACGAACAGTCGAATGCGGGTAACGTTGATCTGTTCGCTAGCCACTCATACTGGCCAACGGCAGGGCAGCATGACTATGCGTCTGATTACCGTGGAAGCAATGAGTACCTGCAAATACCTGTAACAGAAGAAGGCTATATACACTTCTTGTTGAGTGCAGAGCAGCAAGGGGATGATGTCGTGATGTTGGTGTATTTTCACTAACAGAACAGGCATTAGGTAATTGGCATTAAAAAAGGGGTATCCCTCAAGCTGTATTAACGAGAACGTCACTAAACTAAATGTTTAAATATCAATAAAGTAGACGGATAAAATCCGGGCATCAGTGCCCGGCTTTGTTTTTCTGACAATCTTCTGTGTTTATAGAGTAGTTATACCATAATCTCTGATGAAGTGATGACATTAGAAGTTTAAGCTTGTCTGCATATGAAATATCGTTGCGAGTGGTCACTCGTTAATGATTTATTTAGTGAGGGTTTATGAAGAAAGTACTATTGGCAACCTTGTTTAGTGTTGCTGCGTTAGCAGGATGCAGCCAGAAGGCTGAGGTTTTAGCTCAATCACAAGAAAATGCGAACCCTATCTGTAGCACTCAAAACCTAACTGGTGGTTGGTCGCAAAGCGATATCACACCAGAAGCTAAGCAAGCTCTAGACGCGGTTCTTGGCCAAATGAATACTTCAGCTGAGCTCAAGCAGATCTTGAGTGTTCGAACTCAGGTCGTCGCGGGTTTGAACTATGCTATCGAATTTGAAATGGATAATGGTGAAGTGTGGAATACCATCGTATATCGATCTCTACAGGGTGACATCGAAATGATGCAACCGGCACAGAAAGGTCGTTTGTGTTCATAGTCTAGATGCGTCTGTACTTTGTTAGATAGACTGCAAATAAAAATGGCTCCTTATTGGGAGCCATTTTTGTTTTTAAGAAGACTGATTATTGAACGTTTTTAGTTGGCCAGCTCGGGGACAGCTAACTCTTGAATACAAGCTCGGCTGATGTCTTCATCAATGTAAGCCATACCCAGCTTGTTCAAGTAATCCATACGATCAGCAGTGCGAAGTTCAATATCAGGGCCTGCGATGTTGTTCTCTTGATAAACCTTAGCCATGTGAGCCATGAACTGTTCACCCACACTCATCATTAACAGGCTCATCGCACCCACGTCCGGTCTTACTTTAGCTCGTTGCTTTTCAGATAGGTTTACCGCTAACACGATAGGCTGTTCTTCACCTTCGAAGCGAACACCTCGCTCACGAACGGTTTGTTGCGCCCAGTAATACGCCAGCTCTTTACTCTGAGTTAGGAACACAGGTTCAACCGACTCGGTGTAGTTATTACCAATCGTTGCCATGGTTTTTGAAGCGGCTTCATTGAGTGCTTTGTCTCCAGAACGTTTCAGGCCTTGGCCTTTAATTGAAGCAAGCAAGGCTGAAGATGTGCCGTGATACCAAGTATCACCCGTTGCGAAACCATTTTTTGATAGCAGCGTTTTTGCATCTTGTAGGTGTTTAGGTATTGAAGTCATAGGCACTCTCGATCAAAAGAAATATCAACAAACAGGAATCTCAACAACATGAATACAGTTAGCTTAAACAGATGTTGCTTAGCTGACCGTGGTGTAGAACACAATTCTTAGACTTTGAGATAAAGCCGGCAGTACAAGCTTTATCTCAAAGCCTTCCCCCGGATCTTACCTAAGTAAGAGAGAAGGGCGGGGGAGGCTTTAGCTCTAGCGATTAATCAAGATTAATCAAATTGGTTAGATGTATTCGCTTCGCCCGCTGCTTTTAGTGCATTCTCACCAGCGAAGTACTCTTTGTGGTCATCACCGATGTCTGAACCAGACATGTTTTGGTGTTTAACACATGCGATGCCTTGGCGGATCTCTTTACGTTGAACATTTGCAACGTAACCCAACATGCCTTGGTCGCCGAAGTACTCTTTCGCAAGGTTGTCGGTAGACAGCGCTGCAGTGTGGTAAGTCGGTAGCGTAATCAAGTGGTGGAAGATACCCGCTTCACGAGATGCGTCCGCTTGGAATGTACGAATCTTCTCGTCAGCACTCGCAGACAGTTCAGTTTCGTCGTATTCCGCGCTCATTAGGTTTGCACGGTCGTAAGCTGATACATCTTTACCTTCAGCAACCAATGCATCGTAAGCTTGCTGACGGAAGTTTAGCGTCCAGTTGAATGATGGAGAGTTGTTGTAAACCAGTTTCGCGTTAGGGTGAACTTCACGAACGCCGTCCATCATCTCTTTGATTTGGCCGATGTGTGGCTTCTCAGTCTCAATCCAAAGTAGGTCAGCACCTGCGTTGATTGCTTCAATACAGTCGAATACACAACGGTCTTCACCAGTACCTTGGCGGAATTGATATAAGCCTGAAGGTAGACGCTTAGGTCGAACTAGCTTGCCGTCACGGTTAAAGCAAACGTCGCCTTCTGCCATATCTGCAACATCGATCTCTTCAACATCTAGGTATGAGTTGTAGATATCACCTTGGTCGCCCGGCTCTTTCACTACTGCGATTTCTTTTGTTAGGCCAGCACCTTGAGAATCGGTACGAGCAACAATAACGCCGTTGTCGATGCCTAGTTCAAGGAAAGCGTAACGAAGTGCACGAAGTTTTGCGTGGAAGTCAGCGTGTGGAACCGTTACTTTGCCATCTTGGTGACCACATTGCTTCTCATCGGCAACTTGGTTTTCGATTTGCAGACAACATGCACCCGCTTCAATCATCTGCTTAGCCATTAGGTAAGTCGCTTCTGCGTTACCGAAACCTGCATCGATATCGGCAATGATTGGCACAACGTGTGTTACGTGGTTGTCAATTTTGTCTTGAATACGATCTTGTAGGTTTACATCGCCTGCTTCACGGGCTGCATCCAGTTCACGGAATAAGCCACCCAGTTCACGAGCATCAGCTTGGCGCAGGAATGTGTATAGTTCTTCTACTAGGCCTGCAACCGATGTTTTCTCATGCATTGATTGGTCTGGAAGTGGACCAAAGTCCGAGCGAAGTGCTGCAACCATCCAACCTGAAAGGTATAGGTAGCGGCGATCTGTCTTGCCATCAAAGTGCTTCTTAATAGAAATCAGCTTTTGTTGACCGATAAAACCATGCCAGCAACCTAAAGATTGAGTGTATTGAGAGCTGTCTTTGTCGTAAGCCTCCATATCCGCACGCATGATATCTGCTGTGTATTGCGCGATATCTAGACCTGTTTTGAATTTGTTTTGAGCTCGCATACGAGCAGCAGATTCAGCATTGATTGCATCCCATGGAGCACCTGCAGCGCTTTTTGCAACTTCTATCATTTCGATATCTTGTGTAATTTGCGACATAACTATTCCTTAGTTTCACGTGGGGTATGGTTGCCAAATTGGCTTGGATTAAAACTTTGCTATGGACAAAGAATAACCACGCATGTGATAATTTTGTTAATTTATAGTTATTATATTCGGTATTTTTCTTATGAATATTGCTCGTATAGACCTTAATTTACTTGTGTATTTAGACATGTTGCTACGTGAAAGAAACGTTACACGAGCGGCAAATCAATTAGGAATAACTCAACCAGCCATGAGTAATGGACTGCGCCGACTACGCGATCTATTTGAAGATCCGCTATTGGTGAGAACCAGTGAAGGGATGGTGCCGACCGAGCGAGCGCAAAAGTTGCAACCGCTGATCCGCAACATCTTGGCGAATGTAGAAAAGACACTCCAGCCGACCACAGAGTTTAATGCAGAAGACAGTGAGCGCGTGTTTCGTATCATGGCGAGTGACTATGCTGAGTCGACCATTATTCAGCCGCTATTGAAAAAACTGAGCGAGATAGCGCCGAAAATACGCTTGGATATCATGACGCCAAGTGATGTGAGCTATCAGGATGTAGAGCAAGGCACGGTTGATATTATTATCAACCGTTTTGATGACATTCCACAGTCCTTTCACCAGATGAGCCTTTGGCACGACGGGTTCTCTTGCCTATTCAGTTGTGATAATCCAATAGCCGATAACTTTGATATTTTGTCCTATTTAAAAGCGCAACATATCTGGGTAAGTAAGACGGGTATGGGAACCGGAGTCGGGATCAACCCAAGTGAAGCGCAAAAGCTCGGTTGGATAGATGAAGCGTTAATGCGCATTGGTAAAACCCGCAATATCACGGTGTTTACCCGACATTACCTATCTGCGATTCTCTTCGCTCAGCAGAAAAACCTTATCCTTACTATTCCAACTAAAGCCGCGCAATTGCAGCGCAACAACCCTAATTTGTTAATCAAACCAGCCCCATTTGCGATTGAACCCTTTGAAGTGAAGATGGCGTGGAGCCCATTGTTACAAACCAATCCAGATCACCAGTGGATGCGTCGCTTGATCAAAAGTGTCGCCAATGAAATCGAAAGTGGTGTGACCGGATAACACAGTTTTTGTGGTATTTCTTTTGTGAATATCCAATATAAGCGGCATAAATTAGCTAAATTTTTGTCAGTTACGTAAATTTATTTAGTAGTCAGCGGTTAATTTGAGAGAGATTTTATGAGCAGTCGTATTCAACAGGGAAGCTTGAGCATTGATAGCACCCTCTACCAATTAATTAATGAGCAGGTCATTCCTGGAACAGGCATAGTTGCAGAGGACTTTTGGCAATCTTTCGCAGCCATCCTTAAAGATCTGGCACCAAAGAATCGTGCACTGCTTATCAAACGTGAAGATCTTCAACATCAAATCGATGTGTGGCACCAAGAGCGTGCAGGTCAAATATTAGATGCTGCAGAGTACAAACAGTTCCTACAGCAGATTGGCTACCTAGTACCTGAAGGCGAAGACTTTCAAGTTACTACCGCAAGCGTAGAGCCTGAAATCGCAACACAAGCTGGGCCGCAGCTTGTGGTGCCTATCATGAATGCACGTTTTGCACTTAACGCAGCAAACGCGCGCTGGGGCAGTCTATATGATGCGCTCTACGGCACTGATGTGATCAGCGAAAGCGATGGTGCAGAGAAAGGTGGAAGCTTTAACCCTGTTCGTGGCGCCAAAGTAGTGAGCTATGCGCGCGGGTTCCTTGATGACGCCGCACCGCTGAATGGTGTTTCTCATAAAGACGTGACCAAATACAGCATCAGCAACGTGAGCATTGGCAACACGCTGACAGCGACGTTAGATAATGGCGAAGAAGTCACTCTCATTGATCGCAACCAATTTATTGGTTATCAAGGAGACGCAAGCGCACCTTCTTGTATCCTGCTTAAACACAATAATCTCCATATCGAAATTCAAATTGACCCGAGCGCGCCAATTGGTAGCGTCGATGTTGCTGGTATTAAAGATGTGCTGGTGGAATCGGCACTAACCACGATTATGGATTGTGAAGATTCTGTCGCTGCGGTTGATGGTGAAGACAAAGCATTGGCTTACCGCAACTGGTTGGGCTTAATGAAGGGCGACCTACAAGAGTCGCTAGAGAAAAACGGCAAAACCATTGTTCGTAATCTGAACCCCGATCGTCAATACACCAGTGTGACGGGTGGTGAAATCTCGCTTAAAGGCCGCAGCATGTTGTTCATACGCAATGTGGGCCACCTAATGACTAACCCTGCGATTATTGATGCTGAAGGTAACGAAGTTCCTGAAGGTATCATGGATGGCATGGTGACATCGCTTATCGCAATGCACGATTTAAAGGGTAATAGCCCTTACCAAAACTCGACCGCGAACAGCATTAATATTGTTAAACCTAAGATGCATGGCCCTGAAGAAGTGGCTTTCACCAATGAACTGTTTGGTCGCATTGAAGATGCATTAGGTTTAGATCGCTTCACGATTAAAGTCGGCATCATGGACGAAGAGCGTCGTACCTCTGTGAACTTGAAAGAGTGTATTCGCGCAGCCAAAGACCGTGTCGTATTTATCAACACAGGTTTCCTAGACCGAACGGGGGATGAGATCCATACAAGTATGGAAGCAGGGCCTTTTGCACCTAAAACACAGCTGAAAACCATGACATGGATTGGCGCATACGAAGATCAAAACGTTGATCTTGGCTTAGCTTGTGGCCTGCAAGGTAAAGCCCAGATTGGTAAAGGTATGTGGCCAGAGCCAGATAACATGGCCAAGATGATGGACGCGAAAATCGGACACCCACAAGCCGGTGCAAATACCGCTTGGGTTCCTTCTCCAACTGCGGCGACTCTGCATGCCTTGCACTATCACAAGGTGAGTGTTCCTAGCCGTCAGAAAGAGCTTCGTGAGCGTGTGAGAGCAAATGTTGACGATATTCTTACTATCCCGCTGCTAGGCAACCAAAAGCTTACTGCTCAAGATATCCAAAATGAACTGGACAACAATACGCAAGGTATTCTTGGTTACGTAGTTCGTTGGATAGACCAAGGCGTAGGTTGTTCGAAAGTGCCTGATATTAACGATGTAGGGTTAATGGAAGACCGTGCGACGCTGCGTATTTCAAGCCAACACATCGCTAACTGGTTACGTCATGGTATTTGTGAGGAAGCCCAAGTAATGAAAACCATGAAGCGTATGGCAGCTGTGGTTGATGAGCAAAATGCAGGAGATCCAAGCTACCAAAACATGGCGCCTGATTTTGAAAACAGCATTGCGTTTTCAGCAGCGTGTCAGTTGGTATTTGAAGGCTGTGCTCAGCCGAGTGGTTATACCGAGCCAGTGTTACACGCGATGCGTCTAAAGCTGAAAGCTCAGAGTGCTTGAGTCGGAAAGTGCTGAGCCGCAGATAAGCGGAAGCACAAAAAGCCCAAATCACTGAAATAGAAAAGTGATCTAATAATAAAAACAGAGAAAGAAAAATACTAAAAAAGAAACCCCCTTTAACCGAGCCCAAGGTGCCGCGCTTTATAGCGCGGCTTTTTTTAGCTGTTAGTTAGATGCTGGATCTGAGATTGGAAGTGAAAAGCAGCTATATTATTTCCCACCGAAGCTTAATTTTCGCCAAAATCTTAGTTGCCACCGAAGCATAGATACTTAATATCCATGTACTCGTCGATGCCTTCTTTAGCACCTTCACGGCCAATGCCTGACTGTTTAACCCCACCGAAAGGTGCAACCTCAGTTGAGATCATGCCGTCATTAATGCCAACCATACCGTACTCAAGTGCTTCTGCTACCTTCCACACACGGTGGATATTTTGGCTGTAGAAGTAAGACGCTAAACCATAAATGGTGTCATTCGCCATTTCGATCAGCTCTTCATCGCTGTCGAACTTCATAACAGGAGCGACAGGGCCAAAGATCTCTTGTTGAACGATGTCCATATCGTGCTTCACGTCTTTAAGAATTACAGGCTGAATGAACAATCCCGCAAGCTCTTGAGTTGGGGTGACAGGCTGTGCACCTTGTTCAATCGCGCGATCAATCAAACCTTGAATGTTTTGTTTCGCTCTCTCACTGATCACAGGGCCAATGTTGACGCCCGCGTCTAAGCCGTTGCCAATTTTAAGTTGCTGCACCGTTTGGTCGAATTTAGCCACAAACTCGTCGTGCACCTTGCTGTGAATATAGAATCGGTTAGCACAAACACAGGTTTGCCCTGCATTACGGAATTTCGAAGCCATTGCGCCTTGAACCGCAGCATCGATGTCCGCATCGTCAAACACAACAAACGGAGCATTACCACCAAGCTCCATCGAGGTACGTTTGATGCCTTTTGCCGCTTGAGCCATCAAGATACTGCCAACACGGGTAGAGCCTGTAAAAGAGATCTTCTTGATTAATGGGTGTGATGTGAATAGCTCGCCAATTTGTTCTGGGCTGTCACCCAATACCACTTGAAGCAGATCTTTAGGGATACCCGCTTGGTAAGCCAGCTCAACAACAGCAAAAGCAGAAAGTGGCGTTTCGTCAGAAGGCTTCACAATAAAACTACACCCAGCCGCTAGAGCAGGTGCGGCCTTACGAGTGATCATCGCAATCGGGAAATTCCACGGTGTGATGGCACATGCTACGCCAATCGGCTGCTTGATTGTCACTAAACGCTTATCCCCGGCGGTACTTGGGATCGAGTCACCATAAGTGCGCTTAGCTTCTTCGGCGAACCATTCAATAAAGCTTGCTCCATAAACCACTTCGCCCGCGGCTTCTGCCAACGGCTTGCCTTGTTCGATCGTCATTAAGTGAGCAAGGTCATCCTTGTTTTCGAGGATCAGTTGATGCCAAGCTTTTAGTATTGCAGCGCGAGATTTAGCCGGAATTTTCGCCCACTCTTTCTGCGCAATATGAGCTCGCTCGATAGCACTGTCCAATTCCGCCTCAGATGAGATAGGCGCATGCCCAATAAGCTCACCCGTTGCTGGATTGGTCACGGCAACCGCGTTATTCGCTTCTGTCACCATAAAAGAGAGTAAGCGCTGGTTATTAATTTCTAGCATGTGATTCCTTTTCGATGATTACTTAACACGTATTGGTGCTGTTATTGAGTTGATGTCTATGGCAGTGCTGATGATTCGCTTTAGCCTGCCAAGGTTATTCTTGCGCCCAGTTGTCTGCTTCTATCTTTGCCAATGCTTTCGCGGCTTTTTGAAGAGCAGGTAGGAACTTGATCGCTTCGTCCGGCTTTACTCGAATCACAGGTGCTTGGATTGCTAAGCCGAGATTGGATTGGCCCGTTGGCGATGGGATGAGTACCGCAATACACACCAAACCCGGAAGAAACTCTTCGTCATCAATCGCAAAGCCTTGGATCTTTGCTTCTTCGATGTCTTGCTCTAACACTGAGTAGTCGGTGATGGTTTTGACTGTGTACTGAGTCAGTGGCACGTTTTCGATCAGTCTTCTGCGTTGTGATTTCGACATGTGCGCCAAAAACAGTTTGCCTGTCGCTGAGCAGTGAACAGGAACGCGAGAGCCGGGTTGCAAGTGGAAGCGAAGTGGCGCTTCGGTTTCTGCACGGTCAAGGTAGATGATCTCACCACTCGATAGTGCGGTTAGGTTGCAGCTTTCGCCGACTTCTGCTCGAAGGTTTTCAAGAATAGTACGTCGTGCACTGTGCATGGTGCTGTTGAACAGTAGGTTTTCAGCCAGCTTTCTGAGTCGAATACCAGAGCTGTAATGCTTTTCATCACCGTCTCTTTGAATGATGCCTGCGGATTCTAATTGTTGCAGCATACGGTGTAGGGTGGGTTTCGGTAGTCCGGTTTCTTCGACGAGCCCTTGAAGGGAAATAAACTCATCTTTTTGCGCTATCACCTCTAATAGTGCAAAAAGTCGCAGAGTGGGCGTATCTCCTTGAACTTGTGGTGTTTCTGTTTGCATACAGTGATTCATCCTTGCGATATGTCTATGTGTAAGAGTGTACATACCAAATCAATATTCTTCAATTATCTGAATAAAATTTGACCTTTTTTATTATTTCAATAATATAAATATAAATTATGGAACAATTAATCTCAATAAATGGAATTTTAAAAAATGAAAGCAATTGAACGGATTATTGATAAGGCGCACTTAGATCGTAAGCGTGTGGTTTTGAGTGAAGCTGAAGACCCTCGTGTACTCAAAGCGGCACGATTAGCGATAGATAAACAGCTCGCTTATATCACGCTGGTGGGCGACGAAAAGGCGATTATCGAAGCCGCTCAGTTGCATCATATTAATCTCGCAGGCATTCATATTGTTTCACCACAAACATCAGCACTCAAAGCTGTGTTGGCTGAACGTCTGTATGAGTTAAGAAAAGCCAAAGGCATGACTTATGAGGATGCATTGGAGAAGGTCAAAGATCCACTGATTTTTGCCAACTTGATGGTGAGAGAAGGGCTGGTCGATGGCACAGTAAACGGTGCGGTTTATACCACTTCAGATGTGGTGCGAGTTGCGCTGCAGATCATCGGCCCAGCACCAGACAGTGAATTGGTATCGAGCTTCTTTCTGATGATGTTGTGCGAGCCTTTCCATAATCTTAAAGGCGGCATGATTTTCAGTGATTGTGGCTTGGTGATTAATCCAAATGAAACTGAACTGGCCTCCATTGCGGTAGCGGCATCAAACAGTGCTCAAACGCTGCTTATGGAAGAACCTAAGGTGGCAATGTTGTCATTTTCTACCAACGGTAGTGCTAAACACGAATCGGTCGATAAGGTTCGCAATGCCGCTCAGTTAGTGAAACAGCGTTGTCCCGGAATAGCCGTCGATCAGGACGTTCAACTCGATGCTGCGATTGTCACTGAAATTGCGGCGAAAAAGTTGCCCGATTCAGAGGTTAAGGGCGAATCAAACGTGTTGATATTCCCCAACTTAGAATCAGGCAATATCGGTTACAAGCTTGCTGAAAGGTTAGGTGGCGCGGTCGCAATTGGTCCGTTGTTGCAAGGGCTGAATCAACCTGCTAATGACTTATCCAGAGGGTGCAGCGCCGAAGATATCTTCAATGTAATCGCGGTGACTGCCGTGCAAGCACAACAATGTAAAACGGCAAATCCAACGACGGATGTTGAAGCTAATGCTCAAGAAGCTTCAGTAGATAAAAAAGCTTCAGAAGATCAAAAAGCTGAAGAAAGAGAAGAATCAGAATTTGAGTTTAGATACTAAGGCTCACACTTAAAGCTCGCACTCACACTAAGTAAAAACACCTAATTAGGATTGCTAATGGAGTTACCTGTTTTACTCGCTATTCTTGCCACCATTGCGGTGGGTACCTATTTCCAAACCGTCACGGGGTTTGGACTCGGCATTATCGTGATTGGTCTTACGGTCAGCCTTAATTTGGTTTCGTTGCCCGTGATTGCCGCCGTGGTCAGTATCGTGACCTTGTTTAACTGTTTGGTCGCGTTGATGGGCAAGCCACTGCTTGGGGAACTCAAAATTCTGGTGGTGTTAGTGATTGGTATTATCCCCGGTGTGTCGTTGGGAGTGTTTTTACTGGACGAGTTGAGCGAGTCGGCAACGCATATCCTGCGAGGGCTATTGGGTGCGATGGTGCTATTCGCAGGTTTGAGTTTTATGTTCAAACCTAAAACCAGAAAAGAGCGCTCGGCAACTGTATCGTTTTTGTTATCTGGTTTTAGTTCTGGGCTCGCGGGAGGACTGTTTGGGATGGCGGGCCCACCGATTGTTTATCATCTCTATCGACAGCCTTTTACCCTAGATCTGGTACGAAGTACATTGCTGATGGTGTTCGCTTGTACGTCGATGTCCCGTACCGTTAATGTCTATGCCGCTGGCGATATGGAAGCGAGCATACTGTGGTTGTCTGCTATTGCTGTTCCCTTGGTGGCGCTTGTGACTATGTTTGCTCGGCGCTTCCCGCCGCCGTTGTCGAATGACCAACTCAGAAAGTTGGTATTTATAGTGTTGATGTTGATTGGTGGGTATTTGATGGCTGTTTCTGCATGGTCGTTGCTTGGCTCTTCCTAAACCATTCTCGACAAAGGAGGCTAGTGATTCGCTAGCCTAAGCCTTTCTGTTTAAACACGCTTTAGCATCTCAAAGATACTCCTAGACAACCCAAATAAGCAGCTCTCCTGCACATCTAAAGTGATGTTACTTCGGTAGTACGGGCTTAAATCGACGCCCATCCCCACTCCATGAATTTCGATACTGTTTTTGATCGACTCGCGCTCAATCACTTGTTTGAGGTGGTTATCCAAATAGAACTGATCATTGGCTGTGCTGGTGGCGGTATCCATCGGACAGCCGTCTGAGAACACAATCAAAACCTTTCGCTGTGCGCTATGTTGCTGCAAGCGCTGGCTAGCGAACTGAACCGCTTCACCATCAATCCCTTCTTTAAAGATATCCGCTTTGCGAAGGCTAGCAATGCCAAGGCGAGAGCGTCTCCAATGGGTATCAAAATCCTTAAACACAATGTGTCGAACTTCGTTTAATCGGCCTGGGTGTTTCGGTTGGCCTTGCTTTAGCCACTGCCGATAAACCTTGCCACCATTCCAGTTGTTGGTGGTGAAGCCGATAATCTCGAAAGGGATGTTGGCTAGCCCGACGGATTTGAGAATCGTATCCATTAGTAGACTCAGTTTGTGACTGTGTTTTTGCATTGAGCCTGAGCAGTCCATTAGAAATGTGATGGCACATTGATGAGATGCGCCAATGTCAGGTTGATAAAAGACAGCACGATCCAACGGTGATGTGATGAGTTTGGTGATAGTGGTGGCGTTGACGATGCCTTCTTCCAAATGATCTTGACGTCGATTCCTTTGGGGCGTCGCAACAAAGCTGGTGAGCATAGCGGCTAAACGGCGGGTGTTCACTTGTCTCGCCATAATGTCATCGGTGAGCTTTTGCCTCAGTTCGAGTAACAGGGCGCGCCTGACGAGTTTATCTGCAGCAACCACTTGGTCAAATTCTGAATTAAAGACCTGATAATTGGCGCCCGACAGTTCAAACACCTTACTACTACCCGTGATATCGATATCGACGTCTTCGTCTTGAATGTCGCCATCAACGATAAGAGCAAGCTGCGCGAGGATCTTGATATCTTCTTCAACCGTAGGGGTTGGCGAGTTATTACTCTCTTGTTCTTGGTTGATGAGTTCTTGCGCTAAAGAGGCCAGTTCATTGGCGCAGTGAGCAAACTGTTGTTGGTCGGCTCGATGTGCCTTCAAGCGCTTCAGGCTGCTTCCGAATATAGGTACGATGCCCGCACGAGTTGATTCAACGGTTTCAGCAATCGGCTCAGAAACTGGAACACCGGTTAAGCGGGTGTGGATAACCTGCATCAATGTGAACAGCAGCATGCCAATTCGTGATTCAGTAAAGCCATTTTGATGGTACTGATCGCTCCAATACGCAAAGTTGAACTGAATGCTCTTAGTCACACCTTTTAGGTAAGACGGGACTTGTGATTCTATTCGTATTTGTTCGCAGAAATCATATAACAGACGTTCGACTTCGTTTTTTGGTCGTAATGAATAGTGAAGATCAGTATCTGACAACAATAGTCTCAGTGCCGATGAATCGATCTTGCCTTGCATTGAGAGCTTGCTGTTTGTTAAATCATGGCGAGAAACAAAGGTGAGATCGTTGGTGTGTGCTGACTGATAATAGCAGGGGCTATTACCGTTATAGAGACGCTCTCCCCGATAATTCAGGTTCAATTCACCACTGATCGCTCTAGCGACAGACACACCAAGGTCGAGGATCTTTTTCTGCTGAGAAGAAACATTGGCCATGGTTTACGACTCCGACTGCGCATAACTCTGAGTAGGCGTTTCTAGGGCCTCACCAAAGCAGCGGAAGTAATATTCTCTTACCAACTCTTTCTCTTCATCTTCACAACGGTTTAGGAATGAAAGCCTAAATGCCGTGGCTACGTTATCGAATATTCGGATATTTTCGGCCCATGTGATCACGGTTCGCGGAGACATTACCGTCGACAGATCGCCTGCTCTAAAACCATTTCGTGTTAACCCAGCAGTTGCGATCATTTTCTCAACTAACTGCTGACCGATTTCACTGTTCATCTCTGGGCGCTTGGATAACACGATCTTAGTTTCATGTTGTGGATCTAAATAGTTAAGCGTGGCGATGATGTTCCATCGGTCAAGCTGGCTATGGTTAAGCACTTGAGTACCGGAATACAACCCCGAGAAATTACCTAAACCAAGTGTGTTACAGGTAGCAAATAGGCGGAAAGAAGGGTGAGGCGTGATCACTCGGTTTTGCTCTAAAGAGGTGTATTTGCCGTCTTGCTCTAAGAGTTGTTGGATCACAAACATCACATCTGGTCGTCCTGCATCGTATTCGTCTAATACCAGAGCGATGGGTTGCTGGATGCTTTGCGGAAGAATGCCTTCTTTAAACTCTGTCACCTGCATTCCATCTTTAATGACGATGCTGTCCTTTCCTATGAAATCTAATCTGCTTAAGTGTCCGTCTAGGTTGATCCTCAAACATGGCCAGTTCAATCTCGCGGCAATTTGTTCAATGTGGGAAGACTTACCTGTTCCGTGTGTACCTTGTATCAACGTGCGGCGATTAGAGGTGAAACCCGCCAATATCGCTAGTGTTACTTCAGGATCAAAACAGTAGTTAGGATCGACCTTGGGTACATACTCTCCCGCATGTTCAAACGCCAGTACGGTTAGGTTGCTGTCGATGCCAAAACACTCTCTCACACTTACTGGTTGCGTTGGTATCAATTCCGCGTCATTCATTTTTCTTCCCTCTCAATAGCTTCCATTGACTGCCGCGATGGGCGATATGTCATCGATTATTAACAGCTCACTCTAAGTTAACGGCACTTTTTGTACGAAAAACTATCAATAATGTGATCTAGTTTTATTAATTAGAATGAATTGTTCCAATTTAATATAAAAAGTTGACGCGCAAAAAATCTACTACTAAGGTGAAAATGAATTCGAAAAAGAGACAATTCATTCCGAAAAATGAAATTTTGGTTAACTCAAGGAGAATGGAAGAATGAGTGAGCAAGAAAAACGTACGGTTGTTTCCGGCACAGTAACAATGACACCATCAGAAGCGTTCGTTGAAACTATGGTTGCTAATGATGTTACCGACATGTTCGGCATCATGGGGTCAGCATTTATGGACGCAATGGATATCTTTGCTCCAGCTGGCATTCGATTGGTCCCAGTGGTACACGAGCAAGGTGCTGCTCACATGGCAGATGGTTACTCTCGTGTATCTGGTCGCCATGGTGTGGTTATCGGCCAGAATGGCCCTGGTATTAGTAACTGTGTAACTGCGATTGCAGCGGCATTCTGGGCACACAGCCCGGTCGTGATTGTGACGCCAGAAACAGGTACCAAAACAATGGGTTTAGGTGGTTTCCAAGAGTGTAACCAGCTTCCAATGTTCCAAGAGTTTACTAAATATCAAGGACACGTAACGCACCCAGACCGTATGGCGGAATACACAGGCCGATGCTTTGACCGCGCAATGAGCGAAATGGGCCCAACTCAGCTGAACATTCCACGTGACTACTTCTACGGCGAAACTCAAACCGAAATCCCGAAACCAGCGCGTTTAGACCGTGGCCCGGGTGGTGAGAAGTCTCTGAATGAAGCGGCAGATTTGATTGCTGAAGCGAAATTCCCAGTCATCATTTCTGGTGGCGGCGTGGTAATGGCAGACGCAGTTCAAGAGTGTGCGGCACTGGCAGAACGACTAGGCGCCCCAGTAGTAAACAGTTACCTGCACAATGACTCTTTCCCTGCTAGTCACCCATTATGGTGTGGTCCTTTAGGCTACCAAGGTTCGAAAGCAGCAATGAAGTTAATGGCTCAAGCGGATGTGGTTATCGCTTTGGGTACACGTCTTGGTCCATTCGGTACCTTGCCTCAACATGGCATGGATTACTGGCCAAAAGACGCAAAAATCATTCAGATCGATGCAGACAACAAGATGCTTGGCCTCGTTAAGAAGATCTCTGTTGGTATCTGTGGCGACGCGAAAGCAGCAGCTGTGGCGTTAGCTGAAAGACTGGAAGGTCGTGCCCTGTTGTGTGATGACAACAAAGGCGCTCGCCAAGACACAGTGGCAACAGAAAAAGCGTTGTGGGAAAAAGAGCTTGATGAGTGGACGCACGAACGTGACTCGTTCAGCTTGGATATGATTGAAGAAAACTCGCATGAGACTCCGTTCTCTGGTGGCGAATATCTACACCCCCGCCAAGTATTGCGTGAACTAGAAAAAGCGATGCCAGAAGACGTAATGGTTTCAACGGATATCGGTAACATCAACTCAGTGGCAAACAGCTACTTACGCTTTGAAAAACCACGCAGCTTCTTTGCGGCAATGAGTTTCGGTAACTGTGGCTACGCGTTCCCGACCATCATTGGTGCGAAAGCGGCAGCACCTCATCGTCCGGCTATCTCTTATGCAGGTGACGGGGCGTGGGGCATGAGCTTGATGGAGACCATGACATGTGTTCGTCATAACATTCCAGTGACAGCCGTGGTATTCCACAACCGTCAATGGGGCGCAGAGAAGAAGAACCAAGTCGACTTCTACAACCGACGTTTTGTTGCAGGTGAACTGGATAACCAAAGCTTTGCGGAAATCGCACGAGCAATGGGCGCTGAAGGTATCACGGTTGATAAGCTAGAAGATGTTGGCCCAACTCTGCAAAAAGCCATCGACATGCAAATGAACGAAGGCAAAACAACCATCATTGAAATCATGTGTACTCAGGAATTGGGCGACCCGTTCCGCCGAGATGCACTATCAACGCCGGTTCGTTTCCTAGATAAGTACAAAGACTACGTATAAGTCGTAGGAAGTTTGTCCGGCCAGCGCATCATCGAGAATGTTGTCGAGTGCGTGGTCGGGCAATATTAACGGGTATTGGCAAAGTGCTTAGGTGAAGAACGTAAACGCTTAGTTCAATAATTTCCAGTTAAACATTAGAACACTAATTAAATGACTCATAAGTATATAAGTGGTTTTAGATATATACACTTTGTCACTCGTTATTATTAATCGATCCATTAACGAATGGATCCACAAATAGTTCTTTGACGAAGATACATATCTATTATTATTTTGGGAAGTTATAGCTAACGATGTTAATTTTATAATCGTAAGTGTTGATACTTGGATTGTACCGAATTTAAATTAAGTGACCTATTACATGCATGTTGTGAAAAATAAACGTTATATAAGTTCAATAGAAGAACTGTATGAAATAATCGATTCGCTAATTGCTGAGTGTAGTGGGCATCGTGGTTTGATTTATAACGTGTGTGATTATGAAAATAATAACCTGATGCCAAGTTTAGGCCGGTCCAACCGTAAGAACATACGTCGTGTCGAACAAGAGTTGCTTTCAACTGTGAGAGTTTACGGTGGTCACTCGCTGAGCTCACACGATATAAATGACTGGTTATTGATGTGTTTGGCCAAGAAGCAGGGTTTTCCCACCCGTTTGCTGGAATGGACCGATAACCTGTTAAATGCGCTTTGGTCGGTGTGTCATAGCCAAAGTAAAGACTGCATAAATATAATTAAAGCTATTGATTATCAGCGGGTTAGTGTTTTTAGCTCGCCGTGTAACATCAACAAAACTCAGATATTTAATGTGGCGGATTGCGATCAGCAAGAGCCACGCAAGGACAAGTGGTATTCCATTCACCCATTTAAGGAAGGTGGCAATGATGCCATTCAGCCTTTGTACGATGAGCAAGAATATTCAAACGGTCTAGTGTCCGTTCATATTCTTCCATCAGTGAAAGTAAACCTGATAAAGGAGTTAATATCCATGAATGTTTTAAATGAACCGACAGAGTATGTCGAAGAGAAACTAACGGATTTAAAAAACGAAGCACATGCAGATAACAACCAAGTCATAAATAAAGGTGATGGCAATATTGAATTGCAAGTTAATACTCATGAACGTCAACTTGAACAGTATGGTCGAAAGTATCATCAAGACTTTGATTTCGACTAAAGGCTAACATGTTCTAATTTAACTATACCTCTTATATCGTGAGTGAAAAGTTGAGTAAATAAAATTAGAACACTAATTAACTTATAAAAAGATGAAATCTGTGAGCTTAGAGATTGTTTATCACCTAACTCGAAGTTAGAGTGATGAACCTTGTTATTAAGTTGTTAAATTTTCACAGATCTAGTTTAAACACTCTAATAAAAAAGTGGCGCAAAGCTACTGAAATTTAAACCAATAACGAAAACATAAAGGATTCTGGAATATGAATATGCAAACCAATGCAGCGACATTCGTGCTGGAAAACCAAGTCGACACCGCCTTTTTGCAGTCTTTTAGTGATGCGTGGAATAACCATGATATTGAGGCGCTGATGTCTTTCATGACAGAAGACTGTGTATTCCACACGGTGGCAGGAGAAGGCTTGCTTGGAAACACTATTGAAGGGTACGAAGCAGTTCGAAATAGCTTTGAATTGGTTTGGCAGAACTTTCCAGATGCGGCTTGGAGCGATCCTGTTCACTTTGTGTGCGGTGACCGCGCTGTGAGTGAATCAACGTTTTCTGCGACGAACCCAGATGGCAGTGTCATCGAAGCTCGCATGGTCGACGTATTTACTCTGAAAGATGGAAAAATCAGCGTAAAAAATGCCTTCCGTAAAACACGACCTCTTTTGACTCCTAACAACACTCCCAAGAGCTAGACACGAAACCACAACCCGTTCACGTGTTATGACTAGGAGAGTCGAATTATGAGTTTAGTAATGGAACAACCGGCAGCCGATGTGCCGCCAAAGGTGAAAAGCACCCAAGCAAAAGAAAGTACCCAAGCAAAAGATAAATACGATCCAAAATACGATCCACTTAAAGACAAGAGCCCAGGTCACGGTAAGGAATATGCCCCGACTTATTGGGTAGATACCGCAGGCGCACCACCTGAAGATGATGGCCCAATCACGTCAGACATGGATGTCGATGTGGCCATTATCGGTTCAGGCTACACAGGGCTAAGTACCGCGATACACCTTGCTGAAATGTACGGCATTAAAGCGACTGTGATTGAAGCTAACCGTATGAGCTGGGGCTGCAGTACCCGAAATGGTGGCCAAGCACAGTGTGCTTCTGGGCGTTTGAAGCGTTCTCAGTGGATTGAACGCTGGGGTCTAGAAACGGCGCTAAAAATGCACCGCGAGTGTGTGGATGGCATGGAAACGTTCAAGTCACTGATCAAAGACATCGATTGTGACCCACAGCCGGGTGGTCACCTATATGTGGCTCACCGTCCAAAAGTGATGGCAACGCTTGAGAAAGAAGCCAAGTTGCTACGTGACACGTTCGATTACGATGCGCAGATCTTAGATGAGGAAACCGTAAAACGTGATTACGTTGGTGACCAAGAAGCGGCAGGCGCGATGCATGAACCCGAAGGTATTGGTATTCATGCCGGGAAACTGGCGTTTGGTTACCTAAGAAAGGCGCGGGCACTCGGCGTTAAGGTTCACCCATCTAGCCCAGTTATAGGATGGGAAACTCGTGGCGGTGTGCATTACCTGAAAACGCCAGGTGGTGTTGTGAAAGCGCGCTCTGTTGGGGTGTGTACGGGTGGATACACAAGCCAAGGTTTGCATTCCGAGCTTAAGAACCGCCTGTTGCCTGTTCTTTCTAACTCGATGGTGACACGTCCGTTAACTCAAGACGAAATCGCCGCGTGTAACTTCAAAACCAATCAAGTGATTACTGATACTCGAATTCTGCGCCACTACTACCGTTTGTTACCGGATAACCGAGTACAGATTGGTACACGCAGTGCCATCAGTGGCAAGAACGCACCTGAAAAGAAATATGAAGACATGCTAAGAGCGGATTTAACCCGAAAATTCCCGTCTCTCGATCAGATCCAAATCGATTATTCATGGTGGGGCTGGGTGGATGTTAGTCACGACATGATGCCGAGAATTTATCAGCCGAATCCAAAACAATCCATCTTCTACGCACTGGGATATGGCGGCAATGGCGTGATGTATTCCGCTCAAGCAGGCAAACGCCTTGCTCAGTGGATAGCAGGTGAAGGTCACAAGCTCGACCTACCAATATTTGAATCAAAACTTCCGTTCCCCAACGTGAGGGAAGTGGTGGAATCAGAGATGTTTGCACCGTTTCGAAGAATGGGGCAGCGGTTCCTTTATCAGTGGTATTCGTTAAAGGATGAAAGGCTGTAACTACCCGAACATTGTTTCCAGAATAGGGAAATAGAACTACGACCAGGAAAGTTGTACCAGGTCACCTTGTGAGCAAAGTACAGGCAGGAAGTCTGTATGATAGGAAAGGTTAAGACTATGAAATTGATTAAAAATAAAATTATTGCTGGTGTCACTATTGTAGCAACAGCGGTGTTATCTCATACCGCGGCAGCAGCGAATTTTAAAATGGCTATCGGCGATGCTGCTGGTGGTACGCAATGGGAATTAGCGACCTCATTCTCTGAGCTGATGGAACAAAAAACAGACGGTAAAGTGAAAATCGATCTGTTCCCGAATGGCCAATTAGGCAATGAGCAAGACACCGTAAACGATGCGGCAATCGGTCTTCTCGACTTCTCTGTACTGGCGATCAACAACGTGACGCCTTTCTCTCCAACCGTTGGTCTATTGACCATGCCTTACGTGATTCAAAGCGCAGAAGAAGCAGTGCTATTGACTCAAGGTCAAGTAGGCCAAGACTTAGTCGATAACACGATTCGTGATGCTGGTGTTCGTATTGTCGGTTGGGCGTATTCTGGCTTTAGGGTTTTGACTAACTCGAAAAAGCCCGTTGCTTCACCAGAAGATCTAAAAGGGCTAGTGATTCGTGTTCCTCGTAACGAAATCATGATCGCGTCTTACCAAGCATGGGGTGTAAACCCAACACCAATGGCGTGGTCTGAGACTTTCACTGGCCTGCAACAAGGCGTGGTAGATGGACAAGATAACCCTTACATCACAGTCCACGCGATGAAGTTCAACGAAGTACAAAAGTACGTGACCAACATTCGCTACATTTTCTCTCTAGAACCTCTGATTGTGAGTGAAACGGTTTTCCAACAACAGACACCTGAAATGCAAAAAATCATTCTTGAAGCAGGTCAGGAAGCGACAGAGCACAGCTTTGCTTATCTAGAAAATACGGAAAACAAGATCCGCGAAGAGCTACAAGCGAAAGGCATGGTATTCACAGACCCAGCAGACAACGAGCAAGAGTGGATCAACAAGGTGACTAAGTCAGTTTGGCCTAAGTTCTACTCAAGCATTGGGGGCAAAGACAAGCTAGACGACGTTCTTGAGTTACTAGGTAGAAAGTAACGATTAGATTCGCCCTATCAGCTGCTCTCTGCTACTTAATCACCTAGCAATAGAACAGTGAGATAGGGCATTTACATGGCTTTACTCGTTGATCTGTTCTGTACCTGATCTTTTTAGGACCGTGAGCGACTGGTTGTCATGTGGAAATCAACATTGGAGGTTATATGTCAGTCGCTAAAACAATAAGAAAGCACTTAAACAACATTGAGGAATATACGTGTTGTCTGCTGCTCGCAAGCTTTGTCCTATTGCTGTTCACACAAATTCTTACTCGCCAGTTCTTTGATTACTCTATCCCTTGGGGGGATGAGGTCGCTACTTACATGTTCGTTTGGTTTGCCTATCTAGGGGCTGTTGTGGCGGCCAAGATGTCGGCGCACAACCGAGTGAGCTTTCACTTTAAATTCTTTCCGCCAATCGTGCAGACCGTGAGTGAAACCATCGCTGACTTCTTATGGCTCTGTTTCAACGGCTACTTCGTTTACCTCAGCTACGACTTCGTGTTCAACAAAATGAATCTGTTTTGGAAGTCTCAGACTACAGGTATCCCGATGAAGTACTTCTACATGATTTTACCTATCGCGTTTTCACTGATGATGATTCGAATTATCTGGAATAATTATGAGCGTTTATTCAAAGGCGCAACCAACGAAGATCCAGAAGTCAAAGAGCTGCGCAAAATGACGGCACAAAAGTCTGCGCAATAGTCATCACAGAGAATAGTCGTAATAGAGAGATGTAATAATGGAATCCTATTTAACTCTAATTTTATTTGGTGGCTTTTTAACGCTTTTAATCCTAGGCGCACCAATCACAGTATCACTGGCCGGCGCTTCGATGGCGGCCTATATGTTGCTCGATAAAAATCCCATCGCTTTAGTACAAATCGCGTTTACCTCGGTGGGTAACTTCCCATTAATGGCGCTGCCAGCCTTTGTTCTTGCGGGTGCCTTAATGGAGGCAGCGGGTATCTCCAAACGTCTGGTGGATATCGCTGAAAGCTTAGCTGGGCCCGTAACTGGCGGGCTTGGCGCGGCAACGGTAATGGCATGTCTTTTCTTTGGTGCTATTTCGGGTTCAGGCCCTGCAACCACCGCCGCGGTAGGCATGTTAATGGTGCCTGCGATGGTGAAGCGTGACTACGATAAGAGCTACGCATCGGCAGTTACAGCTGCATCCGGTGGGTTGGGTATTATCATCCCGCCATCTATTCCTTTGGTTATCTTTGGTATCTCTGCAATGGGCTTAATGGCGCCACCGGAAGCCATTGCTCAACACGGCCAGTTTGCTTCTCTGTCGATTCCAAAGCTGTTTGTCGCTGGGGTTGTACCAGGCTTCATCATGGCATCGACGCTGGTGGTAACCAACTACTTCATTGCTAAGCGAGAAGGCTATAAAGGGCTGACCGAAACGTGGTCGTTTGGTGATGTAAGGCACTACTTGCGACGTGGATTATGGTCGATATTAGCGCCGTTCTTGATTCTTGGCGGTATCTACAGCGGCATGTTCACACCAACAGAATCAGCGGTTGTGGCGATTTTCTATTCGCTGTTTGTGGGTGTGTTTATCCACCGAGAGTTATCGTTCAAAAGCGTGATGAAATCTCTATCAACCACGACGTGGATCACCGGACGCGTATTGTTAATCCTCTTTGCTGCCACCGTGTTTGGACGCTTGTTGATTGAGCAAAAAATCCCAGTTGTTGTGGCGGAATCACTACTCAGTTTCACCGACAACATGTACATGGTGTGGGCTCTGACGATTACCTTGCTGCTGTTCATCGGCATGTTTATGGAAACCTTAGCTGCGATCATGATTATTGTGCCAGTGCTGCTACCAATCATGTACATGTTGGGCGCGGATCCAACTCACGTGGGCATTGTGGTGGTGTGTACCTTATCGATAGGCTTTGCAACGCCGCCGCTCGGCGAAAACATCTTTGTCGCCTCGGGGATCGGTGGCTCCACGGTTGAGCAGATTACCGCGAAGATCCACCCCTTTGTTCTTGCTTCTGTTGTGGGCGTGTTTGTTATCGCTTTCTTCCCACAAATTACGCTTTGGCTACCGTCCTTAGTGGGCTATTAGGAGAAGTCACTATGAATATATCAAGAATTATCCTTATTGGTTGTGCCGTATTTGCAGTAATCAGCGGCATTGGATTGCGTGCTGAACATTCAGAAACAGCGAAAGAAAACGAGCCAGTTAATGTGCTCGATATTTCAGAGCCACATGTGGTCAGTGATGCGGAAAGAAGAGCCAAAACCTTGCTTGCGAAAGCGGTGGTGCACATTCAAAAAGAAGGTGACGACAGCGTGAAAGACTTCATGAGTGATGCCGAATATATAGACGGTGAACTCTATGTGTTTGCTCTTGGTATTGATGGCCAATTCCTTGCCAGTGGCGGCTCTTCGATGGTGTTGGTGGGCGACAGTGTGTTGGATACCCAAGACGTTTACGGCAATCCTTTTTTCCGTGAAATGATCACTAAAGCGGTTCACAACGGCTTTGGTGAAGTTAAGTATCACTGGAGCAACCCAACTGATCGCATGGGTGAGCCGAAAACCACTTTCTTTGAGCGTGTTGGAGATGTGATTGTTGCTGTGGGCTTTTACCCAGAGCGTTCCAGTGCGGCCGAGGCTAAGAACCTACTGGCGAGAGCGATGACCGCGATAGTGGAGTCTGAGCAACAGAGCCTTGCTGAGTTTAATGACGCTGAAGGCAGTTTTGTTGAGGGAGACCTGTATGTGTTCGTGATGGATATGAGCTCTGGAAAGTTGCTCGCGCACGGTGTATCCCCTGAGCTTGTTGGGCGTTCGCACAGCGAGATCCTAAGTCCAGACGATAAACCGATTCTTACTGAGATGTTGAATCTCGCGAAGGAAAACGGCCGAGGTGTTTACACCTATCGATGGTTGAATCCGCTGTCGAGTAAAGTCGAAACCAAGCACACGTATTACCGTGTTATCGACAATAAGCTAGTAGGGGTCGGTTATTACACAAATTCAAACAACACGTAAAAGTGACTCTTCTATGATCGTAAGTCTATTTAAATTAATGGCTTACGACTCGTTTAACCCCTAAAAATAGGAGTGTGTAAAAAAGCAATTTAGTAAAATTAACACTGTGAAATTTTTGTTGTGAAATTATTTCGAAAATACAAGTAGTATGAAATACATGGAAGCAACACAGTAAAGAACAATTTTGAAAAGGGTCAATCAGGATTTTTGACCTACATGAAATTCAAAGCCGTACGAGGGATAGATTATGAATATGCTGACACTAGACAAAACAGAACTTCACAGAAACCATTCAACATTTATTGCTGAAGCTGTCTTTGCCGTAGAAATGGTGAAAGCAGACAAGCAGCTCGAAAAACAAAAAATGGCGAAACAGTTGCTTGATACTCTATTTCCTCTTGAGGCGGGTTCACACGAAGACGCAGTGAGCTATGAGATTGACTACCGACATGTTCAGGTTTACTTCAAAAATGGCGAACATACTGGCCTAAAACGAGCGAAGCACTTTGTGGCTTTCACCGGCGATAAGTCTAAGCCTTCAGCAATCCTATTTCGTGATGAAAGCGGTACACACGTTGAAGTGACAATCGGTGCTCGTAAAGGCACCGGCTACTTAGAATTGGTTGATATTCAAGATATCCAGTTAGAGACATGCACCACGTTTGGCCAAACTGAGGCGAGCCGTTCTTCTGGCATCCGTCACTGGGTGAGTTTAGTGAAAGGCGATGAAAGCGGTCGACCGAACGCTTCAAGTGAAGATAAAGAGTTCACGGCAAAAAATGGCGAAGACTATAACCTAGGTTTTTGCTTCGCGATCTAATGTGCTGTCTTTGAAATGTGAAGTGCTGCTCTGCTAGACGTAGCACTGACATTTGAATACTGATTTCTCTTTTACCTTTGGTAATTTCCCCGCCCCTATAGCGGGGCTTTTTTGTTAGAGCTATAAATAAATTAGGCTATTGTTGATTTTATCTTTAGAAAGTTTGAATGAGATTTTACAGTGCGTTATTTTTATTTAAAGTGCTGTATTTAAACATTTTTATTTGTTTGTTTAATTCTGTTTTTATTAGCTTAACTATCACTATTAACCTTGGTTTGGGTGACTATTGAGCTAAAACTCAGTCAAAATGCTTCGTGCTGTGCTATAATCTGCGGCCTGGGATTGAGCTAGTAAGTCCATTTATCACCACTCGAGGTGGTTTTTATCACGTTTATTTCGGTGGTATGGCGAGCCAATCAAGTAGTAGTTGGATATGGAGAGCGTCCTTATATTCGTTGATTCGGATATGCGAACATCATAATTTATGAGTTTTAAATCAAAAAAATACAGTATCGATTCTACTGACTATCAAGTTGGTCAAGACAACGTCAGTAAATGGGGCATGGATGTCCATAACACCGTCTTCGTAGCCTCAGTTGGCTTATCTCTTCTTTTTATCATCACTCTTCTTGCTCTTCCGCCTGCAGATGCTAAAGCTGCAATTGATTCTATTAAGGGTGCTGTTCTTTCAAAGTTTGACTTCCTGTTTATGTGGGGAGCTAACATCATGTTAGTTTTTGCCGTTGTTCTTGCATTCTCACCTCTAGGCAAAGTTCGCTTAGGTGGTGAAGACGCGACAGCGGACTATTCAATGGCATCTTGGATTGCGATGTTATTCGCAGCAGGTATGGGTATTGGGCTTATCTTCTGGGGTGTTGCAGAGCCGACCGCGTTCTTCACTAACTGGTTTGGCACGCCTTTGAATGCTGAACCTTTTACAGAAGCAGGCCGTGAACTGGCACTGGGTGCGACCGTATTCCACTGGGGTTTTCATGCATGGGCTATCTATGGCATGACGGCACTTTGCTTGGCGTACTTTGTTTACAACAAAGGCTTACCATTATCAATGCGTTCTGTGTTCTACCCAATTTTGGGTGAGCGAGTATGGGGCAAGACCGGTGATGTAATTGATGTACTTACGGTACTGGTTACTCTGTTTGGCCTAGCGACTTCATTGGGTTTAGGTGGCACACAAGCAGCAAGTGGTATCAGCCACGTGTTCGGCTGGGAAAACAACATCTTCCTTCAGCAATCTATTATTGTTCTGATTATGGGTTTAGCGATCATCTCTGTTCTTCGTGGTATGGACGGTGGCGTTAAGTTCCTAAGTAACCTGAACATGGTGATTGCGTTTGTATTCCTTGGTTTAATTGCTGTTCTTAACTTCACGACAGTACTTGATTCTGTGGCGACGGCTGCAACGGGCTATGTGAAAAACATTGTAGCGTTGAGCCAAAGCTCAGGCCGTGAAGACACAACATGGCTGCATGGTTGGACTGTGTTCTACTGGGCATGGTGGGTTGCGTATGCACCATTCTTCGGTATGTTTGTAGCGCGTATTTCTAAAGGCCGTACGGTTCGTGAATTCCTGCTTTGCGTACTGATTATCCCAACATTGGTCACTTCAGCTTGGATGTCTATTTTCGGTGGTGTGGCTATCGAGCAAGTGATTAATCATGTAGGGCAACTTGGCCTCGACCAAGGCATCACTGATGTATCTCTAAGCTTGTTCCACATGCTAGATGCGTACTCGTTTGGTAGCATTCTTTCTGTTATCGCTGTAGCACTGATCATTGTGTTCTTCGTTACTACACTAGACTCGGGTTCTATCGTTATTGATGGTATGACAGCAGGTGGTAAGCTTGAAGTTCCAGTGAAACAGAAAGTGGTTTGGGCGGTTATCTCAGGTGTTATCGCAATGGTGATGCTGTGGATTGGTGGTACTCAATCTATCCAAGCACTTCAATCGATCACGATCATTGCTGCATTGCCGTTTACGATCATTCTTCTGATTGGTTGTTTCAGCTTGTTGAAAGGTCTACTGACTGAAGTAGATAAAGGACAAGCAAGCGTTAGCGAAACGGCTAACTAAAGAAACCAAGCAGGGAGTTAGTGAATGACTCCTCGCTAAGCGTGATTTCAAAGCTCTCTTGCACAGTGTGCAAGGGAGCTTTTTTATGCCCAAGAAGAAATTAGAGATAAGCAGAAAAGACAAAAAAAAAGCCATAAGTGAATCGTCACTTGTGGCTCTTTTTTAGTTTTAGGGATTAGTTCTAGGGAACTAGGTACTAGCTTAAGCGTTTAATTCGTGCTGAATTACGTAATCCAAAGCACCGACTACCGCAGCAACTTGAGCGTCATTACACTCTTCGTCTGTCACTTTGTCGCTGTCCGGGTAAACTTCAGTGGTTGTGCCGTACTTACAATCAGTCACACCACCACATAAGCCAAGCTTCTTCATTGGGTAGTTAATCACACCATGTTGAGTAACTTCAGAACCAATGATCTTGCCGTCTGCATCTGCTGGCGCAATGTGCGTTACTTTTTCAACTGAAGCAATTACCGCCGCTTGGAATTCAGGCTGCGGATTCTCAGTATCACCAACTGTGTAGAAACCGTCTGGGATCATGCCTTCGATGTATTCAATACCATCACGTGCAGCGAGTGCAGGGCGGAATTCCGTTTCATCAGAATCCGTCGTTTCGTGTAGATCAACGTGAACCAGTACCTCTGGCAGAGACGCCACTAACGCACGCAGATTTGCTGATTCTTCAGCTGGTGTACCGTCATAGAAAGAACGGTTTGGATCAACAGCATTTGGGTTCCAACGGTTGATGACTTCGTAACCCCAAGGGCTCACACAAGGTGCAACCACTATGTTGAAATGTGCTGCGTATTTCTCTGCTTGAGTCTCTGCGAATTTGATCGCACCGTGTACACCACTGGTTTCATAACCGTGAACACCGCCTGTTACCAGAACGGTTGGTTTTGATGCATCCCAGTTTTTGCTCTTGATTGCAAAAAGAGGGAAACGAGCTTCATCGTAGCTCAGCGCGCCGTATTGCTCGATGTCAAAACGATCTGCTAGTACTTTAATCTTTGGTACAACTTCTTGTTGGTATTCACGCTTAACCGTTCTTTGAGCTAACCATGCTTCACGTTCTGCTTGTTGCCACTTTTGTCCTGGCTTACCAATCGGGTAGGTAGATTCACTTTTCATCTATACTTTTTCTTTTATGTTCGTGAAAGATTAAGACAGATTATTCCTGTCTAACAGAGACAGCAATAGAAAACACAACTTGTGACTTTATTTTTTACAGACTCATAACTTTGATGAGTGAATTGATGGTGTTACATTTTATTGATGGTTTAATTCTTTATAAAGAGACAACAAAATGGCTGGAGCAAGTTTACTAACACTGCTAGATGACATTGCAACTGTGTTGGATGATGTCGCACTGATGTCTAAGGTGGCAGCTAAAAAAACCGCAGGCGTATTGGGTGACGATTTAGCCCTGAACGCTCAGCAAGTATCAGGTGTTTCTGCTGAAAGAGAAATCCCAGTGGTGTGGGCGGTTGCAAAAGGTTCATTTAAGAACAAGCTGATTTTAGTGCCAGCAGCATTATTGATCAGTGCCTTTATTCCTTGGTTGATCATGCCTTTGCTTTTGATTGGTGGTCTGTTTCTTTGTTTTGAAGGCGCGGAGAAGATTTTAGAGAAGCTCTTGCCGCATGCCCATCAACATGACGAAAAGGGGGAGGATACCAGTACTGGAGAATCCATCGAGGAATATGAGAAGAGAAAGGTAGCAGGCGCGATTCGTACCGATTTCATATTGTCTGCGGAAATCATAGTGATAGCTCTGGGTACCGTGACGGGGACAAGTATCCTTACCCAGATTCTTGTCGTGAGTTTGATTGCGGTTGTGATGACGATTGGTGTTTATGGCTTAGTGGCGGGTATCGTTAAGTTGGATGATTTAGGGTTCTATCTGCAGCGAACATCGAATGGGAGCGCTATTAAAACTCAATTGGGGAATGGGCTTGTAGCCTTTGCACCAAAGCTAATGAAGATGCTTGCTGTGGTCGGCACAGCTGCCATGTTCTTGGTTGGTGGTGGTATTGTGGTGCATAACGTTCCTGCGATTCATCACTTAATTGAGCCGATTATTATGGATTTTCGTGGACATACGATAGCGACAGCGGTTGTTCCAACTCTGTTGAATGGCGTGGTTGGTGTATTGGCAGGGTTACTTGTTGTCGCGATTTGGAGTGTGATAGAGAAGGTTCGCGGCAACTAGGACTTAAACAACGTCTTCGGCAATGAGTTTGTTAAATACTAAACAAAAAGGGTCATCCATAATCGGGTGACCCTTTTTAGTTGAGGTGAAGTATTTACGACGTATCTACAACGTATTTACTTTGCCTTCCGAGCGTTTATTTTACAGACCAAGCAATAGTCTCGCCGCCACGGATTGGTACAACGATGTCTGAACCGAAAGGCATGGTTTCAGCAACGTTCCACTCTTCTTTAACAAGAGTGATGGTGTCTGCATTACGTGGCATGCCGTAGAAATCCGGACCATTGTGGCTCGCGAACGCTTCTAGGTTCTCAATTTTGCCTTCTAAATCGAACACTTCAGCGTACAGTTCAACCGCAGCGTGTGCTGTGTAAGAACCCGCACAACCACATGCTGACTCTTTTGCACCTTTTGCGTGTGGTGCCGAGTCTGTACCCAAGAAGAACTTCTTGCTGCCGCTTGTTGCCGCTTCGATAAGCGCTAATTGGTGCGTGTTGCGCTTTAGGATAGGAAGACAGTAGAAGTGTGGCTTAATGCCGCCAACCAACATGTGGTTGCGGTTATAAAGCAAGTGGTGAGCTGTGATGGTTGCCGCTACGTTCTCGTTAGCGTTCTTAACGAAAGTTGCAGCATCTGCAGTCGTGATGTGCTCTAGAACGATCTTTAGGTTAGGGAAGTCGTTAACAATCGGCGCTAGCACTGTGTCTAGAAACTCTTTTTCACGGTCAAAGATATCAACATCGTGAGCCGTTACTTCACCGTGTACCAGCAGCAACATACCCACTTCTTGCATCGCTTCTAGTACGTGGTAGATCTTTTGAGCTGAAGTTACGCCTGAATCCGAGTTTGTCGTCGCGCCAGCAGGGTATAGCTTCGCCGCTACAACAGCGCCAGACTCTTTCGCTTTGCGAATTTCATCAGGTGTTGTGTTATCTGTTAGGTAAAGTGCCATTAGAGGCTGGAACTGTTCACTTGGTTGCTCTGCCATGATGCGTTCACGGTAAGCTAGAGCCATTTCGGTATCAGTTACCGGTGGGATGGTATTTGGCATGATTAACGCTCGACCATTGTAACGGCTGATATCGCGAACTGTATCTTTTAATACTTCGCCATCGCGTAGATGAACATGCCAGTCGTCAGGACGAGTAATCGTAAGTTGTGTCATTGAAGGCTCCCACCATTTGAAGTGTAATGTAGTTGGAGCCTAAACTCAGCGAAATCTGTGAAAGCAATCGCTTACGTTTAGGCGACAGGATGATAGTGGAAAAGCACTTTCATTTCATCCTATTTTTAACTCTTCAGGGTTAAGAGCTTATTTTTATGGGATTTTAATTTGGTATTTTTCTTGGATTCGAGTTAGCGAGTCGCGACCCAGAGCCCGTGAATCATTCCAGGTACCCAGAAGAAGAAGGTCAGGACGATGTTAATCAGCAAATCTTTGCCTGCACCACGAGCGAAGAACACACCAACTGGCGGAAGTAGTACACATAAAATGATAATGACGAGTTTGTTCATGATAAATCCTTTTTATTCAATGAAAGTTCAATGCACCAACGGTATTCAGATTATAGAAGGTCTGGAGAGTGTTAATGCATTACTGTCTTGATATATACAAGACAGTGATTTAAACATCTCAAGATATTAGCTTAGTATCAAGTGTTTAATGGCTGCCAGTTTATCTATTTATAACCATTTGTTAGCATTGGGACAAACTACAAAAACATTGGAATCGTTATGTCGCAGTCACCTCTAGATGGAAAGGCTTCAGAGCAAGCTCCTTCCTTATCTCAAATCAATGTGTTTCCGGTTAAATCAGTGGGCGGCATTGCGCTCTCTTCTGCTTGGGTTGAAAAACAAGGCCTTACCTTTGACAGACGTTTCATGCTGGCATTAGCTGACGGTTCAATGGTTACTGCACGTAAGTATCCTAAAATGGTCAAGGTGTCTTCAAGCTTGCAGCCAGACGGTTTGATTTTTACTTATGAAGGTAAAGAACCGCTGCGCCTAAAGTATGCAAACTTCAAGATGCAGGAAGCTCCAGCTACTGTGTGGAAAGACAGCTTCACGGCCTACACAACGTGTGATGAAGCCGATGATTGGTTTAGTGATGTGTTGGGTGTGCGAGTTGAGCTACTTTTCTCTGGCGAACAATCGAATCGTGTTCGTGAAAAGCTGGGTCAGAATGTCAGTTTTGCTGATGGCTACCCAATGCTAATCATCAGCCAAGCTTCGCTTGATGAGTTGAATCGCCGCAGTCCTGAAACGCATTCGATGGATCAGTTCCGCACCAACTTCGTCGTCTCAAACACAGAAGCCTTTGCTGAGGACGGCTGGAAGCGTATCCGAATTGGTGAGGTTGAATTTGAGGCGGTTAAGCCTTGTGAACGCTGTATCCTAACGACAGTCGATGTTGAGAGTGGCGAATTTAGAGCTACAAAGGAGCCGCTTAATACCTTCTCTACATTCCGAGCCAATGAGCGCGGTGGCGTGTTCTTTGGTCAGAATCTTGTGGCTAAAAATGAAGGTTTAGTCAAAGCGGGTGACGTCGTTGAAGTGCTTGAAACTAAAGAAAAAGAACACTATGAAGACACTTGGGTTGAGTTACTGCATCTAACCTGTGTTGAGCGCGAAGAGATCGCTCGCGACTTCACTACGTTTTGGTTAGAGCCTGCGAAAGAGAGCCACTCCTTACCAAGTTACCAGCCTGGACAACATCTACCTATTGAGATGATGATTAATGGCGAGAAGGTTTCTCGTCGTTACACGTTATCGTCTAGCCCATCTCGAGCGGGTCGTTTAGCGATTTCAGTGAAGCGAGTGGACGATGGTCAAATCTCAAACTGGCTCAATGATCACTTCCAAGTAGGTGATACGCTTGTTGCTCAAAACCCAGATGGCGCTTTTTATTTAGAAGAAAATTCAACGCATCCGTTACTACTTTTATCTGCAGGTAGTGGGATTACGCCTATGTTGTCGATGCTTCGTTATTTAGCTGATCACGGTCAGATTGATGATGTGGTTTTCTATCACCAATGCAGCAGCGAAGAAGACATTCCTTATCAAGCTGAGATCGATAAGATTGCCAACGAGCATACAGGTTTACGTGTGATTTATTCGCTAAGCCAACCAGCTAAGGAGTGGGATGGTTTATCTGGACGTTTGAGCGTGTCTCATGTCGCTAAAATTGAAGAGTTACACAGACGTCAGGCCTTCGTGTGTGGCCCTGATGGCTTCATGGATAATGCCAAGAAACTGTTGATTCAAATGGGGCTTAATCCTCAGCACTACCACCAAGAAGCGTTTGGTGTTGCTCAGTCTACTGAAGAGGCTGTGAAGCAACTGCAGTTAAGTGTGAACGGTTACCTGTTTGAAGGTAATAACCAATCAACCCTGCTAGAGCAAGCTGAGTCGGCCGGTGTGTCTATCGCTTCTAGCTGTCGTGCTGGTTTCTGTGGCGCTTGTAAAGTGACCCTTGAGTCTGGGCAAGTTCACCAACCTGATGTGCCTGCATTACAAGAGCATGAGCGCAACATGGGGCAGATACTGGCGTGTTGCAGTGTGCCTCAAACTGATATCGAAGTTGTGGATTAACGACTCGTTAGGTCAAAAGGACAAGTACTAAATAGAAAAGGCCGGAAGCTCACTAAAATGAACTTCCGGCCTTTTGGGTTCTGAGATTAATTCAAAAATTAATCGTAGATCGTTGGGATTGGTTGACGCTTGTGCTGTGTTGCTTTGTAGATGCTCACTAAGCGATCGGATACGTCTTGAGGTACTTCTTTACCTTCAAGGAAATCATCGATTTGGTCATAAGAAAGGTTCAGTGCAGCTTCATCCGCTTTCTGAGGGTCAAGCTCTTCGAGATCCGCGGTCGGTACTTTCTTAACAAGTTGCTCCGGAGCACCCAGAGTTGCAGCAAGTTCACGAACTTGACGTTTGTTCAGGCCGAACAAAGGTGCTAAATCACATGCGCCATCACCGTGTTTAGTGTAGAAGCCTGTGATGTTTTCCGCTGAGTGGTCGGTGCCGATTACAAGGCCGCCAACGTAACCCGCAATTTCGTATTGTGCGATCATGCGAGCGCGAGCTTTCACATTACCTTTCACAAAGTCGATTTTTGCTGAATCTGTTGGTAGCAAGCCTGTATTTTCAAGCGCAACGTGAGATGCTGCGTGCAGCCCATCAACGCCTGCTTTAATGTTTACGGAAACAGATTGAGAAGGCTGAATAAAAGACAGAGCAAGCTGCGCTTCGTCTTCATCTTTTTGTTCGCCGTAAGGTAGGCGAACGGCGATAAATTGGTAGTCGTTGCTGCCAGTGCTTTCGTTTAGGCCGTCGATTGCCATTTGCGCTAAACGACCACAGGTTGTCGAATCCACACCGCCACTGATACCAAGGATCAGAGACTTGCAGCCTGACTGCTGAAGTTTCGTTTTGATAAAGTCCACACGACGAGTCACTTCGAAGTGAGGGTCAATTGAAGGTAGTACGCGCATTTCGTCACGAATTAACTGTTCCATTCGTATTCCTTTCCTGCAAGCAAATTAAAAATCTAGTGTTATCATACCTAAATCATCTGATTTAAAAACCTCTTTGCACAAGCTTAGAAAGAGAAGGCAGTAATTTATAATGGAAAAAATAGCCATTTTCGGTAGTGCGTTTAATCCACCGAGCTTAGGGCACAAAAGTGTGATTGATTCGTTGGCTCACTTTGACAAAATTCTACTGGTTCCAAGTATTGCCCATGCTTGGGGAAAAGAGATGCTAGACTTTGATACGAGATGTCAGTTAGTTAACGCATTTATTAGCGATCTTTCACTAGATCAAGTGGAGCTTTCTTTGATCGAAAAGAGCCTATTTACTCCAGGTGAAAGCGTAACGACTTATGCAGTGCTCAGTGAGCTTCAAAAGTTACATCGTGACGCTGAACTGACGTTTGTTATTGGCCCAGATAACTTCTTTAAGTTCTCATCTTTCTATAAATCAGATGAGATTACCGAGCAGTGGTCTGTAATGGCTTGCCCTGAAAAAGTCAAAATTCGTAGCACAGACATACGTAATGCGTTGATAAGTGGAAGCGATGTGGCAAAACTGAGTACAAAGTCAGTTACAAAGATGTTGCAAGATAGTGGACTGTATCAGATAATGTAAGTTCACTAATCAAGAGGTCAGAGGACTATGCTAAAGCGCGCGATACCAGCGACGATGATCATTGCAGCATGCAGTTTACCTGCTCATGCTGAGTGTGACTTTCTTAGCTTAGATTCGATCATGCTGACCTCTGATGATGAAAATAGCTGTCTAGATTTCTCTACAAGCCTTGAATCTTTCGGTCAGCGCATGATGGAAATCAGTGGGCTGAGTGATGATGAACCAGAAAGCACACCGGACTATTGGTCTGACTGGGTTCTTCAAAGTAAAGACACGCCATTGCTGACACAAAGCATTGAATCAAACTATGTTGGTTTGGGTATGTGGTTTCCAGAAGATCTTGAAGATGAACAGTATGATATGTCGACCGAAGAGTGGTTGATGAATCATGGTCTTCAACTCAGCATCGGTTTTGGTGAGAAAGTGGAAGGGCAACCGCGCATGCGCTTTGATTATCGTTGGCATGACTCGCGAGACGCTGACTTAATGATGCAGGTTGAATTGCCTTTCTAGACTGTTAGATAGTTAATCTACGTTAAAATTTTAAGAATTAAAAAAGCCGCAAAACTGAGTTTTGCGGCTTTTTAGCATCTGGTGTTTTTAGCTTGGTTCAAAAACTTGGGTGATAGAGTGACTTGAAGTTCGGCATCACTAGTCTAGTGAGTGAAGAACGGGTGCTGGCTCTCCTTGCCTAGAGGTCTTCACCGAACACTAGCATGCACAGCTGTTCGAACTCTTCTTCTTTACCTGAGAACAGATCATCAATCACAAGTGCGCGTTTCTGACCAGATTGCATGCGCTTCTTCGCCTCGCGCATTACCATCACTAAGGTGTGTTCTTGCGGTAGGTTTGAGTCATCAATGTTCCATTGATTGAATCGCTGAGACAAAGCACTTTCACAAAGCAGTGGTTTAAACGCTAATACTTCTTGCTTCAATACAGAAAGCATATCTTTAAATGCTTGCTCGGTATTGTTGGCATTTGAAGTACGAGCTTTGGTTAGCTCTAATTTTTCCAGTAACGCAGAAGAGAGGTTTGTTTGCGTGATGTAGCCCGCTTGTCTAGGGAATGAATCCGTCAAACGCACAGAAAAGTCGACGCGGTTAACCTGAGTGTTTGGAAAGTAGGTCAATGATGTTAGGCAGTCATATGGAATCCAGACGCTTTGTCCTGGTTCAACGGCATACTCTTGTTTACCTAGCTTTATCAAAACCAAGCCACTTTGAATCGATACAAGGCTATGCTTAAGTACTTTCTTGCGTGGTGTGATCACCAAGTGTAAAAAGTAAGCCGATGTATATTCAATAGCGAAGTTCATAGATAGTACCTTAATTTTGGGGCGTCAAGATTACCGTTAATCTTAAAGAATGCCAACAATAACAGGGGATTTTCGATGTTTCTGGTCTGACCTTGTCAAAAGTATGGGCTCTGTAGCTGCGAGAAGTCAAAACAACGCGTAGAATGAGCCAGCTTTTTATTATATGAATGAAAAAATGACCTCTCCAACCGATCCATATGTTGATATTCGTCCTTACGGCGATGATGAAATTCCAGCGGCACTAAACCGTCTTATTAATGATGAAGAATTTATCAGTGCAATCTTGCACTACCGTTTTTCAAACCATGCGTCTTGGTTCAAAGCATTAATGAGTCCGATTTTGCGCGTGTACTTAAAAATGAAATGGAGCAAGCTGACCAGCGTTGAATCCATTCAGATTGAAGTGAAAAAGTACTTACGTGACACGCTAGCGAAAACCACTAAAGGTGTAACGTACACTGGTGTCGAGTCACTGGATGCGAATCAAGCTTATCTATTTGTATCAAACCATCGTGACATTGCTATGGATCCTGCGTTGGTAAACTACGCTCTGCATCAAAATAATCATCAGACTTGTCGTATCGCTATTGGTGATAACCTGCTGAAGAAGCCATGTGCGACGGAATTGATGCGTTTAAACAAGAGCTTCATCGTAAAGCGTTCTTTGAAAGGACCGCGTGAGATGATGAAAGCACTAGGGCAGCTGTCTTCTTATATTAAGCATTCTCTAGAAACGGGTAACTCAATCTGGATCGCTCAAAAGGAAGGTCGCGCTAAAGACGGTAACGATTTTACCGAGCCAGCAATCTTGAAAATGTTTCACGTTGAAGGACGTAAACAAAAAATTGCTTTCCCTGAATACGTGAAGTCATTGAAGATCGTTCCTGTGGCTATTTCTTACGAGAATGACCCATGTGATATGGCTAAAGCGATAGAGCTTTTTGAAAAAGACGTAAACGGCAGTTACGAAAAGGGTGAATTTGAAGATATCGAAAGTATCATTCAAGGTATCATCGGTAATAAAGGTCGTGTTCATGTCGGTTTCGGTCAGGTTATCGACCAAGATTTTGATACGCCAGAAGCGCTTGCAGAAGAGATTGATCGTCAGATCCACGATAACTACAAGCTGTTCCCAGTTAACTTGCTAGCAGCGGAAAGAGAAGACGAGTCGATTACAGCTTCGGTTAAGCAAGAGTTTGAAGAGAAGTTATCGACTTTGCCACAAGGCGCTCGTCAATACTTGATCGATAGCTATGCGAACCCAGTGAAGAATATCGGCTAATGAGTGTTAGCAAACAAGTTCATTGATGGAACTGAAAAAGGAGCCCTAGGCTCCTTTTTTGTTGCTGGTCATCTGCTTTTAAGACCTAAAGTTTAGGTTGAACTATCGAGCGACGGCGCCACCGAGTTCTAGGTTTGTTGGCCAAGTCGTAACGTTGTTGCCACCTAGGTATATATTGCCTTTTACTGTCATGGTCTCGGGAAACGTTGTGACCCCAGAACCACCTATATATAAGTCGCCATCGATGACTATCCCGTTTGGTAGCTCTGTCAAAGGCGTACGAATCACGCTCAGATCTCCTTTCACTCTAAAGCCATTGGGTAGCCTCTGAAGTGGAGTGTCTGTGAGGTTAATAAATCCGCCCACTCTTACTCCTCGTGGCCAACTGGTAATCTGACTGCCAATTAAGTCGGCGTAGCCTTTTATCTTAACTCCAGTCGCAACTCGAGAGAGCTGGCTGTTAGACGCTTTGAGGCTACCGTTAACTTCTAAGCCTTTAGGCAGGCGAGTGATCGCGGTGTTCTCTATATTTAGATTGCCATCAACGATTAACCCAGTGGGTAGTGAGGTGTAAGGCTTATTTCGTAAATATAAGTTTCCGTAATTATCCAGATGGTTCAATATTTGATACTGATCGAGTGGTTCTGCAGTCACATTTGTTATGGTTAAAGAACCAATAATAAGTGCAATTATTCGGAGCATAATGGGCTTCTTATTACGATAGACGTTAACACTATAATGAAAAAATTATCCTCGCATAGTGTTTTACTCATTTGTTGGTAGGTAAAAAGGATTAAGAGACAATGAAAGGTAGATCTTTGATTCGAATAAAGCGTAAAATTTTGAAAATTTTTGTGATTTTATCCGCGGTGCTGTGTTCAACATCAGCAAGTGCTAATAAAATAATATCAACGCCAGCCAAGGCGGCAGTCGTCGTCACTCAGAGTGGTTCACAGCAACGAGTTTGTTATTACAATGATAAGACATATAGTGTTGGTGCTGTCGTTGAGGTATCAGGTGTTGTAATTAAATGTGCGGCTGAAAATGACTTTGAGACTAATGGTGCTCTAGGTTGGGTTGAAATAATAAAAAAAGACGAGCAGTAAACTCGTCTTTTAATTGTATGTGTCCAGGTGCTTATATTAACGTGCTAGAGAGCGAGTCTTAAGTTCGAATATAATCTTCTCGGCGCTGACTTCAAATTTAAAGCGTGCGTGCAATTCTGTGCTTTCTTCTGTCATCTCTGATGCTTCAAATTCAACATTGCTAGACACTTGCTTTGCTAACTCAACATACTTAGCGAATTCAGCTTCAATAAGGGTTTTAGAGTTACCGTAAACCGTTACTTCAGCAACATCGTCGCCTTCTTTGATGATGAAGCCAATTTCGCCTGCGCAACCGCAAGCCTCACATACATCATTGTTACCAATATCTTGGCTCATAAATAATCCTCTTACAAAGTCTGAGGTTATTCTAACGAGCAATTTGAACTGTATCTACAAAAATTAAAACCTTTGAACTAATTTGTACTGGTATGCTATGTTGTTTGTTAAGGTGCTTAATGAATATCTACATTCGCGCCGATAAATATGTATGTGATTTACCTCACGTTTTGTTGAAAAGGAATGTTATTAATTTGTCAGAATATCATTCACTTAGTTGCGCCAGGAATGATTTTATAAGACTATCTATCGCTTGATAGGTATTTATACAATGAATTTTTCGTTGGGTATTTCATATTCTAAGTAGTTATTTAAACTTATCGACTTAGGATTGTAAGGTGATTTTCGAAGAATAATTAGACAAAGTGTCCAAAGAGACATCACTGTAAAATTGTTCGTACATAGTATTTGTGTGAATTTAGTTATAAATACTTGCGAAAAAATACCTTGCTCACATAATGCTGATAACGATTTTCATTCTGACTTCATTTGATTGAGTTAGATGGATTTACAAAGAGAAGAGCCTGAATATGCCAAAGCGTAGTAAAGAAGATACAGAAATCACGATCCAGAAGATCATGGATGCCGTTGTAGACCAGCTATTGAGATTAGGTTACGACAAGATGTCATACACGACGTTGAGTCAACAAACAGGCGTTTCTCGTACAGGTATTAGTCATCACTTTCCAAAGAAAACGGATTTTACTGCTGCTTTAGACGGTCGTATTTTCAAGATGTTCATGGAACACATTGACTTCGAAAATGGCCTTGACGCATTTTCAGCTAGCTGGGTTGCAGCACTTGAAGACGCTGAGTTCCTAGCAATCTTACGTTTACTTTTCCATCATATCGTTACTGCTGAGAGTGCTCATGAGTTCGCTGCAAACGGTATTGATCGTCTATACAAGCTGACTGAAACTCAGTTTGGCGATACAAGCGGTAAAGAACTAGAGTGGTTGATTGGTAAATCATTGATTCGAATGAGCCAATAATCAATACACAATGAAAGAAGCTCCTGAGGGGGCTTTTTTTGTGCCTGCAATTTCATTTATCTCGCTCTTTTTCTCTCGTTCTCACTCCGCTGCCGCTAACTTTATTTAGTTCCAATTGAAGTTATTTCTTTTCTTTTTAAATGCTTACGTTTGCCTCTTATATTCAATCTTAGTTGCTAAAAACTAAGCAACACTAACTGATATTGTTGATTTCTAGAGCCTCAAACGCTCGGAGTGGGACGTTTTGGAGTTCATTGCTATGGTTGCTAATAAAATGGAGTTTAAGACGGGAGAGAGGCTATGAGCCAATAAAAAGCCTCGAGAAAATCGAGGCTTAGAGTGACTTAACTGTTATTAGGAACGAATACTCAAAATGAGTGGGTTCTAAATCGAGTCTATTGTGCGGGGTGAACCTGAGGGAAGCTCATGGTTGGATGTTTTTCGACGATACTTTTGTAGCCGTATACATCCTCAATCATAGAAGGTTGAAGTGCCTCCCAAGGGCTGCCATCGCAAACTAAGTGACCATCTTTTAGTACTACGAGTCGGTCGGAGTACTGAGCGGCCAGGTTTAAGTCATGTAGCACTACGATTACGGCCGCATTTTGGTTGTCGGCTAAATCTCTCGCGATCTTTAAGGTGTTGTGCTGGTGGGCAAGATCCAGTGCAGATGTTGGTTCATCAAGCATCAAGATACATTGATCGCCAGAATAATGAAGCTGAGTTAGCACTCGAGCCAAGTGAACTCGCTGTTTTTCACCGCCAGATAGCGAAGGGTAGAGCCTTTCACTTAGGTGTGTTACATCAGCAACATCCATTTTTTGGCCAGCTATGTTGGTGAGCTTCTTGTTGGACTCTTGTAAGGGGATCCCACCAAGCTCAACAACTTCGTGTGCCAAAAATGGGAAGGTCAAGGTACTGTGCTGAGGAAGCATAGCCAAATGTTTTGCCAACTTATGCGAAGGCCACTTATCTTTGGTGTGTCCAAAATATTGGATATCACCCTTGCTCGAAATCTCTTGGCATAACGCTTTAAGCAGAGTGCTTTTCCCTGCGCCATTTGGCCCAAGCAGTGTGGTTACCTTTCCTGCTTCAATCTCAATAGAAACACCATCTAATATCACTTTACTACCGAACTTCACTTCGATGTCGGTCGCTTTTAACGCTGAAGGAAACATTAAAGGATTCTCCCTTTCTGTTGAAATAGAAGGTACAAGAAGAATGGAGCACCGATGATTGCAGTGACAATGCCTACAGGCAGTTCTGCTGGTGCAAGTACCACGCGTGAGAACATGTCTGCAGCTGTTAGTAGTAATGCGCCTAGTGCCGCTGATAGGGGCAAGAGAATACGGTGATCCGGGCCAGCCAACATGCGGCCCAAATGGGGGATAACAAGACCGATGAAGCCAATCATGCCAGATAGGCTAACCGTGACACCAACGCCTGCAGCAGTCAGTAGAATCAACCTTCGCTTTAGCTTCTGTACTGGGATACCAAGATGCTGTGCTTCTGATTCGCCAAGTAACAGGGCATTCAGTGACATTGCTTGACGGTAGAAGACAATAAATAGTACGCCCAGAGTGACAGCCGCAAGCAAAATACCTGACCACTTCGCGCCCGCTAATGAACCCATTGACCATAATGAAAGATCACGCAGCATTTGATCATCAGCAATGAAGTTCAAGAAGCCAATACCTGCGCCTGACAGTGCGCTGATCGCTACACCTGCTAACAACATGATGGTGACTGAAGTACCGAATTTTCCCGTACCTAGCTTATAAACCAGCAGCGTGGTTAAGGCTCCACCTAAAAAGGCAAATATAGGCACTGCTGCAAAGTTCATGAAAGCGGGGTATTGCAGTGAAAGCTCAGAGAAAAGCACGATGGCTAATGCTGCACCTAATGAGGCTCCGGCAGAAACGCCGATGATTCCTGGCTCGGCAAGTGGATTTCGAAACAAGCCCTGCATGACCGCGCCACACAAAGCGAGAATTGCGCCGATTAGTATGCACAATATCGTTCTGGGTAAGCGAATTTCTTGAATCACCAAATTGATGTGAGGTGCTAAGTCATTATTTGGTTGGAGCAGGCTGGCTGCGCTGTCAGCCAAGCTAATGTTCATTGGTCCAACAGTGATCGAGTACAGCGCGACGAAGAGTAAGGTAGCTCCTAGGCCTAACATCGATGTTTTCAGTGGGACGGATCGTAGCAACATAAAGAGCCTCAATGTCTATCACCCGCTTCAATACTTATCACCGACTTCGCAAAAAGCGAGACGGTGATGAGTATTAAGCAAGCAACAGTAAAAATAGGGTAGTTGAGTTATAGCGGGTAGATAAGTTATAGCGGATAGATAAGTGCGTTTAATCGCTTCGCTTCAGAAAGGCTTTCAAGACCAAGCCCTCCAACCAAAGCACTGCCATTAACGGTAATGATTTGCTTGTTCATACCTGCAGGAGTTGCCGCTAACATAGGCAGTGATTTGAGGATGGCATCAGCACCGCCCATTTTTTGGTAGCTACGGCCACTGACTAGAATCACATCGGGTTGCATTTCTACCAGTGACTCCATCGACAGTGGCTTGTAAGACGTTAAGCTCTGAGCGGCAGGGTTCACACCGCCAGCCAATTCAATGATCGCGTTTGGTGATGTTTCACCGCCAGCAACGTTCGCAGGGCGACCTTCATGCAGCAATAAGAAAAGCACCTTCTTTGCTTCGTTGCTTGGTATTTGGTTTGCTTTCAGTGCAGCAATCTTCTGATTTACTTCAGCTTTAACTTGCTGTGAATGTGCTTCGGTATGGGTAATCTTAGCGATTTGGTCGATACGTTTTAATAGCCCTTCAACATTCGCTTCGGTATTGACGATCTCTACATTGACACCCGCTGATTTCAATTGAGAGATAGCGTTGTCTGGTCCCATTTCATCTGAGCCAATCAACGTGGTCGGTTCTAGGGCAAGTAAGCCTTCCGCAGACAGGTTTCGGTGATAACCAATCTTTGGCAGGTTTTCTGCTTGAGGAAAGTGGCTGGTTACATCAATCGCGACCAACTGCTCTTCAGCACCTAATGCCAAAATCAATTCAGTAACAGCACTACCGGCACTGATGATTCGAGGTTGTTCAGTGTCGTTGGCCATTGCGGGTGCACTAAGTGCCAAGCTCATAGCGGCAACTGAAAGGAGATGTGTCTTGGTTTTTAATTTATTGAGCACGTTTAAGTTGTTCATAATAAGTTCTTTATATTTTCTTTTTGTATCGCGAAGATACTCAGTGAGCAGTCCGTTCGCATTGTGAGTTCGAATCGATAGAGAGGCTGAGTTCTGATTGTTTAGTCTTATAGGTCAGAAGCCAAACCTCGCGAAAATTGAGTGTTATTCTAGCCATCGTCAGTGAGCAGTTGAGTCGCTGGTATTCCGTTCTCTTGAAGGAAGGAAAGCAACTTCACTAGGTTCTCCACGTTGGCAGCTTTATCTGCGCCAATGATGATCGGCTTTTTATCCGTTGAACCAGTTTCTTCTAACAGGGCAATCTTGAAGTTTTCCCAGTCGATGTATTCTTGACCGTTAATTGCCCAGTAGGGTTCGTGGTCCAAAATATTGACGCTAATCGAATCTTTATGAACTTCAGAAACGTTCTTAATATCAGAGCTTGGAAGCTCTACCTCTAAAGACTCCAATTTCACCGAAGCGGTAAGCAGCAGGAAAACCATCACGATAAAAATGATGTCGAGCAGCGGCGTTAAATCTGGCGCTAAACTTTGTGTTTGAGATGAGTGAGGCGTTTTAATCATGCTTGACTCACATCACCAACAGCGACTTTGTTGACTGATGAGCCTTTAGTCTCGTCAGAGTGATTGGTTTGAATCGACATTCCTTCTAGCCACACATTCACATAGTTCAGAGTATGTTCTAACTGAGCCAGTACTCGGTCGGCCCACAGCCCAAGTAGTTGAGCGCCTGAGATCGCAGGAAGCGCAATCATCAAACCTGCAGCTGTAGTTCTCATTGCTAAGCCTAATCCGTCGGCTAGATCGTTCGGCGTAATGCTGCCTGTTGTCGCGGCAACGCCTTTAAACATCTCGATAAGTCCAAGTACCGTACCAAGCAGGCCAATGAGCGGGCTGATCACGCCGATTAAACCAAGTAGTCTTAAACCTGCATGAAGCTGGTGGCGTTTTTCTTGTAGCCAGATCCCTGCTGCATCTTCACGCAGTCCTTTCGAAAAAGAGTGGTGAGCAAGCAACATCGACACGCCCTTGTACAGTAGCGGTCGTTTTCCTGAGATAGATTGTGCTAATGCTTCGATCTCTTTGCTGTTGGTTGGTGAGATCTGGTTGAGCTCTCGACGAATGGCGCGTTTGCCAACACCAATGCTTAACATCACTTGGAAGATACGTTCAGCGATGATCATTGCTGTTAATGCAGAACAGATGAGAAGAGGCCAAGTCATTAAGCCAAGTTGATCTTGTAAGTAACTGATTTGTTGCATGATTAATCCAACCTAAAACGAACAGGTATTTGTACACGGTGAGCAATCGCTCGACCATTGACAGTGTGAGGTGAGAATTTCCATTGTTTAATGGCTTCTAAAGCGGCGTTATCGAGCATTAGTGCGCCTGATGAATTTACTAATGCTTGTTTAATTTGTTTGCCTTCAGCGTCTAGCCAGATCTCATAAGTCGCGACACCTTCAACGCCACGACGTCTTGCTTGGCGAGGGTAATTCGGTGGGGTAGGGCGCGCAGAGAACGAAGGTTTAGTGACCAAAACTGGCTCTTGGTTTGATACGCCTTGGTTTACTTCCTGAGGCCGGTTGGCTGACTCGTCCATATTCTTATCGACTTTTTTGTCGGCCAGTTTCTCTGGTTGAGTGGCTGGTTTGGACTTTGGTTCTGGTTTTAGGTCTGGACGCTCTTTCTTAACCACCTTTTTCTCAGTCACCGGTTTCTTTGGAACGGGCTTTTTCTCAACAACCTTCTTCTCAACTTTCTTTGGCTGAGGCTTATTGGTGATCGCTTTTTTCTTTGGGGTTGGCTTAGCTTGCTTTGGCTCAACCGTTTTTGGTTCGATAGGTTTAGGTTCGGCTTGTGAGACCTTTTCTCTTATTGGTTCTGGTTCAACTGGCTCTGTGGTTGTTTTTTGCTGAGCTTGTGAGGTAACGCTCTTAGGAGTGAAGTTGATCGATACCGTGTTCGATTGGCTACCTGCAGGCATCGCAAATACTTTGGATTCTTGAGCGACAAACAATAACGCTGCATGAATCACTAACGATGCACCGCCTGCAATAACATATCTAGGAACGTTCACAATCAATCCTTTACCAAATCAAAATTCTGTATCGGATTATTGCTTAGAATCTAAATAAGATCAATTATCAATTGCATTATCATTTACGTGTATTTATGATTCTCTCAGTTTTTAGCGAATAGTCTTCCAGGCTTTGCTATGTAAGTGTTTAGAGAGATTATATGAGTCTTGATATTTATAAATTTGACGAATCAATCTTGGGTGTTTCTAGCCCTGATCCGCTTCGTTTTGCGTTTGCGAAAAAGCATTCTGCCCACGCCGGAGGAAGTTCAATTCCGGTCGACCCCAGTAAGAAGTTAGAACTCTTTGATGAATTGATGCTGAGCGAAGGGAAGAAACAGGATAAGCGTTGCCTGTATATTCACATTCCTTTCTGCCGTGTGCGTTGTACGTTCTGTAACTTTTTCCAAAATGCCGCAAGCCGCAAATTAGTCGATGAGTACTTCGAGGCTCTGATGGTTGAGTTGAAGCAAAAAGCCAAAACGCCTTGGGCTCAGTCTGGATTATTTCACGCTGTCTACATTGGTGGTGGAACACCTACCGACCTATCGTCTCAACAAGTAGAGCAATTAGGTAAGGCTATTCGCCAATATTTCCCACTAGCGAACGATGTTGAGATGACATTGGAAGGGCGCATCAATCGATTTGGCGACGAGATGTTTGATCGTGCGCTTGAAGGTGGCTTCAATCGTTTCTCATTCGGTATTCAAAGTTTCAACACTCAAGTTCGACGTAGTGCTAAGCGTCTAGATGACCGAGAGGTTGTGCTAGAACGTATCAGTTCACTAAGCCGTACAGAGCAAGCGCCCATCGTTCTTGATTTGCTATACGGATTACCGCACCAGTCTATGGAAGTGTTCCAACAAGATTTAGAAGACTACATGTCTACTGGCGCACACGGTATTGACCTCTACCAACTGATCGTTGCGGGCAATGCACCTATGCTTAATCTCGTTGAGAAAGGAAAAATCCCACCGCCGGCCAACACGCCAGATAAGGCGAGTATGTACTTGGCAGGTGTTGAGTTCATGGCTAAGCACAAGGTTAAACAGTTGAGCGTGAATCACTGGACTCGCGATAACCGCGAACGCAGCATTTACAACAGCTTAGCGAAAACTTATGCCGAAGTGCTTCCAATTGGTTGTGGTGCTGGTGGCAACATTGGCGGTCATGGTGTGATGCAACATCGAACTTTAGACAGCTACATGGAGTCTCTAAAGCAAGGTCAGTTGCCGATTGCCATGATGACGAAGCAAAGCTCATTAGAGCCCATTTTCTCGACATTAAAGGCAGGCTTTGATTCTGGTGTTGTTAGAAGAAGTACGTTGCCGGCCTTTATGGGACAAGACACGTTCGATTACTTGAAGCCTCTGTTCTCACATTGGGAAAAGAATGGCTTGGTTGAGCTTTCGGAAGATTATCTGAGCCTGACTATTGCTGGCAGCTTCTGGGCAGTAAGTCTGGCTCAGAGTGTGATTCAAGTGCTTAACGCTGAATATCAAGCAATGCACCCTGCACCTAAAGCGTCAGGTTCGGGCGTACACCTGCATGCAAGTTTGAAGCACGCTTAATATCGAATTTTTAGTTTATACGGAAACATATTCAATGACAGATACAACATTAGAAATGACACAAACCCTAGAACAACGTGTCGCACGCATTCTAGAAGAAGAACCAAAACTGCTTCCTACTGCTATTGCTGAGAAGCTAGGCGTTTCAGAAGTTGAAGTAGTTGCTGCTTTTCCAAACGACATGGCGGTGATGTTAGATGGCAGCCGTGCCCAAGAGATTCTAGAAGGCTTAGTTGGTTGGGGCCCAGTGACCACAATTATGCATTCATTCGGCTCAATCTTTGAAGTAAAAGCGCCGTTCCCTAAAGGTAAAGTCGCGCGTGGTTACTACAATCTAATGGGCAAAGAAGGCGAACTTCATGGCCACCTGAAACTCGACAACGTCAAACACGTTGGTTTGGTGAGCAAGGCGTTCATGGGTCGTGAAAGCCATTACTTCGGTTTCTTCAGTGAAACGGGCGAGAACATTTTTAAGATCTACTTAGGCCGCAACGAAAAGCGTGAGCTTATTGCCGACCAAGTTGAACGTTTTAAAGCCCTACAAGAACAAGCTTAAGCATAATTAACGGCAAGCTTAAATTAGGTGCCAACTCGCTTAAATAAGACATCAATGCTCGAGGATCGTTTAGTTCGCTAATGATCGTTCAACCTCGAGCAAAAATAATAAATCAGAGAAAGTGAAGAAAGGAATTACCCATGGAACAGCAAGTAAAACAAGAACGTCTACAAGGTCGCCTAGGTCCAGAAATTAAAGAGTTTCGCCAAGAGCGCCGTACCCTTCAACTTGCAACGGTTGACGAAGAAGGTCGCCCGAACGTAAGTTACGCACCTTTCGTTCAGAACCAAGAAGGTTACTTTGTTCTAATTTCTGATATTGCTCGTCATGCCCGTAACTTGAAAGCGAACCCTCAAGTCTCTTTGATGATGATTGAAGATGAAGAGAGTTCGAAGCAGCTTTACGCACGTAAGCGTTTAACGTTTGATGCTCAAGCAAGTGTTGTAGCGCGTGAAACAGAACTTTGGACTCAAGTGATTGGCCAGATGCAAGAGCGTTTTGGCGAGATCATCGATGGTTTGAGCCAGCTTCAAGATTTCTCACTATTCAACCTTAAAGCAGAGAACGGACTGTTCGTGAAAGGTTTTGGTCAAGCATATCAAGTGTCAGGCGACGATTTGGTGGATTTCGTTCACCTACAAGAAGGCCACAAAAAAGTGTCTAACGAATAATTTCGTTTAATCGATTTCTTTAGGAGCCCTCCAATGTGAGGGCTTTTTGCTATCTCATTATCAAGCAGGGAAACTGCGGGTCTTTGAGCTAATAAACTCAGACTCAATCAAAGAGTTTGGTATATTGGCGTCTGATTAATATTTATGTGTAAGGATCGATACGTGAAACCAGTAAGTCGAGATTGGGACGAGTTCTGCTACCCGTTTATTTATGAAGACAGTCCTGTCTGTGATTTTGAGATTCTGTCGGACGAGCTTTGCTGCCGAGTTGGATTGGTTCTTTCATTGGAATTGGAACCACAAGTTCGCGAGATCCTGCAACGCCTACAACCGAACATCTATCATTTAAATGGTTCAGTACGTGGGAAATTAGCGATCACTGAATCCGAACTGGTCGAGCTCAAGCAAGATTATCATCACATTCGCGATCAGCTAGAAGGTGGTTTCAAAGGGTTTGTTTTACCTGGTGGGAACCGAGTGTCGAGCGAACTTCACTTGTGTCGTTGTCAGGCTAAAAAGGTCGTGCGAGCACTGGTCAGTATTGAACATCATGAAAGCAAAAAGTCGCCAGACCCGATTCTTTTTAAATACGCTAACTTAGTTGCGAATACACTCTATGCCTTGGCGTCTTATACCAATCACGTCAAAAGGGTTGAGGAAGTGGAGTTCGTGAGTAAGAGCTATTCCATGCCAAAGAGCCCAATGCCGAAAAAGCCTTAACCGAGCGTTAGATGATTTGGCATGTAGGAAGCTAAACCAAAGTGAAAGGTGGTTTAGCTTTTAAGACAGGGTTTAAGCTGCCGTGGAGGCGTCGTTTAAGACTTTTGCGCCGCGTAGCATGGCTTCGATTAACTCACCCGCATTGAACTTCTCAAGCGCTTCATGTGCCCCCACCTGATTGGCACGGTCAACACAGATCTCACTGGATAGTGATGTGTGCAAAATACAGTAAGCGTGACTTAGAGCACTGTCGTTCTGCACTTCAAATGCAAGCTCATAACCATCTAATCCCGGCATCTCGATATCACTCACGAGGAGATCAATGGCATTGCCAGCACTGGCTTGGCGTCGCATTAGGTCAATGGCATCTAAGCCGTTGTTACAAATGCTGTAAGGGATGTTGATGCTGTCTAAGGCATCAGATAACTGTTTACGCGCAATCAAAGAGTCATCCACTAGTAAGATGTTCAACGCTTTGAGGCGCTCTCTCTCTACATCGGTCAGCATCGGGATATGCGCATTCTCATAATCTGGGTAGATCTTAGAAAGCAGCAGTTCCACGTCGAGCATTTGTACAATACGGTCTTCAAAGCGTGTAATTCCCGTTACAAAGACATTGCGACCCACACTGGTGGGTGGAGATTCAATACTCTTCCAGTCACATTCAATAATTTTATCAATCGAACGAACCAAGAACGCCACAACTGTTCTTAAACAGTCGGTGACGATAAGTACACAATCTTGGTATTCAGCGGGTGTTATCGGGCGGAAGCCAATCGCAGCGGACATATCAATGACTGGAACCGTAAGGTCGCGGATAGTCACCGTACCAATCACGTGATGATGGGAGTAGGGGATCTGAGTCATCGGTTGAAAAGGGACGATTTCTCTGACCTTAAGTGTGCCAATCGCAAAACTTTGAGTAAGGGATAACTTGAACATCAACATTCCCTGTGACTGACTCGCTTTACTGATCGGTTTGGCCATAAGTGGCTCCTACTTAATACGCGCTTAATTCATAAGGATTAATTTAAAGGGAAATGGAAGCCGCAGCAAGTCGCGATGCGGTTTTTAATGGCCTTTAAGGCAGTTGTTTTCGGTTATAGAGTGAAGAATAGCTGTTCTTGGGTTAAAATCACGCTAAACGCTGGCTGTCGATGAATTTATTTCGATAAGTCGCTAGCGGCAAACAGATTTACAACAGTCAGTTCATTAGCGATGTTCTAAGCAACCGTCGTAAGTAAACTGGCAGCAACAAACTGAGAATTATCATGGCAAGAACAGCAGCAGCGCTTCATATTTTGGTGAAGCATAAAGAACTAGCAGAAGACATCATGACGCAGCTTAAAAAGGGCGCTAAATTTCAAACGCTAGCAAAGAAACATTCAACCTGTCCATCTGGTAAAAAGGGCGGCGACCTAGGCGAGTTCAAAAAAGGTCAAATGGTGCCTCAGTTTGATAAGGTGTGTTTCTCTGGCGAGACGCTTGTACCACATCTTGTAAAAACAAAATTTGGTTGGCATGTGGTTAAAGTTCTTTACAGAACTTAGCAATAAATATGTGATAGATTGAATAAAAGGAGCGTATATACGCTCCTTTTTTGTGACTTTTTTGCGCATTTAAAAGCACAATGGCTGAGTGTTCATCCCAGACGTTATGCGATAATTGGTGCTACGCCCTCAACTATCCACCGTGAGTAATTGGTAGGAGGAGGAGGGTTTTTAATGAGTAACTCATATAATAAATGCCATTCTTGAGGAAATTTATGCAGCTTTGCCTTTTAGCCTTTGTATTTATCTAGAAAGCTGTAAACGAGTTTGGTAGGAGAACAACATGGAGAGTTCAGCTATGTTAAGCAACCCAGCGACGGATGTCATATTGCATGCCTTTGACTGGTGCTACGCTGACGTAATGAAGAACGCCCCACTGATCCAAGAGTTGGGTTATAAATCTGTTTTAGTATCACCGGCGATGAAATCGCTGCGCGGTCCTAAAGGCTGCGACCGAGATTCTGGTACTCAATGGTGGCAACGCTATCAGCCACAAGACTATCGTGTGATTGATAATCAGTTGGGTGACACGCAAGACTTCACTGCGATGGTGAACACGTTAAAGCAACACGGGCTTCGTACCTATGTAGACGTAGTGTTTAATCACATGGCCAACGAATCAGGTATCCGCAGCGATTTAACGTATCCCAATCAGCAAGACATGACGTCTTATCAAAAAGATGCTGACTATTACGAATCCATCCGCTTGTTTGGTGACCTTTCTAAACCATTATTTGATGAAAACGACTTCGTGGAAGCGTTTGGTATCAAGAACTGGAAAGACACATGGGAAGTTCAGAACGGGCGTATTACTGGTGGAGCCAGTGATCCTGGCTTACCAACACTGTTAGACAACGATAATGTGGTCGCACAGCAGCGAGCGTACCTAAAAGCTCTAAAAGCGATTGGTGTGAAAGGTTTCCGTATCGATGCAGCGAAACACATGACACTGTCACACTTGCGTAAGGTGTGGACTGACGATATCTGCGAAGAAATGCACATCTTTGGCGAGATCATTACTGATGGCGGTGCGACGGAAGAAGAGTATGAGCTGTTCCTTGAACCATACCTTAAACACACTCGCTTAGGGGCGTACGATTTCCCTTTGTTCAACACCATCTTCAAAGCATTTGAAGAGCAGGGCAGTTTTAAGTCTTTGATTAACCCTTACTGTTTTGGTCAAGCTCTGTCGAACATGCGAGCTATCACGTTTGCAGTAACTCATGATATTCCAAACAACGAGGTGTTTTTGGAGCATGTGATGGATGAAGTCGATGAGCGATTGGCGCACGCTTTCATTCTTGGTCGAGATGGCGGCGTGCCGCTTGTTTACAGTGAGCTGAGCACCAGTGGTATTCTGGACAAGAGCGGCCAGCCTCGTTGGCTCAACGACTGGCAAGCGCCTTACATGAAAAACATGATTCAATTCCATAACCATGTTCATGGCGAAGCGATGCGTGTGGTTGAAGCGAATGATGATTTACTGGTATTTGTCCGTGGTGATAAAGGCATTGTAGTGATCAACAAGTCGAAACGAAGCAAAACAGCTTCATTAAATTGGACTGGGGCAGTGACCGATTTGTTGTCTGGAGAGGTGTTCGACTGTGTTGGTAAGGACTTAACCATTAAGGTTGAGCCTAACCAGTGCATGATGCTGACGACCACGAGCTACGTCTAATCGGTTAGAAAGAAAAGATTGAAAAGAAAGCCCCGTTACTGACAATCAGTAAGCGGGGCTTTTAATATGAAGCTGTTTATTCTTTACTAAACAGAGTGTTAGTTAAACGGTAAGGCGGTTAAACCGTAAACTTGTTCAGTAGCTCGTCTTGTTGGCGAACATTGTCCGTTTGTACCTGCATTGCTGTGTTCGCTTCTTGAGCCGCGTTTGATACTTGTGTTGAAAGGTCTTTGATCTTAACAGTGTTGTTGTTGATCTCTTCCGCTACCAAGCTCTGCTCTTCTGCTGCTGAAGCAATCTGAATGTTCATATCAGAGATGCGCTGAATCGCGTCACGGATACGGTCAAGTGAAGAGTTCGCTTGCTGAGCACGTTCAACGGCGTCAGTAGCTGTGTCTTTACTTTGGTTCATCGCGTTCGATACTGAGCTTGCACCCGCTTGGAGCTGCTCAATCATGTTGCGGATTTCAGTGGTTGACTCTTGAGTGCGTTGCGCTAGAGTTCGAACTTCGTCGGCAACGACTGCGAAACCACGACCAGATTCACCAGCACGCGCCGCTTCAATCGCTGCGTTCAATGCGAGTAGGTTAGTCTGGTCTGCAATATCGTTGATTACTTTAAGAATCGTTTCGATGTTTGCGGTTGCTGATTCAAGTACTTGTACTTCAGCAACGGCTTGGTCGATGCGCTCAGATAGGTTATCAATCGCTTGAGTAGTATCACTAACTACAGAAGTGCCGTCTAGTGTTGCTTCGTCTGCTTCACGAGCAGCAGCTGCCGCACCTTGAGCGTTGTTTGCGACTTCTGTTGCGGTAACCGCCATCTCGTTCATTGCTGTTGCTAACTGTTCAAGCTCTTGCAACTGGGTATTCATTGCGTTCGCTGATTCGCCCGCACCTTTCACTGTGATTTCAGTGCCACGTTTAATCTCAACACCAATCGCTTTCGATTGAATGATCTGATTTTGCAGGTTTTCGGTAAAGGTGTTGAAGCCTTTCGCTAGGTCAGAAAACTCTTGGTCGGTATTGGTATCTAGACGCTTAGTTAAGTCACCTTGTCCGCTTGCTACGTCTTGAATTGCTTGGTTAAGCGCATCCAGTGGACGCATTAATACACGAATCAGAACAGTCAGTGCGATGATGCTAAGAATCACCGCAATCAATGAATAGATCATCGAGCTGTTCTTCAATTCTTCAACGGTTTGAAAAGCGATCTCTTCATCAAGGATGGCACCAATGTACCAATCTTCACTTGGGATGTGGGTGAAGTTAACTAAGAACATTTTGCCGTCGACTTCAATTTCTTGAGAGCCTTCACGAATAGTCGCTTGAGGCATGTAGCTTGAAAGCGTTTCACCGTTGTTCTTAGCATTTGGGTGAGCAATCGTGGTGCCGTCGGCTGTTACTAGGAATAGGTAACCCGCATCAAACAAGTTCACTTGGTTTACCAAGGTAGCGAGGTTCGTCAATTCTAGGTCGTAGAACATACCCGCAGTGAAACGACCGTTGTCTTTAACGGGTGTACCCACTGAGATGATGACTTTTTTGCTTGATGCATCCACATAAGGAGCGGTCACAACTAAACTGTTTTTTGATTTAGCATCAATGTACCAAGGACGGATTCGTGGGTCGTAATCTGGCCCTGCATCCCAACCGTCATCATTTTCAATAACGAAACCGTTGGCTTCATAACCAAAACCAACCGCTAGGAAGCTGTTTTTAAGCTTTGGCTTTTCTAAGATTTCTTTTACGTATGTACGATCTTGAGGGTTGATCTCGATGACTTCAGTCGTCGATTGAGCCAGCGCCTTCTTGGCGTTCATCTCTGATTCGACGGTATTTTTAACGCCAGAGACCATTTCTTTCAGGCTCGCATTGACGTGGTTTTCTACAGCACTTCTTACGGTGTAAAGTTGTTGTATTGAAAGCAATGATACTGTCACTAGCAGCAAGGCTGATGATGCAGCAACCACCTTATGGCTAAATTTCATTGAGTTTTCCCCTTCTCACAGGCTTTGCGAAGACTAAAGTTAATCGTGTTTTTGTAATTATATATATCGACTAGATTGGAATTTACTTGAATGTAATTTCACAAAATAGACTACAAAAATACAACAACCTAAACAATACAAAATTCACTAAATTACATATTTGTTACTTTTAGTATTTGGTTCAATGAGTTGAAGATACACGCGAGCCCAGAGCCTGCGGGTATTGATAATTTATTAATTAGACGTTTATGTGTGTGGTTTTCTATTAAAAGGCGATGGAGAGGATAAATAGATATGAAATCAAGCGAACTGCAGGTTTTATATATTGGTGGAGTTTCGGGTGAGAAGGTGAATATGTTTAACGGAAATAAAAAGCCCCACAAAAGTGAGGCTTTAATAGAGGGTGTTATATAAGTAGCGTCTAATTTAGAATATTAGATGCGCTACGCCAGCGATAACTGGAAGCGTAATTAAAGTACGCAGAATAAAGATAATAAACAGCTCTAGGATGTTCACTGGAATCTTACTGCCTAGAAGCAGAGCGCCTACTTCAGACATGTAGATCAGCTGAGTTACCGACATCGCTGCAATAACAAAGCGAGTCATCTCGTTGTCGATAGAAGCCGCAAGGATTGCTGGGATAAACATATCCGCAAAACCAACAACAATCGTTTCAGATGCTGCAACCGCTTCAGGTACACCAAGTAGCTCTAGGAATGGAATGAAAGGTTGACCTAGGAATGAGAACACAGAGGTGTATTCCGCAATAACCAAAGCCATAGTACCAAGACCCATCACTACAGGCAGTACGCCGAATACCATATCCACGGCGTTACGAACGCCTTCGCCAAATACAGACTTAGCTGACTTCACTTGTGATGCTTTGTTTACTGCTAGCTCAAGACCCCAAGAGAACGTTGAGTGACCCGCAGGGATCGCGTCAGCATCTTTGTGTGGCTTGCTGCCATCAATGAAGGTGTCTTTCTTCATGCTTAGTGGCGGAAGGCGAGGGATGATTACCGCAGCCACAATACCCGCTAGACAGATTGCTGCGTAGAAAGGCAGGAATAGGTGCTCTAGTTCTACTTGAGCAATAACGACAAGACTGAACGTAATAGATACTGCTGAGAAAGTGGTACCAACAACCGCAGCTTCACGCTGAGTGTAGAACTTCTTCTCGTACTGTTTACTTGTAAGAAGGATACCAACGCTGCCATCACCTAACCAAGAAGCCATACAGTCGATAGCACTACGACCTGGCAGGTTGAAGATTGGACGCATTACTTTGCTTAGCAGCGTACCGAACAGTTCTAACAAACCGAAGTTAAGTAGAAGTGGTAATAGTAAACCTGCAAAGATAAATACTGAGAACAGTGTTGGAAGTAGGCCTTCTAGTACGAGACCACCAGTGTTTTCTTCCCAGATAAATTCAGGGCCTACTTGGAAGAAAGCCATGAATGCAGCAGCACCACCGATAAGACGAACCAACAACCATAGTGGAGATGGGTTGAAAAGACCGTTTAAGAAAGAGCTTGATGTAATGAATGTAGGTTTGAAAATGGTGCTTAAAACGGAAGCCACAGACATGAAAGCAACGATTGCAGTGATAATAGAAACTAAGTATTCACCAAAAACCGCTTGAATTGATTTCGCTAGAATAGCGACAGGGATCGTTAGATCACCTTGGTAGCTGATTGGCGCCATGAAAAGGAACAAACCAATCAGAGATGGGATTAAGAAAACCCAGAAACTGCCTTTAGATTTCTCTGGTTGAGCAGTATTCGTGTTGTTAGACATGTTAATTGTTCTCGTATTTCTACATGTAAAAAAGCCACATCCTTGGCGTTTTTATTCTCTAAACATCCGTATTTTCTCACTGGCTGCAAGATTACCCAGTATTGATAGTGCTTGCAATACTATTCATCAAATATCGCTAACTATTCACACTGGTTATTCTGCAACTCATTAAGAGTTTAGAATAAAGTGTTGCGGATGTTACGTATGTTGAGGATATATTGCCAGATATTTATAAATTGATTGGGGTTTCAGTCCGATAGGTCAGGTAGAGCCAGTAGCTAAACGCAATAATGAACGCAAATGAAGCCGGAAAAGCCAACGCTAAAATTTCAAAGCGCTGAAACAGGCATGCGCCGCTTAAACCACCAAACAGAAAGCCAACCACAATGAACATCAGCAGCTTGGCTTTTCGGCGGTCAAAGGGCATCCCCTTTAAGCGTGCGCCAATCATGATCCCAAGATCGGTAATGATCCCGCTCATGTGTGTTGTTCGAATGATTGCACCGCTGTAAGTGGTGATCATCGCATTCTGCAAACCACACGCGGCTGAAGCGAAATACTGGCCTGAAGTGTAGCCTTGCAACAGTGCCCATAGTGCCAAGAACAGTAATCCACCTTCTATACATAAAGCAACACCATAACGGCGGCCTAGCTTCAGTGCTTGATTTTCAATAAAGAACCCGCTGAACGCTGCACCGAACATAAAGCTCATGATCACCAACAGGAGATGGACAGAAGCCGAAGTTGGTGTGAGCAGACTACTGCCTAGTAAAGACATGGTGCCCGATATGTGGGAGATTGCTTGGTGTTGGAAACCGAGTAAGCCGATTGCATTAACGCTGCCAGCAAGGCCTGCTAACAGTAAGGCGCCGTATTCAACCCAGCGAGGTAGCTTAGAAATCATGTTGTTCACCCTGGGTTAAAAAGAGGAGCAGATTATAACGCTAGCGAAAAGATACGCTAGCGTTGTGGAGCATTGATATTTGATCTTAGGCAACAGTATTGCAGTTTGCTTTAATGCTGTTGCTTTATAAAGATAAAGGTCAGTAACAAGCTAGTTATAGTGACTCATTTGATGGTCGAATTTGACCCAACCATGTTTCCGTTCTTCGTAGACTGAAAAGCTTGGTAGCGGAAAGTCTTGCTCTTTAAATAATCCGAGCGGGACAATATAAAAATCGGCAGCAGCAACAGATTGTAAGAGCATGGTGGTGCCACATTTAGGGCAAAACTGATAGGTGACTTCATTACCCGTGTCGCTGATGCGTGAGAAAGAGGTCACTTCTCCGCTTAGGGTGACTTGCTCTATTGGGAATCTAGCCTGAACACCGAATACACTTCCGGTGCGTTTCTGACACTCATAGCAATGGCATACAGAGGTTCGTTGAGGTTCACCTCTGCATACTAGGTTGACTGATCCACAGCGGCATTCGCAACTTCTGATATTTCTATCTTTAATATGATTGATATCCATCCATGCTCCACTTCTGGTTAACCCTGTATTGATAATTATACTAAAGCCCTTTATGGTCTGCACAACTGGATGAAAACAAAAGAATATAATTGCTCATGAAAAAGAAAATCTTACCTATTCCTCTGATTTTACTGATTCCTATTATCATGTTAGTTGTAGTCATACTGGCGGGGATTTATCGCTTTAGCTTAAGTGACGAAGAGATCTTGGCGAAGTTCCCTTCTTCTCAATTGAGTTATGACCCAGTCGTAGAAACCGTTTGTGATTTGAAGACAACCAACCCATGGACAATTAAAGTACCTGAGACCAACGCGTACGCTTTTATCAATGAAGTAGATGAACCTAGAGCGATCGCGTTTGGACGCTATGACTCAGGTGTTGAGCGCGGTGTGGTAACGGTAGATACCAATAACCTTTCAGCTGTCACGCTGGGTAAGGCGAGTTTCTTTGTCGCGCCGATGTGGATATCTAACCAAGGCAGCGGTGTGTTTTATTATCTTGGCCTGTTTAAACATGACCAGCAACGAAGCCGTGTGGTGTTAGTCGACCAACTTTTACTGGGTGATCGTATACAGATTCAGACATTGGAGGTCGCTAAGCAGCCAGATTCGCGATCACAGAATAAACTCACTGGGGAAGGTTTTATCGGCTTTACTCAGCATTCTTCGGAACAATCATTTGCAGAATCCCCTTCTGAAAAGGTGTTAATGAGCTTTTCTTTTGATACGCAATCAATTGGTAAGCAATAACGTTTTCGTTAGTGTAAGGATCTGTTGTTTATGTGAGCCAAATTACATATTATCTTAGGTAGATGAATGAAATTTAGACACACTTTGCTTTGTGTCTGCTTACTTTTACAAATGGAGCTTGCGAATGATTAATAAACGTTTTTTTAAAACGAAAGATGAAGTTGAAGTGACCTTCGAGCTAGAAGCTCAAGAAGCGAACTCGGTATCCATCGTTGCTGACTTTCTTGATTGGAAAGCCACGCCAATGAAAAAACTGGCAAAAGGGAAGGTTTACAAGTTTAAAACTCGCTTACCTAAAGATGGCGAGTTTCAATTTCGCTACCTAGTTGATGACCAACAATGGGTTAACGATGCGAATGCTGATCGTTACATCCCTAACGAGTTTGGTGAAGACAACTGCTTGGTATCGACGGTTAACGCTTAACTTTGGCCTAAATTATCAACTAATTCGCTTCGTCTATTAATTAATCGAAACGGAATAACGTAAATCAATCAAAAGCAGATACTAGCCGTTTCTGCTTTTTTATTTTCAAATGTAGCGGTTAATTTTATTTCTCGTTTAATTGCTTCTTCATCTATGGCAACTCAATGACTTAGCCTAAATTGAGCAGATTCATATCATATTATGACAATGCATTGATGATTTATGCGTTTGAAAAGCATATCCTATGCCTTTATATCGTAGAAAGACCTGTTTACCGTGTATTCAAAAATATTTCCCTCTGCGTTTGCTGAGCTTTCACCTGTAAAAAAAGTAGCTATTTTAGGGCTGCCACTTATTGCAGCGATTGGTGTTGCTTTGCAATCTTCACAATCGGATCTGACGAAAACGATCGATCTTGATTTACCAGACTCAACCGTTATTGAGTCCATTCTGTCACCTTCTTCTGTTACCGTTATTGAGCCACCGACATTTGAGTATCAAATTCAAACGGGCGATAACTTGAGTAGCATTTTCACTCAACTTGGATTTTCTTATAAATCGATGATGAGCGTGATGGAAACCGATTTAAACTTTCTTGCGTTAGATACGCTTCGTCCGGGCAATACCTTACGTTTCTGGCGTGATGAAGCGACGGATGAACTTTCCAAAATGGAGCTTCAATTTAGCGTCGCAGATAAAGTGGTTTATCGACTGCTTGATGACGGTAGCTACGAATTCGAAGATATTTCTATTCCGGGTGAATGGAAGCAAAAGCCTTTAGTGGGTGATATTCAAGGCAGTTTCTCGATGTCGGCTAACAAGGTTGGCCTGAATAGTCTTGAGATTGATCATATTGTTACTCTGTTGAAAGATAAGCTTAATTTTAGCCGTGACTTGCGTGTTGGTGATCAGTTTGAAGTGCTTCAGAAAGCGCAATTTGTTGATGGTGTTGCAACCGGAAAACGTGAAATTGAAGCAATTAAGATCATGAATCGTAATCGTGTTGTGTCAGCGTATTTACATACTGATGGGCAATATTACGATGCCAATGGCGATAGCTTGCAGCGTGCTTTCCAACGTTACCCGGTGAGCAGTGGTTGGCGTCAAAGTTCTCAATTTAATCCTAAGCGCTTACACCCCGTGACTGGGCGAGTCTCACCGCACAATGGTACAGATTTCGCGACGCCGATTGGCACCCCAGTTCAAGCGACGGGTGATGGCAAAGTGATTATGACTCGTAAGCACCCATACGCTGGTAATTACGTGGTTATTCAGCACGGTAGTACTTATAAAACACGCTACCTACATTTGAGCAAGATCCTCGTGCGTAAAGGACAAAAGGTGTCTCGTGGTCAGCGCATTGGTTTATCAGGTAAAACTGGCCGAGTGACCGGCGCACACTTGCACTACGAGCTAATTGAGCGCGGTCGTCCTGTGAATGCAATGACAGCGAATATCCCTATGGCAGATTCTGTGCCTAAAAAGGAAAAAGCGACGTTTGTAGCTGCAAGAGATGAAGCTGATAAGCTATTGAAGGCAGCGTTAGAAACTCGCAATCTAGCAATGGTTAATAATACTAGTAAGTAGCTAGCCATTAAACTGTTTTAAAGCCGCAAGAGCATCACAAAGCACAGTCAGTGTTAAGTGATGCTCTTGCGGCTTTTTAGTTCTCAATAGAAGGTTCGGTAAGGGTTTAAACTAAAGGCTCTGAGTGCGCGACATAGCTAACGATAGCTTCAGGTCGCATCGGGGGCGAGTAGAGATAGCCTTGGATTTTGTCACACCCCATTGCGTGCAGTTTTTCTAATTGCTCACGCTTCTCAACACCTTCCGCAACCAAAGATACATCGAGCCTATGGGCTAGTTGAACAATCAACCAGACAACGCTCTCGGATGTAGAGCTTGTTAGTAAGTTACGAATAAAGGTTGCATCAATTTTAATGCAATCGATAGGGTAGCTGTGGATGTAGTTCAAACTGGAGTAGCCGGTACCGAAGTCGTCGAGTGCAATCGTGAAGCCTTGTCCTCTCAGAAAGTTAAGAGCGGATTTAGTCTCTTGCGTCGGAGAGAGTAGTACTGTTTCGGTTAACTCGATAACAAACTCATTCGCCTTAAAATGGTGCTGTTCAATAGTTCGAGTCAGGTATGAGATATAACGTTTCGAATCGGTGAGCTCGTGCGCGGAGCAGTTAATTCCAAGCTTAACCTTGTAGCCCAAGCCTTGCTCTAGTGTGGTTTTTGCACGGCACACCAACTCGATGATGCGTTCTCCCAGTTCTACAATCAGCCCTGATTCTTCTGCCACTTGAATGAACTCCACCGGCGATATATCACCATGTTTGTTCGTTTTCCAGCGAGTAAGTACTTCGAAATATTCCCATTGAGTATCAGCTTGACCTACGATCGGCTGCACAACTACGTACATGCCATTACCATTGGGTACATAACTGCCTGAAATAGGACTCTCAAGTTCACTTCGTAAGGCGGTGATTAACTCGGTTTTCCTTTGATAACGGACCCTCAAGTGAGTGTCGTAACATTGAATGTGGGTATCTTGGCTGTGTTTACACTCTTTAAGTGCCAAGCTAGTGTTGAAGATGATCTGTTCTACGTCCTTGTCACCCCCATCTGAACGAGCAATGCCGATACTAACGTCGAAATCGATTTTAATATCAACATTACTGTAACCTTGTTTTATCTTGGCTAGGATTTGCTCGCAAACTGCTATTGGGTCCGAATTATAGGTAATGAAAGCAAACTCATTGCCAGCAGTCCGGAAAGTCAGATTGCTTTCGGGTAAGGTTCTACGCAATGTTTCTGCGACAAATTGAAGTACCTTATCGCCAATATAATTGCCGTGCATGTCATTGATGGCTTTGAAGCTATTGATGTCGAGCAGGGCGAGCGAGAATGGAGTGACGCTCTGTTGAGTGATCGATTCCAAGGTATCAGACAAGCAGCTTCGGTTTAGTACCCCCGTTAAGCTGTCGTGTGATACTTCGTAACTGAGTTGATTAACCAGTTGTTCAGAACGGTCGTTGAACCACATTTCACGCAAGGTGTGGATGATGATGTCAGCGAACAATTGGTGGTGTTTTATCACGTCTTGTTGTTGAACTGGACTTAGAGGCGAGGTAAACGTTGAGAACAACACCCCCATCACTTCACCACTTTGAGTACGAGTAGGGATCGCGATGGAGTTTTGTGAGGTGATTTCCTGCCTAAATGCCGATGTTGGCAATGACTGGACGACATGCTGAGCAAACGAGCAATCCGGGTGCCTTTGATTGACTGCTTGTTGGTAGATCTGCCCATGACGTGCGTTGATTTTATCATGCAGTACATGGTCAGAGTGGGCGATCACCAAAGGAACGATTTGATCTGGGAAGTGCTTCTTCTCAATGATGCTGGTGTACTGAGTACCAAAGGTTTGATGTAAAGTAAGTACGGCTGACTCTAAAAGGTCTATACCTTCCAATTTCAGTAAACGACCAATGCGCTCTGTGTCTATCATGCTGTTATGCGTATGTTGAGTCATAGTCACCATCCTTAGTTAACCAGATTCACTGTGTAAGCTGTATGTGTATGATCTTGTCTATACGATTTTGGCACTACGCAGTCTTAAGTTTTAGTACTTATATGCGTCTAGTTTATTATTGTTCGTGTTGTATAACTTTTCAAATTAAAATGTGACTTATTTCACAGAGCCTGAGTGCTGCGCTCTTTGTCTAGCCTCTCTTTTAAATGATCCAGAAATAACTTGGTTCGCGTATGTGAGTAATCAAGCTTAGGGTAATACGCGTAAACCATCACTTCGTCGGCGGTTATATTTGGTAATACTGGAACTAACGTCCCTTGTTTAAGATCTTCTTTGATCATCGCTTTGATGGTTAACAACACTCCCATTCCTCGCTTCGCAGCATGAAACAAAGCTTCTGGATTCGTGGTAGCAAAGTTGCCGTTTAAAGTGATGCGTTGCCCTTTGGTTAGCGTGACTTCACGGGTTGGACGCTCTCCCCAGATTAAAGAATTATGCTGCTCTAAATCTTGTTCGCAGGTGGGGTAACCGTGTTTGGCGAGGTAACTCGGTGCGGCATAGAACCCCGCTTTGTGCTCAAACAAGGGCGTTTTCTTGAAGCTTAAAGAGTTGAGCTGTTCCAATTCTCGACTGATCACCAGATCCAATCCAAGTTCAGGTAATTGTCCTGAAGTGGTGGTGATGAGCTGTACCTTAATATCCGGATACTTTTCAAGGAAGTCGTCCATGTGCTGAACCAGAAACTTAGAGCCGACCGCGATGGTCGCACCTATCTTCAGTAAGCCTGCGGGAGTTTGGTTAACTGAGCGAGTTTCATCAATGATTGACTGCCAGTTATCGAGCTGATCTTTGGCTCGTTGGTAAAACAGCGCGCCCGCTTCGGTTTGGCTAATCGAGCGGGTTGTACGCTTCAGTAGCTGAGTCCCGATGCGTTCTTCGAGCCAGTTTACCCTTTTGCTTATCGCTGAGCTGGTGGTATTGAGTTTACGCGCAGCACCATTGAAACTGCCTTCTTCCACCACTCTAACGTAGCTCTTTACGTTGAGAATCCAATCCATATTGTTTCCTATTAGGACTTAATTAAATTCCAATTTGGTTAATTATCAATTACTGGTTTTGAATATAAACTTATATCATGAACAAATATCAAACGAATAGGGAATTTTTTGAGCCAATCGACCTTTAAAAAAACGCCGTTACTCTTAGCAATGATGATTATTGCTACGGGGCAGGTAGGTGTGAGTATCTATTTGCCATCTTTGCCGTTAATTGCTTCTGACTTAAGTGTGACTCAGGTAGATGTACAGCTGCTCGTCACGCTGTTCCTTGTGGGTTTTGGCCTGTCTCAGCTATTTTATGGACCTATGTCTGATGCGGTGGGAAGACGGCCTATCTTCTTGTTAGGCCAGGGCGTTTATTTGATTGGTACTATCGTTTGTGTCGTGTTTTCTGACAACATGCTGGCGCTAGAGGTTGGCCGTTTGTTGCAAGGTTTAGGAGCGGGTAGTGCTTCGGTTCTCGGACGAAGTGTGCTCCGCGACAGTTATGATGGCCCTCAACTGACCAAAGCGTTGTCTTATATCTCGATCACCGCTTCGATCATGCCTATCATTGCGCCTGTATTTGGTGGTTGGATTTCATTTCACCTCGGGTGGCAAGCGGTGTTCCTGTTTGTTCTACTGTATCTACTGGCAATATTCACTCTGGGTTACTTTGTGTTGCCTGAGACTTTGCCATATGGAAAGAGTCGCTTTGATGCCTGCCAAGTGGTGAAGAACTACGGACGCTTGTTGACTAACCGCCAAGTGTTGACCAGTGCCAGTTATAACTGGATGAGCTACATGGCAAGTTTGGTATCTTTATCGCTGTTTCCATTCTTAATGCAAGAGCAGTTAGGGCTGACTGCCGCAGAATACGGCACATTGATGATTGTCCCTTCGGCAGGCTTGCTGGTAGGTAGCGTCGCTTTAAACTTGCTCAATCGTAGGTTTAGTACGCCTCAACTGATGAGCCTAGCTATCTTGATTATCTTGGCGTCGGGAACTTGGCTTTTGACTCATGAGTTATCCATCTTTAACTTAGTTTGGGCGTTTACTTGGCTGACTATTGCGCAGGGTATCTCTTTTCCTCTCTCTATTAGTATGTTGTTGGAACCACATAAGAAACAAGCTGGTGCGGTCTCTGCATTGTCGGGTTCAATTCAGATGTGTTTGGCGGGTTTACTTGGTGGGTATCTCGTCGAGAGTTGGGTGACGACTTACCTACAGTTAGGTGTGTTCTACTTGATTATTGGAGGAGCTATGGGGGGCGTGCTTTGGTCTTCAACCAAAATGAACAAGAAAGATGATACTGTTGAAGTGGAATATAGCTAAATGCCTAGTCCACTATCGTCCAATGCACCATCGTTAATACGTTGTATTTGTGCTGATGGTTTTCTACAATGCTTCGGTCCATTGAATAGGTAAAAACAAAATGCAGCAAAATGAATTTGAAGTACTGGTAAAAGCTATCTGCGCACTAGATGGCCTGCCTCAAGCGCTTGAGCTATTGAAATCCAATGAGGATACAGAAGTCGCTGAGGCTGCTGCATCACTGACGGGTCAATTTGCACTAGCTGAAGTGGAAGGCGAAAAGCGTATTTACCACGTGACGCTTCAAGAAAATGAACAAGGCGAAGAGCAAGAGTACATCGAACATGTCATGAATGAAGGCGATGACTTAATCAAATTTGCAGCTTGGTTCTTTGAAACAATGTTTGAATTGAAGCAAAAAGACACATACCAAATTGCTGGTAAAACTTACAGACAGCCAAAGCGCAGCTAGGGTTCTTAGTAAAGTATTTTAGAAAGCAGCTCTCTGAGCTGCTTTTTTTTATAAGCGTCTAAATCAATGTGTTGGACTGTTATTAGGAATGGAGCATTAAGCTCAAACCAGAATTCAGGTTAACTCATTGATATACATAGACAGTGCTGATTAGCACAGAGACAAAATTAGGTTTGTTGCAAATTAATGGATTTTATTGCATTAAAGTGTGATGCATGTATTGTTTTTGGGCGTTTTAAGTGTAAAATCCGCGCTAAGGAAAGTTGATTATGTGCGGAGATAAGCATGAATTACGAACTAGGCCATGCATACCTTGGTCAAATGGCAGCAAAAAACATGATGCACGAAGCATTGTATGGCAAGCCAAAGCCAAAAAAAACATCATTCCTTAAGCGAATGATGAAGAAAATGGCTAAATAAGCATTTTAAAAAACGGAATTTTAAAAGGCCTTAAACATCTATGATGTTTAAGGCCTTTGTCGTTTTAGCGATTGATGAAGTTCATCGCCCTGTTTTGTTGTGGATGGACACAAAAAACACTGATTAATTCACGATTGGATTTATAGCTCTGTGTGAGTTTAGCCTGCTGATTGGTTGGACAGATCGACAACATTATTTGGGATGCTATCTAAGCCATTCTCTTTCATCCATGCATCTAAGTTGTCTGCTCCACCGATGTATTTACCATCGAGCCAGATCTGAGGGACAGTTACTGGTGTTTTCTCACCAATGTGCGCTTTTACCTCTGGAATCATACGATACAAAGCTGCGCTGTCTTTTACGACATCATGGTATTGGTATTCAACACCCGCTTCATCAAGCATTTTCTTCGCCTTAACGCAGAATGGGCAGGTTGCTTTGCCATAAACAATATTGCCTTTTAGGGTATCTCTTTTGGTCCACTCTTTAATGACCGATTGAATCAGAACACCGCGATTTAGTGCTTCGCCTTGGCTTACTACCTTACCTTCAACAACAAGGATCGGAGCATGCCAAGAGCCCAGCTTTAAAGGTTCCCACCAGTGAGATAACCAATCTTTCACTTCCAATTCGACATCGACATCGGCCAACTCATTCTCAAAAGTATCTTTAAGAATATCTTTGGTCAAAGTACATTCTCCACATGGGATGTTCACTGTAAATGGACCCCAGCTGCCTGCCCAACGGTATAGTGTAATCTTGACTGGTTTCTTCATGGTTACGGCCTCGTTTGAATTCTATTATCCATATAGAACGGACAGTCGAACTATTTATTTCACCACCCCTAAACTTTCTTCAGTTTCGAAGGCTTTTTAGTTTCCCAGTGGGTAATAAACGCAACTGACGCAATAATAATAGCAGCCCCTAACCATAAGCGACCTGGTGGAACCCAGCTAAATACAACCCAACCAGCTAGAACATTTAGCGGCAATTTCGCATGGTCAAACGGTTGAACAAATGAAGCATCAGCGACGGAATAAGCTTTTACAATTGCCCACTGAGCGAGTGCTGTCATTACACCAATAACAACTAATATTCCCCAAATAGTACCGCCGCTTGGAGTCTGCCAATCAGGCGCGGCAAGTAGGATATTAAATGGCGTGATCAATAGTAAAAGGTAGACCACCATGGTTGAAGGGCTGTCTTGTGAAGAGAGCTTTTTAACCATCAGTGAGTAGCATGCCCAAAAGAAAGCGGCACCAACTGGTAACAGTGTTGCCCAGTTAAAGTCTTCAGCCCATGGCTCGAGAATAACCATCGCACCAGCGAAGCCTGCTAAGGTCGCTCCCCAACGAGCAGCGCCCACTTTCTCTTTTAGAAAAAACCCAGAACCTATAGTCGCGAATAAAGGCGAAGTCATGAGAAGGGCAATACCTTGCCAAATAGGCACTGGGTAAGCTAACGCCCAAATCCACAGCTGAATACCAATGACTGATAAGAAGACCCGGAACACGTGCAATTTGAGGTTGTCGGTTTTTAGTGCTCTGCGAATGCCTAGCGTTTTCAGATAAGGAAGAATAGCGAACAACGCGATAGCGTATTGAATGACGGCGACGGTGGTAGAAGTAAGTCCGAAATGAATGCTAGCGATTTGAGTAAGGCTGTTAATGACAGCAAAGGCTAAACCAGCGGTTAGCATCCAGCTAGCGCCTTGAATCGGATGGTGTTGTGACATGATGCTTCTAATTATTTGATGTGGTTCACCTATGATACGGATTTAGCACAATGAAACCAGAAAAAGCATTGATGAAGTTAGTCAGAATATTTGAATATGAAAAAAGGTTGAGCCATTGCCCAACCTTTTTAGCCTTCATCTAAAGTAAATTTAGATTAGAAGTCGTAGCGTACACCAGCTTGTAGTTGGTCATCTTTATTGTCTAGTTGCTCGAACTTGTAACCAGCATAGGTACGAATGTGGCCGTTAAACTTGTATACCGCTTCAATAGCAAAGTTGTTTGCTTCTTCGTCAGCCGCTTTATCGAACTCACCGTAGTTGTATACACCAATTAGTGATAACTGCTTAGTTGCTTTGAAGATAGCTGAAAGCTCGTAGCCAGTGTAATCTTCATCTGCAACTGAAGCCATTGTGTATAAGCCACCAACAGTAAACGCATCCATCGAGAATTGAGCTACAAGGTTAATCTGGTCATCATCGAAGTTACCATTCTTTTGGGAAACGTAACCAGCACCAAGGTCAAAAGCGCCTAGGTTGTACATAGCAGCAAGACCAAAGCTGTCCGCATCTTTTTCATCGGCTGCGATGTAGTTTGCTTGAACTGTCAACGCGTCAAATTCGCCAGAGTAAAGGAAGTTGTTTTCGCGTTTGTCTTTGTTACCAGCGACAGCATCAGCGGCATCTGCACCAAATGTAGCCATAGTATCTGTAATATCTGTCAACATTACTTGAGCCGAGTCTTGCTTACCGTAAGAAAATTCTCCGAAGTTGGTACCAAGACCAGCAAAGAAGTAACGGTTAGTAAGTGAGTCAGTTTTTTCTCCGTTAACACCAACAGCTGTGTCTCCTGTAAACTCAGCTTCATATTTACCAAAGCCGTATAGTTCATCAGAAACTTGAGTTTTTCCTGAGATATTTACACGGGCACGTGACTTGTCTTTAAAAGAGCTGTCAGACGCACTTTCGTTGTTATCAGAGACGTTGAAGCGAGCTTCCGCACGACCGCCAATTTTAAGTTCCGTACCATCCGAGCTGTAAACTGTTGCTGCTAGAGATGAACCTGAAACTAGTGCCGCTACCACTGCAGAAGCTAGAACTGCCTTTTTCATAATCACTTACCTTGTATTTTAAAATCCGTGAGCAATGTGCTCTCCGTTTCGATATTAAGCTAATTTAGAACAGCTAAATTAAGCTTTCATTTCTATAAAATTACATTTTCGTGAATGGGGAACTTTTTTAAGTGTTGATTTTATTGCACTTTTATTTCATCAGACTGAGTGTTCTGTGAATAGTTATACAAGTTGCGTGTATTTCAAAGGTCACATTGACAAGTTTTACCTTGGAATCACGTATGTCGATGCTGGTGAATTTTGGGAGCGCTTTAGAGCTTGTTAATCTGATTAACTGCTTGTACTGGTTAAGATATCCTCTATGATGCAAAAACTTAGAAGAGAATAGATTTTGCTCAACAAGATGGAGACGTTGGATGAAAACAGAGTACTTAGGTGATGTTTTACAAGGCAGACAGGTTATTGGCTCCTTGAATGTTGAAGACTTACCCGTTGGAGAGCATCAGTTTTGGTTTCAAGTAACCAGTGATGGACTAGGGCAGCCTAAGAATATGCCGGTTTCTGTTTTCAAAGGCAGCCAAGATGGCCCTAAATTGATGATCACTGCCGGCATTCACGGTGATGAGCTAAACGGTGTGTTGGCTGCTCAGCAAATTATCCGTGACTTAGTGGGTAAAACCCTAAAAGGCTCGGTAACGATTGTGCCTACGGTGAACTTGTCAGGTTTGTTGAACCATAGTCGTGACTTCGTCTCTTCAGATCCTGGCTCATGTCCTGCGAATCTTAATCGACTCTTTCCGGGTGATGCACATGGTTTAGCTGCGGAGCGCTTTGTTGCGTCTCTGTGGGATCGCTTACTTAAGCTCAATGCGACATTCGCTGTTGATCTCCATACTCAAACTCGTGGCGCGGTCTACCCACTTTATGTGTTTGCTGATTACCGAATTGAACAATGTTTGGAGATGGCAAGGTTGATGCAACCTGATTGTGTGCTTAATGATCCTGGCGACCCGGGTATTCTTGAAACGGTTTGGAATCGAAGTGGAATACCAAGTATCACGGTGGAAGTAGGCATGGGTAAGTTTACTCAGCCTGAAATGATTCAAAGAGCAGTAGACGGCGTTTTGAATATGCTCTCCTATTACGAGATGCTTGAAGTTGAGGGAAAAGATCCGTTGGGGACAAGCCAGTTGCCGAGTATGGATTGGATTGAAGGTAACAATGTGGTATCTATTCGTGCTGATATTGGTGGTTTTGTTTTGCCTCAGGTCGAGCTTTTACAAAGCGTGGAGCAAGATGATTTGTTAGCAATTCAATATGACGCTTTTGGTAATGAGTGTCGCCGCTATCACGCGCCATCTGCTGGATGTGTCCTTAGCTATAACGTGGATGCGTTAAGGGAACCGGGTGCACTTGTTTGTCGCTTGCTGAGTTAGGGTTCAGTTGATTGGACGTTTCCGTGTTAATGCGCTGTGTCGCCATCTAAAACACGCAAAAAAAAGACCGAGCAAGGGGCTCGGTCAAAAGACAGTTGTCTAGAGTAAGCACGTCTTGGACTCATCGACAGAACTGCTTTTAGAGTAGCGAGTGTAGATTAAGAATCCATTGCAAGATAGTGACACTTCGACTGCTTTTCTGTTTCAAAAATAATATTGAAAACATTATTTTAAGCTCATCAAAATGCCGACTACGAGTCGGCTTTTTATTCACTTCTCTTTCGAATTTTTATCTCTGTCTAAACTCGATTAAAAAGCGTCGTCCACGATATCTTTAAGTCGGTCATAAGGCACATATCCCGGTAAAACATTTCCGTTCATCATCATGGTTGGAGTGCCTGTTAAACCTAGAGCGCTAAAGGTTTGGTGGTTAGTGGTTAGAACCTGGTTTTGTTCTTGAGTTGTTTTTAGCTCCGCCTCTGTTCCCGTCTTCTTGGCGACTGCTTCTAGTGAGCTTTTCGAGTGAATGCCGCTTTTCGCCATCAGCAATCTATCAACTTCAGGGAATACTTCTGGGTTATCTTTCCATACTTTCATCGCGTATAGCGCTGCGTTGGTGTTTAGACCCGAAACCTGTTGCTGCTTAAACGATAAGTACACGTTGATCACTTTAATATCGCTATTTTCAGAGGCTAATTGAACCAAGCCTTTTTCCAAGCGCTTACAGTAAGGACAGTTATAGTCTGTAAAATTAATAATGACCGATTTGCCATCCGGATTGCCCGTGATTGGGTGAGCGTCATTGTTGTATAACCAATCATGGCTTTCCGCTTGGGCTTTCTTCGCTTGCTCTTGACCTGCTACGTACTGCTCTAAACTGGTATGCAACCCAGAGATTGTTGAAGGGTTCTCTTTCAGGAATTGATTAATTTCTTCAAGTTGTTGAGTTTGCTCTTTGTTTAATTCTGCGAAGGCATTAGTACTCAATAGTGAGCCTAAAATCAGTGCGCTTATCAGATGCTTTTTCATATTGTCTTTTCTCAAATTCGTGATAATCGTGAGCGCTTATTGGGTTGCGCTCACATTAATGTTGTTTGTTAAACGGGCTGAATCGCTTTATTCACTTAGCTTTGCTCTGTTTTTTCTTTGTGAGCGAGTTAGGCAAAGTAGGTTCTTAACCACAGCCCTATAGGAGAAGTAACGCCTGTTGCGATACTGCTGATCTTTCCGTCTTTGATGATGACGATGCTTGGAGTGACATTAACGCCCCAACTTCTGCTGATTGACCCAGAAAGATCATTGATAACAGGGAAGTCATACTCTTTTGCATCCAAGTAGCGCTGGACACGCTCGTCTGGGCCAGACGATAGAGCGACCGAAACCACCTGATGGGAGTCGTTGAAGCTATTGACGGCTGGGCTCACAAATTTGCAGGCACCACACCAAGTCGCCCAAAAATAGACAATGACAGGCTTACCATTTTTGCTTAGCTCGATAACATCAATATCTTCCCCTTGGAGCGATTGACCCACAATTGGAATCGCATCGCCCTGAGGCATACTTCTGCTGTGATAAAAGTCCATGGCAAATGAAACCACGCCAACGATAAGTATCATTGAAACCAGTTCCTTTCCCCACTTCTTAAGACGACTTGGCTTTTTGGCCTCACTCTTTACAGTGCTGTCTTCAGCCGTGTTAGATCTCTCTTCATTGTTGGGAGTCTTCATCAGTTATCTCGCAGCATCGATGGCTTGCACGACAGTGTCACTGTTGAGAATGACAGGAAGTGGAATACCGCTTTTATAGCTTGGACCGTAGACGATATTAAATGGCACACCAAATCGCCCATTACTTTGTAAGTATTGGGTGACACTTTCACTTGGTGTCGTCCAATCGCCTTTCATCAAAACTATGTCTTCTTGTTGTAGGTGGCTGTAGACAGGATCTTGAAGGATGACACCGATCTTGTTGGCTTTACAGGTGATACACCAATCAGCCGTCACATCGACAAAGACCGTTTTGCCTTCATCAACGAGCTGAGGGATTTGCTTCGCATCCAGCTTTTGCCAAGCGAGATCGTCAACAATGGGTGTCGCCCAGTTATCAGCGGTGACACTACCGACGATCAATGCAGCACCAAACACCAAGGTTGTGGTTGCCATGATAGGAATCAGTACCTTTCGGCCCAGTTTCATGCCAATCCAAACTAGCACTGAAATCACGATAAATAGCGACAGCAGGATAGTCGGGAATTTACCAATGAATGGATTCAGAAGGCTTGTTAGCCAAAGGCTGGTAATGAACATCATTAAGCCAAATACCAGCTTAACTTTGAACATCCACGCTCCAGGTTTTGGAAGCAACTTGGTTAGGCTTGGGAATAGCGCAAAGATCAACCAAGGCGCACTCATACCAATACCGAGCGCGATAAAGATAGCCCATAACTCTTGGTAGCTTGCTCCGAGTGCATACGCGACTGCGGTTCCTAGGAATGGCGCGCTACACGGCGTTGCTAACAGCGTCGCAAACATGCCTTGAACAAAGTGGCCTGAATGTGAGTCATCGCCTTTGGTTGCCATCCAAGTGTTTAAGCCTGATGGTAGTCTGAATTCGAATAACCCAAGCAGGTTAATCGAGAACAGCAAAGTGATGAACAGCATGAACCCGATGAACCAAACATTTTGGAATTGGATTCCCCAACCAATCGCATTACCACCCATTTTTAGAGCTGTCATACCTAGGGCTAACAGCGCAAATGATGTAATGACACCTGAAGCAGAAGCTAGGAATGACAGTCGAATATGACGATTAGATGCACCTTGGTTTTGAATGATGCTGTTTAACTTCATTCCTAATACTGGCAACACACATGGCATGATGTTGAGGATCAAACCACCAATTAAAGCAAAGCCAATCATTGCCAGAAAACCGTTGTTGCTTGTTTGATAAGTGATCGGTTGTGACCCAACTTGAGCCGTCATCTCTTCGGCAAAATTACTGTCTGAAACAGTGACACTCACTGTACGGTCCGTTAAGTCGACTTCACCGATCCAGTTGCTCACATCAAATACGGCTGTCATTGTATTGTCTGTGATGTGGACGCTTGGTTGAGAGAAGAAGTCATCAATCACTTCTTGCCCGTCAATCAACACCATAGGCTTATCCCAGCCATCTTTACTTGTTAGCTGAGTAACTAATTGCTGCTTGCTCTTATCCCAAAATAGACCGTTCACCGCAGTGCGGTTAGCTTCTCGTGGCGACTGGCTCATGCCTTGGTTGAACAAAAACATCGCTTCTTCATCGAGCGCTAAAGTTTGTGGGTCAATCGGCAGTTCGATATCGTAATCGGTTAACACACAGATATTGGTACACGACGGAAAGGTAAACGACGCCCTGAATATTGCAGGCTTTGTGTTGTCTTTCAGGGTTAACGTGACAGGAAAGCTGACGTGCTTTTTGTAACCTAACGTCATGACGTCAAGCTGCTCGTAATACTTAGGTATCGGCCAATGCCAATCTACTGACTCAATGTTTGTTGAACCAGACCAGTCCCAGCTTGGCGGAATGCCACCTTCGCCTGGGCTACGCCAATAGGTTTTCCAGTCGCCGTCGAGCACGACATCGAGCACGGTTTGGATTTTAGAGCCGTCATCCGACTGTTCACCTGTCGACATCATTCGCATCTTAACAGGCGGATGCTCAGGCACACTAAGCCAGCCCGTTGTCTGTGCCAAGGCGGTAAATGACGTCATAACCAAAAGGGCAGTGACTAAGGTTTTCGCGCATGTACGCATAGAGAATGCCAATGAATCGACAAACTTAGTTAGTAGTGTGTTGTACACAAATGTATCTCCAAAAAATAAATAAAAGGGTGTAGTAGCCCGGTTATTTACTCTCTAAATATACAGTGCTTTAGATGCAATCGGTGTTTTGTAGGTCGAGTAGAGCGATGATTATCTCTAGATAACCTTGAGATGTGAGGCGGTAAATTAAATGCAACAGCAATAATAAGTACGAATGGGATCAGCCAGCCGGTTTTTGGGGCGGCAAAGGTCAGCATTTTTGAACTTAGGCTGCATGAACTTGAATTGGGTGAAGTTAACATTTTAGAGGCTTCTAAACCGAAAACACTGGCGTATAGAGCGGTCATTTTTTCTGAAGAAGCGATGTCGGTTTGAGGGTTACTGGCTTCCGTGTGAGTTTGTGCATCAACTAGGATAGATTGACCAATGAGAGAAGTTGAAATCGATACTTTCTTTACAGATAGCGTACTTGCCAGACAGGTTACGATAACCAGTCCGGTAAGAAAGAGCGCCCAAAGCGAATGCTTTTGTCGGCGATTCTGTGTAGATAAGAAAAGTAATGGTGTATTTAGCAAATCAGTCAGTAATCGAATCAGTTAGTAGCTAAAAGCGAGCTCGTTGGATTGTGGCTAGCTTAGATAAGTTCTCTTCGCGCCACAAGTCATAAAATTGTTAAAGTGAAACTATGTATTAGTGCGGGAAACAGCAGATATACGATAAACGCCGTATAATCACCAACTCACGCGAATACGACATTGAGCTCTAGTTAAAGTTCACAACAATCGGCAGTTATCGCGAATTTATTGTGTATCGAGTGGTTTATTTTCCATGAGGCGATACAAAAAAGCCCAACAGGCCGTAGATGAACGTGTTGGGCTTTAATCATTAGGACTATTGGAAAAACTTAGTGAGTGCGGCGAGGGCCGTTACGTACCAAGTCTTTACCGTTATCAAACACTTCTTTGGTGATCCAACGAGCAAGTAGAACTTTATGGCTGCTGTTGAATACAGCAACGAAGTGACGGCCATCAGAATTATTGGTTGCCATGCCTACACCTTCAACGCCTTCAAGGCCTAAACCGCCAGCTTCCACTGAAATTAGGAATTGCTCTAGTTCTTCTAGAGACTCAATAATATCAAGTTCGTTGTTCATTTTTATGCTCTCTTGCTGTGAGCCAACATCGTATTTAAGGCGCTTTAGTGCATGTGCCCGAGTGAAGATATTGGCCATTGTTCTTTGTTGGATGCGTACTCTACAGGTCATAAGTGGGGATTGGAACTCTCAAATATTAGAAGCTGTCTGATAATTTGCGAAGTTTTAACATAACATACGTTTAAATGCTTGTTATCCATCTTCTTTTTACTACTATTTATAGGGTCAATTTAGACAGTAATAGGAATTAATATGATGAAGGTTTGGCGTTGTCTATTGTTAATGTTGGCGTTTGTTGCATTTGGAAGTTTTGCACAAAGTGTCGATAAAATAGCAGAAGTACAAGATCAATTAATGCTCGATCTGGCAACATTAGAAACGGCGCATGATGCAGAGAAGCCCTTTCTTGAGGATATATTAAGGCGTAAGAATCAAGCCTTACGCGAAGAGATATTCTCTCAATTATCATCTGACAAAAAAGATGGACTTGATGTCATTCTTTCTCAGCAGGTTGAACTCTTAGAAAAACTGTTGGCATTGAATGAAGTTAAAATCGTTACATTGAGCAAAGAAAATCGTTCAGCAGAAGGTGATGCTAAGAAACCTCTAGAGTTACGAATTCAAAAACGAATCGGAATGATGGATGCTTATTATCAGCAACTTGCTAAGACATTAGATTGGTCTAAAGAGCGTGGCGTTGATGTTACTGTCTCCGAAGATAAGCTCAAGATGGCTCTAATATCTCGTTCCAAGTATCTAACCAATGCCATTCTTTACACTGACACACAGCGACAAGACCAAGAGGCACGTTTGTCTTTTGTCACTGAAGAAGAGAAAGCGACCATCAAAAAGGAGCTAATACGCTTTAATGAGCGTACTAGTGTCATGGTTGCTAGCTTAGAAGAGACCATCTCCCTAATGGAACCTTTTGGCGTGGATGTCACTTCTTACAAGCGAGTGTTGCTGTCGACGACGGGAGATATTAATGCCGATGTATTGGATGTTGATGTTGCACTTGAGTTGTTGGATGGTTGGCTTCGTTCGTTCAGTTCATGGGCTTTTGAAAATACCCCTTCTTTTATCGTTAAACTCGCTCTGTTTCTCGGTATTTTGTATGTAACTCGCCTTATAGCTAACGTGGCTCGTAAGACCGTTCGTAAGAGTGTTTCGCACTCTAAAATGGACTTCAGTGTCTTGATGCAGGACTTCTTCGTATCCATTGCATCTAAAGCGGTCGTGTTTATTGGTTTGCTTATTGCGCTGTCTCAAATAGGGATAGAGCTAGCACCACTTCTCACTGGTTTCGGTGTTGCAGGTGTCATCATTGGTTTCGCATTGCAAGATACGCTATCTAACTTTGCATCGGGTTTGATGATCTTGATCTACCGCCCTTATGATGTGGGCGACATGGTTAAAGTGGCGGGCGTGCAAGGCACGGTAAAAGATATGAGCTTAGTGTCGACGACCGTTCAAACTATCGATAACCAACGCTTGGTGATCCCAAACAACAAAATCTGGGGTGACGTGATCAACAACATCACGGCAGAGCGTGTGCGACGTGTTGATATGGTTTTCGGTATTGGTTACTCAGATGATATCGATAAAGCGAAAGCGGTATTGAACGACATCATTGTTGCGCACCCTCTAGTGTTGAAAAAACCAGAGCATATGATCAAGCTTCATACCTTGAATACGTCTTCTGTAGATTTTGTCGTAAGGCCTTGGGTTAAGACTGATGACTACTGGGATGTGTATTGGGATGTGACGGAAACCGTGAAAAAACGCTTCGATGAAGAAGGCATCACGATTCCATTCCCTCAACGAGATGTACATATTTACAATCACGAAGAGAACTAAGCGAAAGAGCTAGTACGAGAAGCAATTTCGAAAAGAGCGATTACGTAAAAGCTAAGTGTGGCTTCGAGCCATCATTCTTAATGTGATATCAAATGGACGCTGAATAAGCGTCCATTTTTTTGGCTGTCGTTTATATTGAGCCTCATTCTTTATGTCACTCCACCCATCTTAGAATTAAGTTATGATGGGGTAGGCTCAATCTGGACAGTTGAAAGCGAATGGATGATTCACAGCAAAAAACGAATAGTAGAAATACAACGGTAAGAAAAGCGACGCGAATTGAAAGTGTTATGAACTCTGCGATGTGGCATTTAACTCAGAGGGATATGACGGAAAGTGAGTTGGTTGCGAAGCTCAAAGTGAAAACCGACAATCAAGAATGGATCGATGAAACTTTAGGGACTCTGAAAGGCTTTGGGTATCTCAAGTCTGACCAAGTGTTTGCAGAACAATTCGTGGAACAAGCTTTTTCTGGTGAATTTGGTTCTCGATATATTGTCGAAAAACTGAAGAAGAAGGGTCTGACGGACTCTGTGATTTCTGATGCGATTCATAAGGTGTCCTTCGAAAAGTCTATTGATGAACAAACCATCTTGATAGAACGAATCAACCACTATTACTCAAGCTTTACTATAAGCCGTGAAAAGCTAGTCGCGACCCTGCAAAAGCGTGGCTTTAGCTATCAACAAGTTAAGGTAGCGATTGACCAGCACCCACAAGCGCATCAACTGAAAAGTAACATTCAAATTAAGGCCGAGAAAGCCGATTTGGAAAAAGAGGTGTTGAAGTATGCTCGTAAAGGCAAGGGCCTGACTGCCATTCAGCAAGAGCTTAGGCAGCGACAAATCGACACAAGTGAACTGTCATCGCTAATCGAACGATTGATTAACGAAGAGCAACTAGACTTCTATTCTTCGTGTTTAGAACAGTTACAGAAGAAATCTTACGATCTAAATGATCATAAAGAACGATCCAAGGCTTACGCAATGCTCAGTCGAAAGGGGTTCTCTTCAGACGAGATCAAATTTGCTCTGAGTGAAGGTAACGAGTAACTGGTATTATTGATCTCAAGAAACATCGAACGTTAATATATAAAGGGCAGAAGGGCATCGAATACCTTGTTTTAACGTGTTGTATGCAGGTTCTCTGCAATACCTAAACCATTGCGTAAGGCGAACTGAATAAGGTCATTATGGCTGTTTAGATTCAGCATACCTAGCATGCGGTACTTGTGTGACTCAATGGTTCTCGAGCTTAAGTGAAGCTTATCGGCACACTCTTTTGCACTAAACCCTTGAGCAATCAGAGCCAGAACCTTGGTTTGTTTTTTTGTGAGTAACAATAGCTTCTCACTATCATCTTCTAATAAGTTCTCATTTTGTTTTAGCGTTCTGGCTAACGTTGAATGTTGCCAATAACAGAGCCAAAGCTCGCAGACTAACTTTAAGCGCTGGATATCTTCGAGATTGAAGGTGGTATCGTTGTCGTGAAAGTTAGTGAAAGACAATGCTCCCCAGCGTTGGTTAAACAGCTGTAAAGGAATGATGCAATGCCACCTTCCTCCTTCTTTGTAGATCTTCTTTAACACATAGTTTTTGGTTGAAACGAGCTCGTCACTGGTAAAAGTGAGATAAGTTTCATTGGTTTTCAATAGCTTTAGGTAATCAAGATAGTTACCGCCAACCAAACTTTTCTTATCGACAGGAGGTATGTTTGCTTTGGAAACCGAGCACGTTTTCCCATCTTCAAGTAAAACCATTGAATTAGGGTATAGCGTTAAACGATCGATCCCAAACCAATCGAGTACGTCAAAACTTGCTTCTGACCAAGTTGTTTGAAAGTTTTTAGGATCGCTATTAATAAGTGAGGTCGATTGTTTCATTAATAGTTGTTCAAAACTTAGGTTTAAAGCAGACACGTTTTTCCTTACTCGATACATTCATTGGGTCAATGCACAGAAGATATTCGTTCAACTAGCTCAGTGCAAGATAAGATTCTGATATATATCAGAGGTTCTAGTCTCCGTTTTTTTATAACTCTTGGTTCTATATTACAGAGTGATAAGCAGTATATTTACTGCATTAATTGAACGATGTTTTTTATAGGCTCAGGCTTTTAATTCTGCCTAACAAACCCCGTGATGATTGAGAACATCCGTAATATGGATAACAGCACGGATATCGGGTTTACGCTCGGCTTGCGATTCTCAATATAAAAGCCATATCAACATATCATTATGTAATTTAATTCACCAAGGCTATAAAATTTTCAGTAAATTTACGGTATATCAATAACGTATTTTTTTGAACAATAGCGCCACTCCAAAAGGCCGGACTAACAAGGCCGAATCAATATATAGGTAGTGGTTATCATGAAAAAGACATTAGTAGCACTTGCGATTGCAAGCATCTCGACTTCAGCTTTTGCTGTAAACACAAGCAGCCAAAATAGCCAAAATGAAGATATGTTTGCATTTGACTCAATGCACAAAGATCAATTCTCAGTATCAGGCTCTTTCGGTGTTGGTGGTTACTACGATACGGGTTCTAAAGCATTCTACGATGACTGGGCAACCGGTCTTACTCTTGCGGTAAACTACCGTAACAACCGTATTGTTGGTTACTTTGAAACTGACATGATGGTCAACTACACCACTGATAACAACGTTTCAGCGAATGCAGCAACTGCTGGTTGGACAAACGGTATTGATACTGGCCCGGCAACCGACGTAGACAAAGCATGGATTGGTTTCGACACTGGCTTTGGTATCGCTTCATTCGGTTGGGAAAATGATACAGCACTAGACAAAGTCGATGGCGCTGGCGACAACACCTATGAGTTTGGTGCTTCTGCTGGCGATGCTTCAGACGGCTTCAACGTGGTTAAGTTCCAGGGTGCAACCAATGGTATCGCTTACGGTATTTCTTACTTTGAAACAGGTGACGATCATAATGATGCGGATAAAGGCATTAATGGTTACATCGGTTTAGAGCAAGAAGTATTCAACCTATACGCTGGTTATGAAGCTCGTGATGACGATGCTGATTACGAAGTTTACACAGTGACAGGTAACGTTAAAGTTGGTGCTCTTAAACTAGGCGTGAACTCTTGGATTGAAGAGAGTGACTCTGTTAAGAATACGGGTTACTACGTTTCGGGTGGCTACACACTTTCTGAAGACCTAACAATCGCAGCGGGTTACGCATCTAGCAGCAATGAACTTGATGGCCAAGCCGATGTCGATGCTTCTTACATCAACATCGCGGCAATGTACCGTATTGCTGACAACGCTGACATGGGCATTGATATCAAGCAAGACCTGGATGGTTACCGTGTAGGCAAAACTAGTGCGCAATACGATGAAGAAACTCACGTATTCGCAGCAGCTTACTACTACTTCTAAGAACTTGAACTCTTAGAGCTTCTAAGAAATTTGATGGTAATGGTGTAATAGCTTGCCCGGTCGTTACACCATGTTCTCTTCTTTTCGCAGTTTAAGCATCCACAAATCGACATGTGGTATGCCACTCAAGTGTTACGAGTGGAATTATTATTTGGAGAAATGTAATGGTTGAAAGCATTACTGCCAAGGGTGTTATTTACGGAAATGATACCCTGTTTACATGTAAACCGAATCGAAACGGACTATTTGAATTGGCACGTAAACATGGAAGAGTCGCAGGTACTCGCCCACAAGATCTCAAGAACAAGGTTTATGCTGAATCTCTTGATGAAGCTTGGAATTTACTCAAAACAGAAAAGTTTTATATTGTTTTGACGGGGCAGGTATTCGGCATTCATCGAAAATCACTAAGAAGTGTTGATTCTGTTGATGTTGAGTTTAATAGCAAAATTCGCTCAGCATGTTTCACGATATAGATCCCAAGCTGAATCTAAAAAGGACGATAACTTATCGTCCTTTTTTCATTTTAGTTTTGAACTCAATTTTTGTTACAGAGGCTTAAACACAATCTATCGACCGTATTGCCCAACGATAAAGTGCTCAAACTCATCACACATCTGATGGTTTGATTTATCATTATTCGCCAACTCGGTTGACCCATCAACGATCGATATCTTCGCATTCAAATCAGCAACTGGTGCACGCTCTCTTGTCGATAGCTGTTTGATTTTTTGCTCTTCAATAGCCCATGCTTCCTCTGGCGATAAGTTGCACTCGTCAGCGAGGTATTTGGCATTAAAACCTTCCCCAGTCAGGCTTTCGATTGTCCCATTATGATTCACGCTATTTCCTTGGTACCAATAGTGCTTAGCTAACAAAGGGCCGATCTCTGGGTTATCCGTTAAGTAGCCAAACTTATCGGTGAAATATGCACGAGTTTGATACACCGCCATATTAGCCAGTAGGTAACCTTGATACGCGCAAGACGCTTCATCCGACAATAGATGCGGGATCGCCATTAATGGGCGAGGGCTACAAGCCAATCCAAGAATCGTTTTCTCACTATTACGAGCGAGAGCGGTGATCTTTTCAGGCGTCAGATCTTCATCTGCCAATTCGTAAAGTGCTCGCTCGAAATAGGGAACCACTAAAATGCTGCGTTCTTGATAAGCTCTGAAGGGTTGTTTGTTATCGATGATTGCTTTGATGAGCTCATTAGGCACCGGTTGTCCTTCTGCATTAAGTGCGTACTGTTTTAGCCAATCGGCATCATTCAATAGGCTATCGCAGAACATAGACTGGGTTTCCGCATAAGCCATCGAGGTAGGTGCAAACTCTTGAGAGAAACACGGCGCGTTCATTTTCACGTTAGCAAAGTGCGCAGCGTGCCCACCTTCGTGAAACAGTGTGTTGATCCCATCATAGCCGCTGCCTACTTGATCGGGCTTAGCATTACTAGTGAAGTTGACTTGAGCAGGTACCCAGGTGTCTTGGTCATAGAACGAAGGAATAGGCCCGTGACAGAAGCCGTTTGGGTATTTACCTTTGCGATCAAGCAAGTCCAACTTCAGTGTGGCTTGTGAATATTCGATATTCAGGCGACCAAAAGATTCAATCCAGCGTCTTAATGACTTTGAGAAAGGGACATAAGGGTCGAGGTCATTCATCACGTCACCAGCAAAAGAGTAGGTGAAGTTATGGCCTTCGAGGGCGCTCTGACCTTTTTGCTCTGCTAGGTTCTTCAAGCTTTGTTGGTGACTATCACGGGTACGTGTTTCAAAGTCATCCAGAATCGAGAACAGTTGCTCAGTGGTCATCTGTTCAGTTTTAACGACTGAGTAATCAAAAAATGTTTTGAACCCTAGAGATCGGGCAAACTTATTACGCTTTTTGATCAGCTCAATAAATCCGTTAACCAGCAGCCATTGCTCTAAATTTAATAGTGTTTGGTGTGCAGAAAACCTTACTTGTTCATTACTATTACTTCTAACTGCTGAGCCTAGAACTGGCAAGGAGCCCTCTGTTTCTTCACCCGTTTCATTGACGTAAGTCATTACGTGATTTTGTTTTTTCTCAAACAGTTCAGCCTCAAATTTTATGAGGTCTGTTTTAAGCTTCTGTGACTGCTCAGACTCAATAGCGTGAGCTCTAAAGGTCGCCAACCAGCCATTTAAGCCTGTAAACGTACTTTCTTTTTCTTGGGGGTCTTGAATTTCATCGATAGCAGCAAGTTGCATTTCAATAGCGGTAATCTGTTCGGCAGAGCTTAGAAACTCGGTCCACTGAGTCTGCGCGAGTGTCGAACCATCATGGTCGTCACTGATTCCCATATAGGTATCCCAAAAGAAGTCCTCTTTCGCTTTATGAGTCGCAAGATACTTTTGATTCAATTGGTTGAGATAGTTCGTTGCAGTCATGACATTCCTTGAAAATTAACCAGTAATTTCAACATTATGACACATTCATTGAATGTATTTTGTGACGATAGATATAACTGAATGCAAGTCACAGCATATCGGTTTACTTTACAGCGTATCAATGGTAATTAATTAACTGTTAATGATTTGTTGTTTGCTAGTATTTATGAGAGAGAGTTCGCTGATTTCTCCAGCCTTTTATTGAGTAAATTGATGTTCTCAAGGTCAGCGTTTTTGTAAGGAAGAGGTTTAGGATGGATCCTATTTTATATATCGAAGTTGGCGGGGTAATTTGGCAGGTGTTTCCTGACGGTACTTGGCAGCCATTACCCGCTGCGCAAGCGAAGGTCGAGGGCGTGCAAGTGGTGAGTATTGAACCTCAAAACTTGGACCAGACTCAACCTCTGACAGAACCACAAATAGAAGCTGTAGAACAACAGTTGGAAAAGGTTGTGACACAGCTTGTAAACAACATTGAAAGCTCGCCAGAACAGCCGAGTGCTTCAAACGACCAACCTAGCGCTAGTGCCTCTTTTATTGCCTATGTCCGATCTACACTAAACGAAACCCTGGCAGAAGCCGGTTTTGATACTCGACCAACAGAATACTTTGAAGACGACGCAACATCGAATGAAGGCAACCTCGACATACTTTTACCGAGTGCTGCGTTAACCGTAGATATTTTAGATGGTGGTGACGGTTACGAAAACCAGTTCGAAGTACCTTCAGTCACGATAACGGGTACCGCTGTTGATGTTCGAGACGGGCGTACCGTTCTGCTAACGATCACTGACATTAATGGTAATACGTTGACCACAACAGCAATCACAAGCGATGAAACCTATGTTGTGAACGGTGTTGATCTCTCTTCATTGGCTGAGGGGGATCTTAAGGTCGATGCGGTCATTGCTGATGAGTTTGGTAACAGCATTGCGGCCAACGACTCTACAATCAAAGACACCCTAGCTACAATCGATGTTGATTTTGATGGTTTTGGTGATGAGTTTTACAACCAATTCGAAATTGCCAACGGAGCGCTAGTCGGCACCGTAGCCAATGTTGAAGATGGTCAGACGATAAGCATTTCCATTACCGATAGCCAAGGCCTCACCCAAGAATACACAACGACCGTATCGGGTGGTACATGGACTCTCACTCTACAAGACTACTCAAGTTTTGCGGAAGGAGAGTTGACGGTGATTGCTAACACCATCGATATTGCCGGAAACCCAACCACAGCGACAGACACCATAATCAAAGATACGTTAGCGAGCATCACCGCAAGTGTTGATGATGGCGGCGATGGTGTTCTCAACAGTTTCGAAGTTCAGTCTGCCAAGTTCTTCGGTACCGTCCAAAATGTTGAGGATGGTCAAACGGTCAATATCCGTATTTCAGACAGCACCACCAACGTTATCGCGCTGACGGCAACGGTTGTGAATGGCGCTTGGTCTGTGGAAGGCGTGGACTTAACGAGCTTTGCCGACGGTAGTATTACCATCGAGGCTGACACTATTGATGTCGCAGGTAACCCAGCGACTGCAGTTAATAGTGCAGGGGTCATTGTTATTGATACCGTGTCGCCAGTAATTGATATTGATACGCTAGATGGCTTTAGTATTTTGGCATTTCGCGGTGGCCAACTTACAAATATGCAGGGTACGACCAACGTTGCAGAAGGGCTCCCAGTTTACATTGAAGTAAGCGATGGGACTCAGACCCTAGTCTTTGAAGGCGTTGTTGATTCTGCGGGTAACTGGCTGGTGGAGAATATTGATATTTCAGCGCTAGATTCATCTGCGGAATGGACGATTGACGCAAAAGTTTTTAATACCGTCGGCAACGAAGCCATCGATGACATGCCAACGATTATTCTTCCTGAGTCTGTGGTGTTTTCGGAAAACATCATCGGTATTTTTGGAGACGAAACACAAACTTCTGATATTCGGATCGATTTTGCAGATTTCTCGTTTAGCGAAGATCAAACTATAGCTGAGTCGCTAACTTCTCAAGGCTTGTCGATAACGATTACCGTATCAGGTGACAAACAAAGCCTAACCGGAACAAGAAGCGATGGCGAAATTGTATTCGATGCTGCTATTTCTGGCAGTAACGTAAACATCAACTTCTATAAGGCGATTGACCAAGAGACAGGTTTAAATTCTATTCAAACGTCTTTGGTTATTGAAGGTTTGCAAACGGACGCTGATGGCACTACGGAGCTGGTCATCGGCCATTTACCTATTATCATTAAAGATTCTGAACCACTTATTTTTGATGAATCTTATGAAGTTATCGAAGGTGAAGTGGTATCTGGCAATGTACTCAATAACGACATCGATCTCGATACCCAGCTAACTATAAGAAGCGTTGAAGTTGATGGGGCGACACAAACAATTTCAGGCAGTGCTCCAGTTTCATTTACTCTTGATGAAGGTGTTTTAACCGTCTTTGCAAATGGTCACTGGACGTTTGTCGCCAACAGAAACTTAGATCACACGGTAGCTCAAAACATCAGTTTCAACTATGTCGCTGGCGATAGCAGTAACGACTTCGGAAATGGCACCGCGGTTATCGATATTTTCGATGGTGATGCGGGATTAGTGGTTGATGGGACAACGACCAGTACGGAAGGTGACGTATCTGATGGAGTCCAAACTGTAGTAGGTCAGTTTACTGTTTCCGCAGGTTCAGACAATCCAGATCCTGCCTCGATTGTATTTAATGCCAATACCCTTGTGCAGCTAGACGCCTTGGGCTTAACGACTGGTGACGAGGAGTTTCCTCTAACTTACACGTTAGCCAATGATGGTAAAATGATTACCGCACAAGCAAATGGTGAAACGATATTCACACTAACGTTGAGTGCGGTTGCTAGTGGTATTGATGTTCTCGCAGATGTCACATTAGTCCTAGAACAGCCTATAAACCACCTGATCAGCAACGACTCTATTACCCTGCCACTTATCATCGATGGAGAAGACTTAGATGGTACTGCTTTAGAACAAGGGCAGTTTGATTGGATTATCCAGGATGGGGTCGATCCGGTGCTAACTTCAACTAGCAATGCTGTTGTGGACGAATCTGATCTTGTTAATGGTAGTGTTTCTGATACTGGTATGTTTAATATCAACGTCGGGAGTGACTTTGTCGAGTCCGTATTTTTCGATGCTGCAGATCAGCCGCAGTTATTTAGTGGCGGTGTACAGATCATTTATGTGGTCTCTGCGGATGGAAGTGAACTTACTGGCTATGTTGGTTCTGAAAGTGCTGACAATAAAGCATTCACCCTGAGCTTTACCTCTCCTTCAGGTGAAGCAGATAGTGATGTTACTTATACTTTTGAACTCTTTAAGGGACTCGACCAAGATAACATTACAGACCAACTTCCATTTGTTGTTACCGCTAGAGATGATGACAACGATGAAACCAAATTAACCCTGAATGTATCAGTGACTGATGGCGGCGAGCCAACGATTGGCTCTGGAATGGTGGAATTGAGTGAAATTCCTGTTGCTGATAGCACTCCATCGGGAGTTGGGTCAACAGCAAACGTGAGCTTAGCCGTTACCGCAGGCAATGACCCTCTGGTTTTCTTAGGTCTGGATGTGACCACAGGTCAAGCTGTTCTTGGTAGCGATGGTGTAGCGGTAACCAGCAATGGTGAAGCGCTGATTTGGCGTGATAATGGTAATGGTACCTTTGATGCGGTTCTTGGTAATGGCGATGCTGTTTTCAGAATCAAATTACCAGATAGTTTCAGCCTTGAAGCCAATGGCTCAACAAACGTTGATGTCGTTATTGAGCTGTATCAGTCCATTGATCATGGCTCAGGTTCTAAAGACACCGAGCTGACGATTCCAGCTTCTATCGTCACCATTGATTCCGATGGTTCGAGAGACACGCAAGAGTCTGACATCAAAATCTATGACGGTAAAGATCCTGAAATATCGGTAATTGGAAGTATCTCCGTTGATGAGGATGGGTTGTTAGGAGACGGCCAGCAAGTTGGAGTAGAAGATAGCAGCCCATCTTTGGGTATTATTGAGGGCTCTGATGATGTTGTTTCTGTCACGGTAAATACCGCTGCATTTGATGCACTAAGCTACACTAGCGCTGGGAAAGCGATATCCCTTCAAGCTGTTGATTCTGATGGTTGGTATTACGGGCAAGATACTGACGGCAATAACGTATTTAGGATTCGCTTTAATACTGACGGGACCACTGAGTTTGATCTCTATGCACCACTCGATCATGCAAATGCTGATGGAGAGAACAATCTAGCTCTTAATTTTGAATTGACAGTTAATGATGCGGATGGAGATACTTCTGATCCTGCTACTTACTCTGTCAACGTAAAAGATGATGTGCCGACTGCTCGAGATGGTTCTATTGAAATGGTTGAGGGTGATAACCTCAATGGACAGTTCCTAACCGAAGAATTTGCAGGCGCAGACGGCGCGGAGATCATTAGTTTCAGCTATCGAAATGTCACATATACCTTTGATAACGCTGGTACGCCAATCACGATCAATCTAATTAATGATTATGATGGTGGCTCAACGTACGGTCAGTTTACGCTCTCACCAGATGGCCGCTACCAACTAACTACAAATCCAGATGTAGCTACAAATCCAGATGATCCAAGACTAGTGGATGACATTGATTACTTAGTCCGAGATGCGGATGGTGATGAAGTTGCTAGTACTGCGACACTTGTCCTCGATGATAACGAAGGTTTTATTCGTTATGAAGACTCTGAAACCACAGAGGATAACGACGCGATTATTGTCGTTAGTGTCTCAACTGGTGATATTGACCAAAGCGAAACCGTTACCGCTATCGAATTCTCCGAAGCATCGCTAAACGGTGGTAGCTTGTACCTTGATGGGGTGCTACTTCAAGTTGTCGACGGCAAGGTCACCTTATCAGGAAGTCAGCTGACAGCGATTGATAGTCAGTTTACTGGCCCAGATGGACAGTTAACCTATCGTCCGGCCCTCCATGAATCTAACACCACGTCGACGGTTATTTTGGCGATTAACGCCATCATTAGCACAGATACAGTACCAAAAGAACTTACAGCCGATATTGCGGTTTCCGTTTTACCTGTTGCAGACGCTCCCGATTGGTCTGATTCAGTATTCACTTATCAATCTGTGGAAGATGACGCTGACCCTATCAAACTTGATATTACAGCTCAGCTCGTTGATCAAGATTCGTCTGAAGCTCTGACCTATACGATTAGAGGCATTCCCGATGGGTTAAATATCACCTTGAATGGAGCCTTGATTAAAGAGGGTAAAGCGTACACGCAGAACCAAATCGATAAAATGGAAATCAGAGCTGATGAAAACCTAGCGGGTCGATTCGAATTTGAGATTACTGCGGTCGCAACCGAATCGGGTAATACCTTCGCGGATCCAGGTGATAAAACAGCCGATATTGTCAATACCGTAGTGGTCGAAATGTCACCGGATGCAGATACTCCGCATTTATCAGTGAAAGATTATAAGGGACTAGAGGATGAAGCTATTTATCTCAAAGATGTCATTGAAGGCACTCTTACCGACACCGACGGTTCTGAATCGTTAAGTTATATTATCCAAGTTCAAGATGGTTGGTCTGTTGAAGGTGATGGTACCGCAAAGATAGGCAACAACTCCTATTCAGTCACTGCCGAAGCAATCGCCAATGGTGTTGCTTATATTCAGCCTAAAGAAGATATCAGTTCCTTTACTGAAGACCTGTCAATAAACGTAACAGCGATAGCGACCGAGTCGACGGTCGATTCACTTATTCCTATCAATGGGCAAGCGTCAAGTGATACAAAAACCATCAACATCTTTTTGAAAGGTGTTGTAGATGAACCTATCGCGGTAGACGGCGGTAATGGTCATTGGCAATACGACAGTGACAGTAAAGTCATCAGCAACCAATCGGTCTTAAACGAAGATGGGTTAATACAACTCGACTTCCTCATACAAACGACGGATGACGATGTTTCAGAAGAGATCAACATACTGCTTACCAACATTCCGGAAGGCACTTTGCTGGTGGATGCGTTGGGTGAGCCAGTATCACTGACGATTGCGTATGTTGATGATGTTACAGGACCTGTATTCCAAGTATCTAACGCTCAATTGAATGACCTGTACCTCAAGCCGGTTCCTGACTTTAGTGGTGAATTAGAACTCACCGTTATTGCTATCTCAACTGAGCCCGATGGTGATTCGGGTGAGTTTCTGATGACACTTAAAGTAGAGTTAGCCCCTATTGTTGACCAAAAAGACGGTCAAGTGGTGAGTACTCAAGGGATCGAAGATAGTCAAATAGGCCTTAACCTCGAGCCTTCAGTGAATCAGGATATTGATGGCAGCGAATCCTTGACGGGATATGTCATTGATAGCCTACCTGCAGATCTCACTCTTTATTTTGATGGGAGTGCTATTCAGATTCCAGCCTCAGGCTTAGATTTGGACACTCTACTGGACTCAACAACTCCAACGCTTTCGGATCTTCTAAGCAGCGGTAGGCTTTCTGTTACAGCGACAGAAGATTTAAGCGGAACATTCTCGATTCCTATCACCTATGAAGTCACGGATACCTCTCCAACTGGTGCCACGGATATTAAAGATATTATTGGTTCTATTAGCGTGACTGTCGATGCTCGTGTCGAGTTAGATACTCGATTAGAAGGCTCTACAGAGCTTTTACAGAGTACAGATGGCTCGCCTGTTGATATATCTAACGCCGTGACATTCGTCGACGCGGATATCGATGGGTCAGAGTACCTCGATTATATTTTGATCGAAATTCCCGACGGCTATTCGTTGATTGTTGAGCACCCTAATGGTGCCGCGCAAGATAGCTCGGGGAATTGGATTATATCGGCGAATGGGCTAACGAGTGACTCTTTCCAAGAGCTTGCAGCGTACATTTTAGATAATGCGACGATTTCCAGTCCAAGTGATACTCCGGTACTGGATATTGTGGTTCGTGCTCGTGTGATTGATGGCGAAGATGCGAGATATATTGATGCGACTTTCCCGCTGCAAATTACTGGTCATGATGGCGGTGGCGGCAGTTGTGATCCTGTTGGTCCACCAAGCCCGATTCAACCCGATGGCGAAATTAAAACACCTGAAGGGGAAGATATTGATCTTACTGGTTTGTTAAACACCGATGTTGGCAGTGATCCAGGCAATGAAATCTCTTTCTATATTCCTGCCGATTCACTTCCTGAAGGCGTTGAGATCTCCGGTGATGGTGTGATTGCTGAATACGATGCTTCTGGTGAGATCGTCGGTTATTCAATTACTGCAGATGGACTCTCGAAACTAACGTTAACGGGCTTAGATGAAGACTTTGCTGGCTGTATCAACTTTACGATTGAAACCATTGAGACCTCTCCTTGTAACGGAGATACCGTTACAACAGACCAAACCATCAGTATTCAAGTTCTACCCGTTGTGGACGACATTACGGTCGTGACTGACGCTACAACCATTCAAGAAGACACCGCGACAGACCTTAATCTTGAGCTAGTCCTTGGTGACAGCGTTGAAACAGGGCAGTTAATAACAGGTGAAGGTAACAGCGCTACTGGTAAAGAAACCGTTAACTCTCTAACGGTGAGCATTTCGAATGGAGCAACCTTGTCTGAAACTCCAACAGACACCGGGCTGTTAGTTGACAATGGCGATGGCACTTGGACGGTCACAGACCCTAGCCGATTGAGTGACGTGTTGGTAACTCCACCTGAACATTACAGTGGTGAAATTACCCTCACTGTGAAAGCAAATATTATCGATGAAGCGGATTGTGTGACTGAAACGGATACGCAAGATAAAACGACGGTGGTGACTATTACTGTTGAGCCTGTCGCTGATGCGGCGAACCTGGTGACGGAGAATATAGTAGGTGACGAAGACAACTATATTTCATTGTCATCACTTAGCGCAGAGCTGATTGACCAAGATGGCTCTGAAAATATGTCACTTTCATTAAAGGGAGTTCCTGAAGGCGCAGTTGTCGCAATTAAAGTAGGAGATACCTATGAATTGGTTCCAAACAATGGCACTGATGGCGGTACCTTCGATGGAAACCCTACCTATGAATGGCAGTTGGATCCAAGTCAGCTTGCGAACCTAGTTATTTTGCCGCCAAGGGATTTCAGTGGAGATATGGATCTTGCTCTTGAGGCAATCACTCAAGAAATTGGTACAACAGATATTCGTTATACAGAATCTGAGTTTACCGTCGGTGTGAATCCTATCGGTGATAAAGTTGAGTTTTTCGACCTACCTGAACAGCTGATTGGTAGTGAAGATGAAGGTATTGTTATTCCACTTGATGCGAATAGTTTTGAAACCAACAGTGACGAGTTTTTATTAATTACAGTCACGGTAAATGGGACTTCGGATCCTTCAGGTTTAATTGGGCTTGATAGAATTCGCATTGGCTCTGAAACCGCGCAGTTTATCTCTAATGGGGTTGGTGGTGTTCACGCTACTATTCTGGTGACTGCGAGCTCCGTTGATGAGCTTGAGTTCTTTGCTGGAGATGCTTGGGGCAACCTCGATATTACGATCACTGGTCAAACGGTTGACCAAAATACGGTGCTTGGTAATTTGGTAACAGATACTGGCGAACCAAGTTCACAAGATATGACTTTGGTGATTACACCAGAGCCTGATGCTCCGTTGTTAAGCCTCGAATACCAATCAATTGTCTCTGAAGCAAGCGGCACGATTCCTCTTGGTCTAGATCTTTCTCTCGTTAACCCTGCCGATTCTGAGGAGGGTTTTATTACCATCTATGACATACCTGCCGGTTTGACTTTCTCACATGGTTCGATGGTCGGCGGACAATACGTGGTGAACTTGGCGGATGTGCCTAATGTAGCGATTACCGGGGGCTACAACAGTGGTGATCAATTTGATCTAACGATTGAGCCATCAGCAGAAATCGGTAATAACCAAGCGGTAGGGCTCCCACAAACCGTATCGGTTGAGTTTGTGGCTGAAGGTGACTCTACGATTACCGCAACAGATGACAATGATTTGCTAATTGGTGGTACAGGCTCGGATAGCTTTGTATTTGAATCTACAGGTTTAGGCAGTGCAGATGCGCCGAGCTTCGATGTGGTTCAAGATTTTGATGCCTCACCAGACACGGATGCGATTGATTTGTCAGGTATCCTGGGTGGCTTAGGTATCGCTACGGGCATTGGTGCGACACAGTACCTCGATCTAGAAGAATCAGCGGAAGGCGTAACGATTTCGATTAAGGCCAATGGAGACGATGACGTCCAACAAAATATCTTGCTCGCCGAGGTGACGTATGATGATTTGTATCAGGGTGATAGTAGCAGTGCATTAGAAGCACAAATTTTACAAAAAATGATAGAAGACAATAATTTAACGCTGTAAGTTAGATGTACAGTCTATAAAAGGAAGTTTTAGATTGGTAGAACAAAAAGACAGCTGGCTAGGTTGTGTTGAGTGGTTGTGTGAGCATTTTAATGTGCGTAGCCACCCGTCCAAAATAGTGTCTGGCCTACCTTTAGACCAAGGAAGGCTTAATGAGTCCCTTTTCCCAAGAGCGATTGAGAAATCAGGCTTGACTCTGAGTCATGTAAAAAAAGAGTTGCTGACTCAATGTCAGTTTCCGGTTGTTGCTGTGAAATCAGCGACAGGAGCTCCCGTAGTTGTTACTCAAGGCGCTAGTGATGACTTTGATGTTTTAGATTGTGAAAGTGATTCTAGTCAGACTATCTCGCTAAAAGAGTTGGTCGCACAAGTCGAGCCTTATGTTTGGCAAGTTGGCGCTCAAGCTCTCGATGATGCTCGTGTTCAATCGCACGAACGCAGTGACAGTAAATCCAACACGCGCTGGTTATGGCGTGTCGTCAAAGAAGTGAAACCTTGGTATCGAGACCTGTTTATCGCTTCGTTCTTGATCAACGTATTGGCGCTAGTCGTTCCGCTCTTTACCATGAACGTGTACGACCGTGTGGTACCAAACCAAGCGTTTAACACGCTTTGGGTACTGGCCGCAGGCGTTGGTATTGTCGTTGTTTTTGATTGGGTATTGAGAAGCTCACGAAGCTCTGTGACTGATATGGCGGGGCGCTATATAGACAACAAGCTGTCTTCTCAGTTGTTCTCAAAAGTTCTCGGAATGAAACTCGAAAACCGACCACAATCGGTGGGTGCATTCGCAAGGCAGCTTCAAGACTTCGATAGCGTAAAAGATTTCTTCACTTCCATATCTTTGGTCACGTTAGTCGACTTACCGTTCACCTTGTTGTTCCTGTTTCTTATCGGTTGGCTCGGTGGCGCGATGATGTTCATCCCAGTCGCAATCATGTTGGTATTGATTGTCCTGAGCATTGCGATGAAAGGTAAAGTCGAGAAAACATTTGATGAAACCGCACGTTTGTCGACACAAAGACAAGCACAGCTGTTTGATTGCTTAACAACCCTTCCGGATATCAAGCAAAACAATGCTGAGGGTCTTACCCAGAAGCGTTGGGAACAGACTATTTCATCGCTATCCCAATGGCAGACTCAATCTCGACACTACTCCAATATCGTGACGCACTCTATTCAGTCGAGTCAACAGATTGTCACCATCACTTTGATTATCTTCGGTGTGTATCAGATCTCTGAAGGGCTACTCAGCATGGGGGGGTTAATTGCAGTGGTGATGCTGAGTGGGCGAGCAGCGAGTTCAGTGAATCAGCTTTCTCTTCTATTACTGAGGTTTCAACAAACCCGTTCGGCAGTCGAAGGCTTGAACCAGATAATGGAACTGCCTCAGGAAGAGTCGAAACATCAGGTGATAGACAAGGGGGATTTTGACGGTGGGGTAAGGCTTGATGAAGTGACGTTCACTTACCCAGAAACTCAAAGCCCTGCATTGAAGGATATCTCACTGGAGATAAAGCCCGGTGAACGAGTTGGCCTTGTTGGTGCGGCAGGCGCGGGCAAAACAACCCTACTATCGATTGTTGCTCGCCAGTATATGCCAACAACAGGACAAGCTTTCTATCAAGAGATTGATGGGCAATTATGGCCAACCAGTGTTCTGCGTAGTGGTATGGGCTGGGTGGGGCAAACCACCAATCTTATTTTTGGCAGTGTTTACGACAACGTTACGCTTGGTGCGACCAATGTTGATGAAGTAAAACTAAGACAAGCGCTTCAACAGTCGGGTTTGAACGGCTATATGGGGCGTTTGAGCAATGGTCTTGAGACACCAGTTGGCGAAGGTGGCCGATTACTTTCAGGAGGCCAACGCCAAGCTGTCGCCATTGCAAGAGCACTATACCGTTGTCCAAAGTTATTGATCATGGATGAACCAACCAGCGCGTTAGATAACCAAGCTGAGATACAGTTCTTCAATGCACTGCAAAGTATGCCGAGAGAAACTTCTATGCTGATCAGTTCGCACAAATCTTCATTCTTAATGATGTGTGACCGCGTGATCGTTTTAGATAAAGGTCAAATCGTGGCGGAAGGTGCGCCTAAAGATATTCTCTCGCTTCAGAAGAAAAGTGTACCCAAAGGGGCGAGTCGTTTTAAGACGGTATCTGTAGTGAAGGGAGGCCGTCATGAGTAACGATATTCAGTGGACCAACAACCACTTAGCATTCCGCTCTCGAAAGCTGATTTGGCTAAGTGCACTGTTGATTGTGTCGATCATTGGCTGGGCGACGTGGGCAACTCTCGAAGAAGTGGTGATTGGTGAGGGCAAGGTGGTGCCTAGCCTTTCAGTACAGACGATTCAGAGCTTAGAAGGGGGCTTGGTTCAAGAGATCATAGTGCGACAAGGCCAATCTGTTGTGAAAGGGCAACCTCTCGCTAAGTTAGAAGACACACGCTTTAAGGCGGCGTTTTTAGAGTCGGCTCAACAAGCGGATACCTTGCTTGCTCAGCAATTAAGATTAAAGGCGGAGCTGTCGACGGTCGTTTTAAATAACGATGCAAAAGAGTGGTATGAGCGAGTAGTCTTAGTACCGCAAAATATCATTGTTGATGTATCAAGCCACCCTGCGTTAATGAATGCCAAGGCGAACTATCGAGAGCGTTTAGGACAGTTGAAATCTGAACTTGAAGAGGCGGCACTTCGTATCGAACAACAAGACCAGGCTCGAGTCGACACGCTTAATAATATTCAGACGTTAGAGAGCAGCCTAGATATTGTAATTCGAGAGCGCAACATGTTGAAAGACGTGGTTGCGAGTGGTGCTGTAGCAGAAGTTGAACTGCTGAAACTGAACCGTGATGTGGTCAAACTCAAAGGTGATATTGCTAGCTCAAAAGTAGCAGCGCAGAAGCAGATAGCCGCCTACTCAGAGTCGATAGCGGATCATCGAAGCATTGCCTTAGATTTTCGTACCAAAGTACAAGGTCAGTTGAATGAAGTGGCGAGCAAGATAGCACAGCTGAACGAAAGCCAGCAGGCAATTGCCGACCAACTCAAGCGTACCGAAATTGTTGCGCCTGTTGATGGCACAGTCAAAGAGATCTTTGTGCGTACCATTGGTGGTGTTGTTCGTCCCGGCGAGCCGATCATTGAGATTATCCCGTCAAACAGTGACCTGATTGTTGAAGCGAGAATCTCTCCACAAGATATCGCGTTTGTTCATAAGGGGCTGGGCGCGACAGTGAAATTTACGGCCTATGATTTCGTCATTTATGGCGGACTTAAAGGCGAGGTGATTTACGTGAGTGCCGACGCCTTACAAACGGAAGACGGCAACGCCTATTATCGCGCCCATATTCAGTTAAACGAAGACCAGCAACAAAACTCTGCCTTTAGCATTATCCCAGGGATGCAAGTCGCGGTTGATATATTGACCGGAGAGAAAACAGTATTGAGTTATTGGTTAAAACCTATTTTACGAGCTAAGGAAAACTCACTTCGCGAACGATGAAGTGCGTTAAGCATAAATATAAAAGGAAGTGTAATGCATTCAAAATTCTTACTCTCTTCTTGCTTACTAATGAGTGGGCTGTCTCAAGCAGCTTCATTAGAAGAGTCCGTGGCCTTTGCCATCGACTATAGTCCTGAGATATTGGCGCAATACTCCCGATATCAATCGGTGATAAGAGACGGTGACGCGGCGAGTGGTTTGTATATGCCGCAAGTTAATTTGTACGCAGCAGCAGGTTATGAAGAGACGCGCTACAACAGTGGTAGCAAACTCGACACTGATGATCGAGGCCTAACGCGAACGGAAATTGGCGTTAAAGTTTCTCAGTTACTATTCGATGGTTTTAAAACGACGTCGAATGTCGATCGACTGACGTTCGAAGCTGAAGCTGAACGATTAACCCTGATTTCTCGCGCTGAAAACGTATCGTTAGATGTAGTGAGAAATTATCTTGATATCCTTAAAGCAGAGACGCTGCTTGAGTTGTCTAAGCGCAACGTAAAAGAGCACCAAGAAATCTATCAAGATATCCAAGATAAAAAGAGCAAAGGCTTGAGTAGTAACTCGGATTTGGCTCAGATCTCCGCCCGTGTTGCCACAGCACAGTCCTCACTTATTGCCGCTCAGAACAACCTTTTTGATTTGCAAACACAGTACCTACGCTTGGTTGGTAAACCTGCGGTGAACTTGGTTTATCCTCGTTTTGATTACGCTTTATTGCCAAGCTCAGCACAAGTCGCACTTGAACAGGCTGTCGAGAATCACCCAGAAATCAAGGCATCTTTGCTTGATATCGACGCGGCTCGTAAAGAGATGCGCCGTGAGAAGGGAGATTACTACCCAGAGCTTAAACTTGAGCTTCATGCTAACAAGAATGACAACGTATCTAACCCTCCAGGTGGTGTCGATGAAGATGCTCGACTGATGTTGACGATGGATTATGACCTGTTTAATGGCTTCTCTACCGATTCCAGAGTTGAATCATCGGCTTGGCGAGTTGAAGAAGCAAGAGCGATACGACTACGAACGGAGCGTGAGGTTAGAGAAGGTACACAACTGGCTTGGAACGCATACAAAATGCTAGAACAGCAAAAATCCCTACTTCAACAGAACGTTGATGCAGCGAAAATTGCAGAGCTCGGCTATATCCAACAATTTAATGTTGGTAGACGAAGCCTACTCGATGTACTTGATGCGAAGGTCGAGGTGTTCTTGGCTCGAAGAAACTTCATTAGCACTGAATATGATCAAACGTTAGCGGCTTATCGAGTATTGAATGCGATGGGCATGTTGACGTATGCGTTAAGGATTGAACATCCAGAAGAGTGGCAAGGGGAGAACAAGTAATGAGACATTTTAAACTAGCGCTACTTAGCTCTATCTTGCTGATGGGATGTGCAGAAACGCCTGATACGACCATGACACGCCATCAAATTGATGACTTAGCGGATAATGACCGCGATGGTGTGATTAATCAGCGAGATCTTTGTGCCGATACGCCAGAAGGTGTAGCGGTAGACATTAAAGGGTGTGCCAATTGGAAAATTGTCGAAGACGTTGAAGTATTAAGCGTGGCATTTGATTTTGATAAGTATGACCTTAAACCTGATCATACGGCTGTATTAAATGAGTTGGTGCGTTTACTAGGAGAGCAACCTGACGCCTCGGTTACCTTGGTAGGTGATACCAGTTCTGAAGGTACAAACGTTTATAACAAAGCACTGGCCAAGAAAAGAACTGGCGTGATTCGAGACGCATTGATTGACAGAGGCGTTGATGGTGAGCGTATTTTCGAACAAGAGTTTACTCAGATCACTAGCCTAACTCAGCATCTTCACAAACGTAAGCGCAGAACGATTGCGGTGATTAAAACAGAAAGCATGGAAGTGAATCCATCTTGGAACATCTTCACTTCAGAAATGCAGCTCGATAGTAATAGCGATGTTGAGTCTAAAACGTCGATTGATCCAGTAGGAGGCCAGTAATGAAACGTCTATCTAATAAATCGGGCTTGCTGCTTGCTGCTGTACCTGCGTTGCTATCTGCATCGACATTAGCTAATGATGTCAGTGACATTGGTTTGGTCGCGATTGAGCCTAATATGCAGGGACTTGTTGAAGACCTGCTTGAGAGCCAAGAGATCGACTTAGAAATCTTGTTGAGTGACAGCGTCCCAGAACAGATGATCATGCAGCGCTCGCGTGTTGGTATCACTTCCAAAAAATGGACTGACAAAGAGATGGCTAGGTTTGACATGCGCTACGGTTATAGACCGACAGAGCTGATGTTTACCGCTGACGTGATTGCGATTCTGGCCAATGAGGAAAACCCTGCTACATCGATCACTGTTGCTGAACTCATCGATGTGTTTGGGTGTTCTAACGATCCTAAACACCCGAAATGGTTGGCTAGTAGTGATGCTCGTAATGGTGAAAGCCTAGATGCTCACATGTTGCCTTTCGCCATTGATCATAACCTGAAGGGGCACACCACCTTCTCAAGTTGGGTTGAGTGTGAAACGGACGGGGAATACGCTCATACTCAATTTTTAGCGGATTTACCGCATCTTATAAATAAGATTGAAGATGAAGAAGCTGCTATTGGTTACACCGTATACTCTGATAAAATTTCTGATGTGAAATGGTTGAGTGTTGTCGATAACTTAGGGGTTAATTACGACCTTAACAAAGAGACAATCCTCTCTGGGCGTTACCCGTTAGCGACTGTGTACTACATGTACTTGAACATCCCTGCACACCGTAAAGGGTTTACTGAGCAAGAGAAGTTCTTTATTGGTCTAACGCTTTCTGAAGACCATCAAGAGGTACTAAATCAGTACGGTTTCATCAGCTTACCACCAGAAGCGATTCAACGTAACAAAGTGAGATTGTCGCTTGAAGAACCTGCAATTGAAGGTGGATATAAATAATGGGTACGTCATGCTGTAATGTTACTGGCGGAGTGATATCCTTACTTTCGTAATGGTTCTCAACGTGACGGATTACGTTATTCGGTGATGAATTTATCTGCGGGCATGTATGCCCGTTTTTTTTCGCCTAAAGTTTGTGACTCGAGCAGTTGTTTGTCGATTGGTCACGTATAATGGATACTTCATATAGCGCTAAATAAGCCCAGTCGATGAAAATCTTTCAAGTTCTAATCTTGCCTTTAATGCTGTCCCTTAATGCTTTTGCATTTTCCGCACAAGCAACCGAAAGCTGGTGGCTAAGAACAGTATTTAACAGCAGCTCAAGCCTGCCTAATTCTCAAAACTATATTAACGATATCGACTTGATGGATTGTGGTGAGACCGAAGGCACTTTGTTGTGTAGTGACTTAACCCAATATTACGATCTGGACGTTTATGTTGAACTGGAGTTGGGGGACTCAAGCGTTGAAACAGTGCGCTTAAACCTGCCATATTCGAACCTAAGTTACACAAAGCTTCAGGCGTACCTTCGCCAAGATGGCTTTGCTCTCAGTTCAATTCGTATTGGCGAAGATGAATTCGATGTTACTGCTCAACTCGAACGAGCTCGAAATGAAGGTGTTGGTTTCGATAAGGTGGATAAACACCTGGTCGAATTTATCAACGCGCCACACGGTTCATCAGAGCAAATTAGTGTATGGAACGTCCCTAACTCAGCGTCTGCTAGTTTGTCTTCTCCTTGGATTCAGTTACATAGTGATGGTGACAACTTAACGGTTGAACTTAATCGCTTTTAATTGCTCAAATTTATAGATAGTTTCGTTATTTATTAGGCTAAACAAGCCTTTCAGGAGAACGGCTCGCGGGCAGACGGCAAGTTATAATTCATTTAAGTGTTCGTTTTTCTGCGGCTCTCACATTTTTAGTAAGCGTTTGCCTTTGCCATTTGTTATACGTTGAGCCTTCGGTAAAACGAGCTTAGGATACGTTCAGTATTGATAAAGGAGACAACCCATGGTTGCAAAAGTAACGATAGCGCCACAAGGCCCAGAACTTTCTGAGTTGGTGCAAGGATACTGGCGTATAGCAGAATGGGGTATGACCCCGCAACAACGCCTGACTTTCCTGAAGCAACACATTGATCTTGGTATCACAACGGTTGATCACGCGGATATTTACGGTAACTACCAATGTGAAAAGTTATTCGGTGAGGCATTGGCGCTTGAACCAAGCCTTCGTGATGATATTCAAATCGTCACCAAGTGCGATATTAATCTATGTGGTGACCACACTCCTGATCGTAAGATCAATCACTATGACACCAGCGCACACCATATTTACCAATCGGTAAATAATTCTCTAGAGCGTTTGGGTGTAACCGAACTCGATGTATTATTGATTCACCGCCCAGACGTATTGATGGATGCAGATGAAGTAGCAGAAGCGTTCGCAGAGCTACACAAAGTAGGTAAAGTTAAGCACTTCGGTGTTTCTAACTTTTCACCGCGTCAGTTCGAACTGCTTCAATCTCGCCTTGGTAAGCCGTTAGTGACCAACCAAGTTGAAATCAACCCATTGAACTTCGAAGTGGCTCATGATGGCACACTAGATCAACTGCAGATGAACCGCATTCGCCCGATGGCGTGGTCTTGTCTTGGTGGTGGTAGTATCTTCAGTGGTGACTCAACACAAGCGATTCGTGTTCGTGATGAGCTAGAAGCAATTCGTCAAGAAGTGAGTGCAGACAGCATTGATCAAGTGATCTACGCATGGGTACGCCGTTTACCATCTAACCCAATTGCCATTATTGGCTCAGGTAAGATTGAACGTGTGAAGACGGCTGTTGATGCGCTGAAAATCGAACTGACTCGCGAGCAATGGTATCGCGTATGGGTTGCATCCAAAGGCCACGGTGTGCCTTAGAAAGCAATTCGTATAGAAGCAAAAGCCAGCTAAGAAAGCTGGCTTTTTTGTGCTCGCCTAACATGTTTCTTCAAAACTGTGATTAAGGTGGAATAATTTTCAAAAACACTCATAATGCACTCTGTTTTTCACCAGTTGGATATTTCCATTGAGCACTTCAAAATTCTCTTCAATCGCCCTTAAGCCAGAGCTTCTAAATACGTTGGATTCTCTTGGTTATACTGAAATGACGCCGATCCAAGCGTTAAGTCTTCCTACTATCCTAAATGGCAAGGACGTTATCGGTCAGGGTAAAACGGGTTCAGGTAAAACAGCTGCTTTCGGTTTAGGCGTGCTGCAGAACCTACGCGTTAAGCGTTTCCGTGTTCAGTCTTTAGTGTTATGTCCGACTCGTGAGCTTGCAGACCAAGTAGCAAAAGAGATTCGTACTCTTGCTCGCGGTATTCACAATATTAAAGTGCTGACACTTTGTGGCGGTATGCCAATGGGCCCACAGATTGGTTCACTAGAGCATGGCGCACACATTCTTGTGGGCACACCTGGTCGTATTCTTGATCACCTAGAGAAAGGTCGTATTGATCTGTCTGAGCTGAACACACTTGTGTTAGATGAAGCTGACCGCATGCTAGAAATGGGCTTCCAAGACGCTTTGGATGCAGTGATTGAAGCAGCTCCAAAAGAACGCCAAACTCTGCTATTCAGTGCTACTTTCCCTAAACAAATCAAGTCTGTTGCAGACCGCATCATGCGTAACCCAGAAATGGTGAAGGTTGAATCAACACACGATCACTCAAGCATCCAACAACACTTCTACAAGTTAGAAGGCTCTGAAGCTCGTGATGACGCTCTAGAGTTGTTGTTACTTCATCACCAACCGGAATCTGCGGTTGTGTTCTGTAACACTAAGAAAGAAGTGCAAAACGTAAACGATGAGCTAAGTCACCGCGGTTTCAGTGTAATTGAGCTTCATGGCGACATGGAACAGCGTGAACGTGACCAAGCTTTGGTTCAGTTCTCAAACAAAACGATCTCGATTCTAGTAGCGACAGACGTTGCGGCTCGTGGTCTTGATGTTGATAACCTAGACGCAGTATTCAACTTTGAATTGTCTCGCGACCCTGAAGTTCACGTACACCGCATTGGTCGTACTGGCCGTGCAGGAAGCAAAGGCGTCGCTATCAGCTTCTTTAGCGAGAAAGAGATGTACCGTGTTGCTCAAATTGATGAGTACATGGATATGCCGATTGAGCCATCTGAGCTTCCAGCAAAACCTATTGCTAAGCCGTACTATTCAAACATGGTAACCATTCAGATTGATGGCGGTAAGAAAGCTAAGCTTCGAGCTGGTGATATTCTTGGTGCATTGACTGGTCAAGGTGGTATTGATGGTAAATCAGTAGGTAAGATCAACTTGTTCGCAATGCGCGCCTATGTTGCTGTAGAACGCTCTGTTGCTAAGAAAGCACTGAACAAGATCGAATCAGGTAAAATGAAGGGTCGTCAATTCCGCGCCCGAATCCTGAAGTAATTCGAGACTGAACCCCTTTGCTGCGATATGTCTAATTAATGGCATTGCAGTAAAGGGTGTTCAACAAAATGTCACTCAAGCTTCTTCTCTTAGGTTTATTGACCTAGTCCTCTATACTAAAGCATTATTCATCGGGTCTTATCGAATAAAGATCGTTGATATGTTTTCCTTCGCTAACATACCAATTCATCGCTTCCTGTCGATTGTGAACGAATATCGTGATTGTGGTTATTGAACCATCGTCAAAATAACAAAGCTCATATTCTAAATCGCTTGGGTGCTCAGGAATAGCGGCCATAGCTTGCCTCCCAAATAATCAATCATTTGAAAATACGCTGACCCGATTCTTTTATAGGGTCCGCACTACGTCAAATGAGTAATAAAAATCAAGTTATATCACTGCCGTTAATTATTTTTAGTTTAATCATTTGCCTAAATAGACGGTTTAGCAAGGTGAAGTCTCAATTTATCTTAAAGTTTTTACGATCAGCTGCTTTTATAGCTAATGTTATAAGATCAAGAGTGAATCTGATAAGGCTGTTTACAGGTTCGCTGATCAGTAAAGGGTTGTGAGAGGGTGTAATGAGAAAATGCCGTTGGTTAGTGATATTGGTGTGCTTTCTATTTGCTGGGTGTGGGACAAAATTCGCCTATAACAATATCAGTTGGTTTGCGGTGAGTTATATCGAAGACTTTGTTTCGTTATCTAATAGTCAAGAGTCCGAGCTAGAAGCACGTCTAGACTCATTGCAAGTCTGGCATAAAGAAACTCAACTTCCTCTATATATTTCGCAATTAGAAGTGATTCAAAGTATTGCTCGTGCCGATATGAATTCTGCCTTTATCGTTGACCAGAGCGAACAAATTAAAAATCATATTCGCGCTATCGTTAATAAGTTTGCCCCCGATGTTTACGCGTTAAGTATGCAACTGAGCCCTAAGCAAGATAGTGAGTTCTTACAAAACTTTAGAGAAAAGCAGCAAGACTATTACGAAGAAAGGTTGTCGTTGAATGACGAAGATTCCAGAGATCGATATCGAAATCGAATAGAAGAGAGGCTAGAACGATGGCTAGGATCGGTATCGAAAGAACAAAAACAGATTATTTTCACTTGGTCTCAAGAATGGGTAAATACCAACGATAGCTGGCGTCAATATCAAAATAATACCTACCAAGATCTCACAACACTGATGGGAAAGAAGAGTGATCTACATATCGCTCAGCCAATTATTATGAACTTGCTTCTGAATAATGAAGCTTATTATCCAGATGAATTGGAATCTAAGCTTAATAAAAATATGCAGACATCAGCCAAATTCTTGGTGGATATCGCCGCAATCAGTAGTGATAAGCAATGGTCTTATTTCATGAATGAATTAGAGAGTCTCAAATCTACACTGGTGACACTGCAGGAGTAGGGGACAAGTAAGTTTCGTTAATAACTAAAAAGGCTGATCGCGTTAAACTAATCAGCCTTTCAAACATTATCGTATGGTAAGGGTTTTAACCTCGATTACTCATCAACAGCTTTGCAATAGAGCCTTTAGCGGTCTTAGATATTTTCTGCATCAGTTGAAAGCTCGGTTGTTGAATACCGTGGTCGCTTTGTAGTTCATCAATCATCAATAACCACAGTCTAGCTGTCATTTCTGAATCGGCTAACGCTCTGTGGAAAGTACCGTCGTTGTCGATATTCTTGAAACGCACAAGGTCGCCTAACTTATGAGTCGGTGCGTCTTGAATTAGACGACGAGCAATCAGCATTGAGCATGCAAATTGTCCATTGTAATCGCGACCAATATTATCTAACTCTGCATCAAGAAAGCGCTTATCAAATGAGGCATTGTGAGCGACAAGTTGGCTGTCTTGAATGAAGTCTGCAAACTCATCCATCACTTCACTGCAACTGGCCGCTGTACTTAACATACGGTTACTGATTCCGGTATAACCTTCAATGAATCCACTAACACGAAACCCTGGGTTCATGAGTTGTTGGAAGGTGTCGACGACTTCGCCGTTAACGAGTTTCACCGCACCGATTTCAATCGCTCGGTCACCCATATTTGGTGATAAGCCTGTGGTTTCGAAATCGAGAACGATAACGGAGTCTGCGGAGTGTGTAGCCATCGTGTTTCCTAATTACTATTGGTTATATCGCTTTATATGAGGCGTTTGGTTCTGCTATCAGTGAAGCTATTGTGTGTTACTGCTGATAGTGAGCTCAGTGTAACCCGTCGTATCATCATGCTCTCTGCTGAAGGTCAAAGTCTCGTAGCGATGAACGATCAATTCAGCTGTGGTTGCGATAATCGTCCCTTCAAGCAAATGCCCGCCAATCACATCACCATTCTCATCAGCAACGGATATATGAACGTGCTGGTGGTTAGGCGTTAGCGTTGCCATTACAGATACGATTTCGAACGGAGCTTGAACTAGCTTGGTGTTGTTGGCATTAGCTAAGCGAATATTGAGTTGAGAAACACACCCGACACAAGATGCGATAGAGCCTGCCGAGATATTGTGCGCTGTCACTAGCCTCTGGATCTCAAGTTTTAGGTCTTGTCCTCGGGTTAATCTCGTTGCGATAGGAGTAATCATCTCAATACCTCGGTTTTATCTGTGTATCAAAGAACAAAACGAAGCCACATGGGGCTTCGTTTAAGTTATACGTCGGCTAACACGTTATCGCTGCTAGTTAAGCTTTGATAGTTTACTTGCCTTCTTTCTCTTGCTGTTCTCTTTTCTTCTTAGGAACGAAATTCAGCACTGAAATCGGTACTTCTTTACGCGGCTCGAAACCTTCCACTACACGACGCTCAATCAGGTGACCAAGGCGCTTTTCAATAATGCACAGGTTTTTGAAGTTGTCTTTTGATAGGAAAGAGATCGCTTCACCAGATGCATCAGCACGGCCAGTACGACCAATACGGTGAACGTAGTCGTCTGCTGGGAAAGGCAGGTCGTAGTTCACTACGCGGCTTAGATTATCGATATCAATACCACGAGCAGCAACGCCAGTCGCTACCAAGTATTTTAGGCGACCTTTCTTGAAGTCAGCCAAGATCTTTTCACGGATCGCTTGGCTGCGTCCACTGTGGAAAGCTTCAGCCTGAATGCCACGTTTCTCTAGTTGAGCAACCAACTTAGCCGCACCGTGCTTGGTTTCGATAAAGATTAGCGCTTGATCCCAATTACCTTCGGTAATCATGTGGCTCAACAGTGCTGACTTACGATCTTTATCTACCGTTACCAACCATTGCTCAATGTTCGCTTTAGACGCATCAGTTTTGGCAATTGAAATCTCTTCTGCTTCGCTGATAGCACTTTTCGCTAGCGCACGAACTGGCGTTGAAAGCGTTGCTGAGAACAGTAGGTTTTGGATGTCTTGTGGTAAACGCGCAATGATCTTGTTGATGTCTTCAATGAAACCCATGTCTAGCATGCGGTCTGCTTCATCAAGAACCAAAACTTCAACTTCATCAAAGTGAACGGCACGTTGTCCGTACATGTCGATCAAACGGCCAGGTGTTGCCACAAGAATATCGACGCCTTCAATAAGACGATCTTTCTGGTGCTGGTAAGACACGCCACCGTACATCGCTAGTGATGTTAGGTTTAGGAACTTGGCGTACTTAGTGATGTTTTGCTCAACCTGAACAGCCAGCTCACGAGTCGGTGTCAGAATCACGGCGCGAATACGTTTTTTACGCTGCGTTTCACCTTTGCTTAGCATTTCTAAGATAGGGAGAACAAAGCTCGCAGTTTTACCTGTACCTGTTTGTGCTGCCGCAATAAGGTTCTTACCAGAAAGTACAATTGGAATTGCTTTTTCTTGAATCGAAGTTGGCTTTTCATAGCCTTGTTTTGCAACGGCTTTAACAATAGGTGAGCTTAATCCAAGCTTGGAAAATGGCATAAGTTTCTCGGTATGATTTGGCTAAATAGCGATGGAAAGGTTCAATAATCTTATACAAGGATAAGATTAATGGCGGCATTCTACCATGTTGCTTGTGTACTACTAGGGCATGTTGATCTTTCGAGCTGATTTTTGCAGTGAGTTGCTGGGTATTTATACAAGGCAGAGGCACCGATGTGTAGCTAGCCTACATGAGAAGCCGATAACGCAGTAGAAATGACCAGCAAACGCTGCCCGAAGGGTTCGGCTAAAAGCGTTTTACTCTTTGTTGGGGGAGATTTGCTTAGAATGACTAGGCTACTTCCCCCTCGCCGCGATTAAAACGCTTTTATCTCGAACAAAATTTAACCACGAAAGGTCAACACGCCCTAGAAACATAGACACTTTAGTTGGATAATACTGACTCAATAAGACGACGATAAGACAGGGAAGTATGGAAATTACGCCGAATGAACGCGAAGCAGTATATAAAACGATTTTTTCTCGCCGAGATGTTCGTGGACAGTTTCTCCCTGATGAGATCCCAGAAGACGTTCTGATGCGTGTGTTAACCGCCGCGCACCATGCGCCTAGTGTCGGTTTTATGCAGCCTTGGGACTTTGTCATTGTTCGTGATATCGAAACTAAGCAACAAATTAAAGCGGGCTTCAATCAAGCGCATGCTGAATCGGCAGAAATGTTTACCGATGAAAAACAGGCGATGTATAAACGCTTAAAGTTGGAAGGTATCGTTGAATCACCTATCGGTATCTGTGTAACTTGCGACCGTAATCGAACCGGAAAGGTTGTGCTAGGTAGAACCATCAAACAAGAGATGGACTTATACAGCACAGTCTGTGCGGTTCAAAACTTGTGGCTGGCGGCAAGGGCAGAAAATCTAGGGTTAGGCTGGGTGAGTATTCTCCACGATTCAGTACTGCGAGACGCACTCGATATCCCGGAAAACATCGATATTGTGGCCTACCTGTGTATTGGCTACGTTGATCATTTCAAAGATAAACCAGAACTTGAAACCATGGGGTGGCTACCAAGAAGAGACGTCAACTCAGCGATTAATGAAGGCAAGTGGAATGCAGAGCAAATAACGAATTCAGTGGAGGATTAATCTCCCATTTATTTTTATCACTGAATATGCACCATCATTGATTATTTTGTTTGCTAAAAGAGGTGTTTATAAATTAAGTTGGATCTTGATATTATTTATATCAACAGTTTCATAAAGCATATTCCAACTTGAACGAGTAAATAGACCTCCCATTTGGGTTACAGCTATTTTCGTTCCTCTAGACGCTTAATTCGGATATCCATTGAACGACGCTAACTTACGTAGACTTCAGCAGCTTATTGCAAAGTATGAATTAGGTGAAGAGTATCACCTAACGATCGATGCTCTAGAACACTCGCTATCGACTTCTCGTAGAAACACTTCGATCATTCTTAAATGCTTATCGAAATATCGCTGGATTTGTTGGATTCCTTCTAAAGGAAGAGGGAAACTTAGCCAATTTAGAATTTTGGTCAGCTTCCCCGAAGCGTTAGAACAAGTGTTAGCGCTTCAGTTAGAACAGGGGTGCTTTAACGTTATTCCCCGTCTTCTAGAAAGCTATGGTGATGCGGCAATAAAGGCACTGACGCTAGCGACTGAAAAACATAGTCTGTTCAATCAACAACATGATCATTTGCTGATCACTCAATATCCGTGGGTCGATAACCTTGAGCCAGCAAAAACATACCGAACTGCCGAACATCACATCTTAAGGAGTCTCTACAATACGTTACTCGTCCAAGATCATGAAGGAAATCCCCAAGCGAGCCTCGCGCACCATTGGGAGATGGAAGGGCGCTTTCTGCATTTTTGGTTGAGACCGAATGTGTTATTCCATGACGGTGAAAATTTAACGGCCAAAGATGTTGCTCAATGTTTGTTGCAGCTAAAAAATATCGAAGGGCCAGTACAGTCTTTATTTGATCAGGTCAGTGATGTTCAAGTTGTGGGTGATAAACAACTGATTATTGAGCTGACACACGCAAACCCGATGTTTATCTATGCGCTGTGTAGTGCACACGCGTCTATTTACCGTCGCAAGCGTAGCTATTTTGCTAGTGGACGCAGTGCCTATATCGGAACCGGCCCTTTCTCATTAGATGATTGGAGCGAAGAGCGCTTGGTTCTTAAACGTCACCGAGGTTACTTTGCTCAAAATGCCTTGTTAGAACAGATAACGCTCACCGACATCGAAGGCTTAAATGATCATACCCTGAGTTTCAATAAACCGGGCATTGCGGAAGAAACTATGATTAATGCACTTTCGTATCTTGCGGTTAATCGTAGAGAAAACTCAGGCATTACCCCCGAAGACTTAGACAGCTTGGTATCATTTATCAAATCCAGTAGTAAGGAGTTTGATGCCGATATGGTGACGGATGACTTATCTTTCTCGCTTAGTGAACTAACCTGCAGTAATCCCATTCCTGTTTTGATGGGGAGGGTTGTTTTAACTCGACCTAAAATGACGATTCCTTTGCTTCAAGATATGGCAGACTGGCTTGAGCAAACTATCGCGAAGACAGGCGTGACTATTGAAGTCATTGAACTTCCTAATATTAGTGATCCTAGCTTAATGAGTGAGTCGGCAGACTTGTTGTTTATCGAAGAGATTATTGAACAGCCAAAAGAGTACGGTCTTTATGATTGGTTGCTTGCCTCGTCTGGACTCAGATTTATTTTTAACAGTGCTGAGATGAAGGCGCATTGTGAGAGAGTTCGCTCTGCTGTAAGTAGTGATAGTCCAATTGACGAGTTGAGACAAATTGAACAGTCGCTCTATCAACAGAAGTTACTTTGCCCGTTATTTCACGGTAAAGAGAAGGTATCTAACAGTGTTGAAGTTCATGGTGTAGAGATAAATCAAACTGGCTATAGTGATTTTTATAAGCTTTGGATATCTTCAAGCGAGGGGTAATTAATCCACTTTTGAGTTTATGTCTTTCCCCCCTAATTTCTCGCTCATAATGAAAACATGCATGAATTGCCTATCACCCTTTCATGTTTCTTTTGAACACCAATCGTTACTATGACTCAGCATGACTATCAAAGTCATTCTCGGTCATCCCCCAATGACACCCCTACTCATAAATCTATTTCATTAGGATCTAATCGAATGAAACTTAAGCTTATTTCTATCGCACTTATCGCTGGTGGCCTCACGGCTTGTGGCGGAGGTGGCGGTGGTAGCAGCAGTAACAATACGCCAGCACCTCAAACGAAAACCTTACAAGGTGTGGCTATCGATGGTTATATCTCAGGGGCGACTGCGTTTTTAGACATCAACTATAACGGTGTGTTAGATGAAGGTGAGCCTAGTAGTATCACGGACGATGAAGGGAGCTATGAACTATCTTTAACGGGCTCTAATTCAGACTGTATGGATTATGCCCCAATCGTAGTAAATGTGCCTGTCGGCGCCATTGATGCTGATAACCCCAACACGCCGATTACTGAACCTTATCAGCTAGTATTTCCGCCTGTCATGACGGTAAGTTCCGATCAAGAAATTAAGTCTACAACACCACTGACAACCGTTCTATGGAATGAAATTCAAGCCGACTTGTATAAAGGTGGCTTAAACAGTTGCTCTGCCTTAAAGCAAGCCGTGAACACCCAAAATAGCGTTATCCAAAATGTGAAAGAGCATGACTTCCGAATTGCGAACCGATACAACATCGCAGTGGAAGATTTGTATGGTGATTTCGTTAAGAATCAAAATACCGAGCTCTATGAGTTAGCGCAGAAAATGATGCCAGCTATTAAAAAGTCGTATCAAGAGACGAAAGATATTCAAAAAGAGAACCCAAAAGCTCAGCAAGCTTATGTTGATTATTACTGGGAGCATTGGGATTACACTAAGAAGAACGAAATTAATAAGTGGTATAAAGTTAAAACAGTGATGACTGCTGACAAGCTGATTGTTATTGAACATGAAGTGTCCGCTGATTTGCAGACCGAACTGGCGTTAAATAAGCATATTGAGCGTAATAGCCAAAAGAAAAATGGTTTGGAATATGACAAAGAAGCTTGGTTCTCATTGGATAGTGATGGAACGGAATATTCATGTTCGGTGCAAGAGACGATCAAGCAACAGGTTTTGCCTAACTCACTCGCGACCTTTGGTGTGTTGAACCGTGGTTGGTCTAAACAACCTGATTGGGACAGTTGTTCACGTCAAAATATCGGTGCTGGATTCATGCAAACCTTGTCGGCAGATGTTGTCGGTGACTACAAAGATCAGTTTACCCAAGTACAAGCGAAATTTAATTTTGAGAATAACGCACCACATCCAGAGTGGGTTAATCTAAGTGATTCATTGGATAGTGTGTCGCGCAGCGACTTTGATACGCTCAACTACCTATCGGTAGATTTTAATGACAACAGTTCCTATGGATCTGACAGCTGGAACAGACATAAGTATGCGTACATTGAAAATACGCCGTTTGATTATACTCAAACGATAACGTCTAGATATTCTCAAGGTAACTGGACTAAAGGTTATTACTACCAAAATGGCACAAGTCGATTTGAGTGTTCAGATGATGGTGTGAACTGGTCAAAAGAGACTTGTAAGTAACGCTGACGAAATCGTTACTTAATAACTCTAGATACCTTTATGCAATAAAAAATCCAGTGTCTATAAGACACTGGATTTTAGTTTTGCTGACCGTTATATGGCTTCGTTTTATTGAAAGCGCTTAAGCTATCTCTATTTTCTCAGCTTGGTTCTGCTCTACCATTGATAGCGCTAGCGCTTCTGCAGCCTTAATACCATCGATACCAGCAGACAGGATACCGCCTGCGTAGCCTGCACCTTCACCTGCAGGGAAGAAGCCCTTAAGGTTGATGCTTTGGAAGTCTTTGCCACGTTTGATACATACAGGAGAAGACGTGCGAGTTTCAACACCGGTTAGTAGGCCGTCTGGCGTAGAGAAACCTTTGATCTTCTTCTCGAACGCAGGGATTGCTTCACGAATCGCTTCGATAGCAAAATCAGGCAGCGCTTTTGAAATATCAGTCAGGTGGATACCCGGTGTGAACGACGGTTGTACTTCACCGATTGCACTTGGATCGCGACCTTTCAAGAAGTCACCGATTTTCTGAGCAGGGGCATCGTAGTTTTCGCCACCAAGAACGTAAGCTCCGCTTTCTAGTTCACGTTGTAAACGGATACCAGCCAAAGCATCACCTGGGTAATCGCGTTCTGGGTCGATACCAACAACGATTGCGCTGTTTGCATTACGTTCTGCACGAGAGTATTGGCTCATGCCGTTAGTTACTACGCGGCCTTCTTCAGACGTTGCAGCTACTACAGTACCACCTGGGCACATACAGAAGCTGTATACAGTGCGGCCATTCTTACAGTGGTGAACCAGTTTGTAGTCTGCGGCACCTAGAATTGGGTTGCCTGCGTTCTTACCGAAACGAGCTTCATCGATCATCGATTGCTTGTGTTCGATGCGGAAACCAACAGAGAAAGGCTTCGCTTCCATGTAAACGCCACGATCGTACAGCATTTCAAACGTATCTCGGGCACTGTGACCAACAGCCAGTACAACGTGGCGAGATTTGATCTCTTCACCGTTAGAAAGCGTTAAGCCAGTGATTTGCCCATCTTCCATATGAAGGTCATCTACGCGAGTGCTGAAGCGAATTTCGCCACCTAACTCGATGATAGATGCACGCATTTTCTCGATCATGGTAACCAGTTTGAAGGTACCGATGTGCGGCTTACTTACGTATAGGATCTCTTCTGGTGCACCAGCTGCAACGAACTCTTCGATTACTTTACGGCCGTAGTGTTTTGGATCTTTCACTTGGCTGTAAAGCTTACCGTCAGAGAAGGTACCTGCGCCGCCTTCACCAAACTGAACGTTTGATTCTGTGTTCAGTGTGCGCTTACGCCAGAAACCAAAGGTATCTTTAGTACGTTCACGAACTTCTTTACCACGCTCAACGATGATTGGGTTGAAGCCCATTTGAGCAAGCACTAGGCCAGCGAACAAACCACAAGGGCCAAAGCCGATAACCACAGGGCGTTCAGTTTGGTTTTCAACGGCTTTAGCAACAAACTTGTACTCCATATCAGGAGTTACTTTTACGTGCGGGTCGCTGATGAATTGTTCCAACAACTCAACTTCGTTTTCAACGAGAACGTCAAGCGTGTAGATAAGTAAGATCTTTGATTTCTTACGAGCATCGTAGCCACGTTTAAAGATATTAAAAGAGAGTACCTGATCAGAGTTAATACCAAGTTTCGCTTCAATAGCGTCTTGAATAGCAGACTCTTCATGGTCTAGTGGGAGTTTAATTTCGGTTAAACGTATCATTTCGATGTCTCGTTTTTATAGGTGTCTTAGCTAGTTCGTTTCTTTATACAGAGTTTGATGAAAACGCTGATGTTGAAAGAAGCGATAAGCTCACAATGGCGCGCATTTTACGAGAAATTGATTTATCTGTCATACTAATTTGGAAACATGGAGCAAATAGACACGATATTAGAGCCGTATGATGTTGAATTTTGCTTTGGGATGAGTATTATCCCCATTCTTCAATTTTGACTAACTTATAGAGCAGAGCATCATGGCATTTGTCGTAGGCGATAATTGTATTCAATGTAAATACACAGACTGTGTGGCAGTGTGCCCCGCAGATGCGTTCCATGAAGGCCCAAATTTCATGGTAATCAACCCAATCGAATGTATTGATTGTGGTTTATGTGTACCTGAATGTGATGCTCAAGCGATCTTCCAAGAAGATGAGCTACCAGAAGATCAAAAAATCTTTATCGAAGTGAACGCAGAGCTTGCCGAAATCTGGCCGGTACAAACGGAAGTAAAAGCACCAATGGATGACGCTGAGAAGTGGAATGGTGTCGCTGATAAGTTGGCAATGCTAGAAAAGTAATTGTTGAAAAGAACTTAAATAAAAAGGCGTACTGATTTAATCAATACGCCTTTTTTAATATTTGAACATTGTCGACTGGATCGTTAGCTTATGAGACCTAGCTGTGCTGACGACGCATGTTGTCGAGAATGATGCCAGTCGCCATTGCAACGTTCAAAGACTCTGCGCCACCGAATGCTGGAATCGTAATCTTATCTGTCACGTATTTAGCGGCGTGTTCACGAATACCGTGAGACTCGCTGCCCATCAGCAAAATGCCATTTGCAGTGAAGTCAGTCTTATGAACACTTTCGCCTTCCAAAAATGCACCGTAAACCGGTAGATTCGCTTGCTCTAAGTAAGCTGGTAAGTCAGTTTGACTTACGTGTACTCGGCCAAAGCTGCCCATAGTCGCGCTGATAGTTTTAGGGTTGTATGGGTCTGCGCAATCACTGCTCGCAACGATATGCTTGATGCCATACCAGTCTGCTACGCGAATAATCGTACCTAGGTTGCCAGGGTCTGAAACGCCATCAAGTGCAATCATCAGTCCTGTCGCTTCTGGTAGTTCAAACGTTGGGATCTCAACAACCGCAATCGCTGCATTGTTACTTACCAAAGTGCTCGCTTTGGTTAGGTCATCCAGTGAGGCTTCAACACAATCAAACTCAATCAGTGATGTGTGATTTTCAGATAAGAAATCAGCGGTAGCAAAGACGTTCTTCACGACTAAGTCACTATTGAACAGCTCAAGAACGTTCTTTTCACCTTGAACTAGAAATAGGCCGTGGGCTTTACGTTGTTTCTTTTGGCCCAAAGCACGAAGGAGTTTTAATTGGTTTTTTGAAATCATGTTTTTATCCTAGATATAAGCTCGCGCATTATAGAGCAAAGGTTGGGTAACCAAAAGCGTGATGACTCAATGCGATCCACATAAAAAGCAAAAGCAACTCACTTAAAAAAGAAAAACGCACTAAATAGCGCGCTCTTATGGGGATTTACTTACCTAAGTCTCGCTGAACTGACAGCTTAATACGGAGCAGGATAGCGCTTAAAGATGGTATTGATATCGGTAAGGATCTCTTTTGATAACGGTTTACTGAAAGCGGCAACGTTCTCTTTTAGCTGCTCCATAGTGGTTGCACCAATGATGGTGGACGTCACCCCATCAACTTGATTACACCAAGCCAATGCCAGTTGGCTCGGAGTAAATCCATGAGCATTCGCCACTTCAACATAGCCTTTCACCGCTTCATTGGCAGACTCGGTGTCGCGGAAAATGCCTTTACGTTGCATGTAAGTCCAACGGCTGCCTTCCGGTCTTGCGCCATCGATGTACTTTCCACTCAACATGCCTGCAGCCAAAGGCGACCATGGTAGGTAAGCGACATCTTCATGCACACAATTTTCAATCAGATATGGCCAGTCTTTTGCGTGCAGCAAGCTAAATTCATTCTGAATCGAAACCATACGTGGCAAATCGTGTTTTTCGCTCAGCTTGAGGTAAGTGTTAATGCCCCAAGTGGAATCATCTGAAAGCCCAACATGGCGGATTTTACCCGCCTTAATGCAGCTTGCCAGTGCTTGTAGAATTTCCAACATCTCAGCTTCATGCTGTTTTCGGTCAATATCACTGAATCGAATGTGATTTGGGAAATGTTTACCAAAGTGTGGCGTTGTGCGATTTGGCCAATGAAGTTGGTAAAGGTCGATATAGTCTGTTTGTAGGCGTTTTAATGATGCATCAACTGCTGCGATCACCGCTTCACCGGTTATAGGGCCACCATCTCGAACCCAAGGTAGTCCTGGCCCCGCAATTTTGCTCGCAATGATCAACTCTTGGCGACGCTGTGGATTACGAGACAACCAGTTGCCGATAATTGCTTCTGTTTTGCCGTAGGTATCTGGAGAAGGTGGAACCGCGTACATTTCTGCTGTATCGATAAAGTTAATACCTTGGCTTAATGCGTATTCGATCTGTTGGTCGGCTTGCTGTTGCGTATTTTGCAGCCCCCAAGTCATGCTACCAAGACAGATACGGGAAACGGGAATTTGACTACTTCCTAGTTTTGAATATTCCATTGAATTCGGGATTCCTGTGGTTAAGTTCTCTGGTACTCGCATAAAAGTATTTGAAAAGAGGGCGAGTGAGGAATGAAAACGAATATGAATTATTAGCACAAAATGGCACGACAAGGTATGGCTTGGGGAAGTTTAATGAGTCATTTCTCAGCGTGTGAACTGAGATGGCGATGTAATCGAGTAGCTATAGATACAGGTATAGGCGAAGGTCGGAAAGTAAAAGAGTGCTGATAGGCTGACGCCTGAATAGGGCAAATTGGAAATAGAGAAAGGTCTAAAAACAAAGAGCTCGACATCATAGAGAAGTAGAGCTCTTTATTAGGGGTTCTATAAATACGTTCTGAGTATTATCAAGTTACGAGGTCGCGTTGGTATCGAACCCACCCTGGGTCTGCGCCTGTCTTAGAGCTTCCTGCCTTTGAACTTCTTTCTCAGTTAATACTGGTTGAAGTGTTTCCTCAGAGGCTTGAGGAGAGAAAATGAAATATTTATTAATCGTCATAACAGTGTCTCCGTGTAACGTATGACAGATTTTGCATCAAGGATAAACTGTGATCATCATCCACTTTGTACTTTTTTTGGGCTGAGAGCGAAGGGCGTAGAATGCGTACAAAGCGATCGCTTATCATCCGTATGCAATATTGGAACTGACGAAACCCTCTGTTTTTAAGTATAGGAAGCTCCTCTAATTTCGTACAATAATGATTTAGAGCAATTACATAGATGGTCAGGGGCGTAAGATGAAAAACCTCGCTGCTGACTCTGTGTTCGTATTTTTCTAAAAATACATCATTTATTTACGTTAATAATTAAGTCAGTAAATCAATTACTTAATCCATGGTGAGATAAATTATGGAAAAGCTTGTAGAACGTTTTCTGAATTACGTTACTTTTGATACCAAATCCGATCCTTCTAATCAGCAATGCCCAAGTTCACCGGGTCAAATTACCTTTGCTGAAGCCTTAAAGTTAGAATTGGTTGCATTAGACTTAGTTGATGTGTCTTTAGATGAAAATGGGTATTTGATGGCGAAGCTGCCTTCTAATGTTGATTATCCTGTGCCGGCTATTGGTTTTGTGGCGCACATGGATACCGCTCCTGATGCATCAGGTGCCAACGTGAAACCACAAGTGATTAAAGATTACCGAGGTGGAACGATTGAATTAGGTGAAAGTGGCGAGAGTTTGAACCCAAGCCAATACCCAGACCTGGATAGTTTGCATGGTCATGATCTTATCACTACTGATGGCACGACTCTGCTTGGTGCCGACAACAAAGCGGGCATCGCTGAAATCATCAGCGCGATTGCTTACCTGAAAGCGAATCCTGACATCAAACACGGCGATATTTGTATTGGTTTTACGCCAGATGAAGAGATTGGGCGTGGTGCGAACCTGTTTGATGTTGAGAAGTTTGGTGCTGAATGGGCGTATACCATTGATGGCGGCCCAGTCGGTGAGTTGGAGTTTGAGAACTTTAATGCCACAAGTGCTGATGTTATCTGCCACGGCGTAAACGTTCACCCAGGTACCGCAAAAGGTAAAATGGTGAACTCGATGAACATTGCAGCGCAGTTCCAATTGATGATGCCAGCGCAAGAAACACCTGAATGCACAGAAGACTATGAAGGTTTCTACCACCTGAAATCGGCTGAAATGGGCGTCGCTCGCTCTGAATTGGGTTATATCATCCGTGATTTTGAGCGTGAAGGCGTAGAAGCACGTAAAGCATTCATGCAGCAAAAAGTGGATGAATTGAATGAGCGCTTAGAGAAAGGCCATGTTGAGTTGGTACTGACTGATAGTTACTTCAACATGAAAGAAATGGTTGAGCCTCATCAGCACATTATTGAGTTGGCGAAGCAAGCGATGATCGAGTGCGATGTTGAGCCAATGATCAAACCGATCCGAGGTGGTACAGACGGTGCTCGCCTATCGTTCATGGGGTTGCCATGTCCGAATATCTTTACTGGCGGCTATAACTTCCACGGTATTCATGAGTTCATTACCATTCAAGGAATGGAGCAAGCGGTAAAAGTAATTGTCGAATTGTCTCAACGTACGGCAACTCATTACCAAAAATAGAACATCAGAGCGTTATATCTCTTTGTATTTTTGAGAGTATTCAATAATACTCTCTTTAAGCATAAGGGAGTACGCGATGAAAAAGTTAGTTTTACTTTGCACCCACTTAGCCGTGGGTGCTGTTGGTTTTGGGCTTGGTGTTTATGCGCTACCTATTTTGATTGAGCCTGATTCTCCTTCCTCAAGTTCTGTCGAAGCGATCAGTCAGCATGCTATCTACACAGGTGAGTTTACCAAAGACCGAGAAGACAGTGATTTCTTGCATTGGGGAGAAGGCATCGTCTCTGTATCTGAAAGTGCGATTGCTTTTGAGGGCGAACTGGCGCCGGGACCAGACTACAAGGTCTACCTCTCGCCTAAGTTTATTGAAACCGAACAAGCTTTTAATGACAGTAAGAACGAGTTACTCAGAGTTGGAGATGTGAAAACATTCGACCGTTTTATGGTTGAGCTTCCTGAAGGTATTGATCTTAATCGATTTAATACCGTTGTGATTTGGTGTGAAACTTTTGGCCAATTTATTACTTCTGCCCAGATAAAATGATAGCCTTAGCTAGGCTGGTACCAGAATGAACACGAGCGCTCCGGAGTTGAGCGCTTTTTCATAGCTCTGATATTAGCGGCTTTCTTGTAAAGCTAATCGTTGTAAAGCTAACTGTTGTAATGCTAAGGATTAAGTAATGGAAAAAGTGTGGCAAGTAATAGATTTCCTACTCGCTCATAAGTTTATTTTTAGTGCGTTGATTATCACTATTATTTTGATCATTCGCCGAATCACCTTGTCTCAAATAAGAGGTGATGTTGCTTTCCTTAGCGAAGACCAACGTAACTGGATGTCACGAACCAAAAACGGCACATTCGCGATTATTGTTGTGACGTTATTTGTGTTGTGGAAATCCGAAATCAGTGAGTTTGCACTGTCAGTTACGGCCATAGCGGTTGCTATAGTCGTCGCATCTAAAGAGATCATATTGTGCTTCACAGGTTCTATTCAGCGTGCGAGTTCTCGTTCATTTAGAATTGGTGATTGGATTGAGGTGGGTAAAATCAGCGGTGAGGTGATTGAGCACAATTTGATGGCGACTGTGATTCAAGAAATAGATTTGTATCATGGGCAATATCACTTCACTGGCAAGACTGCCACGCTACCCAATAGCATGTTCTTCACTTATCCGGTAAAGAACCTCAACTTCATGAAGCGCTATGTTTACCATAACTTTGTTGTGACGGTGAAAGACTTTGTAAACCTATACCCTATGGTGCCGGGTCTTATTGTGAAAATTGAAGAGCATTGCGAAGAGTTTATCGATGTTGCCCGCCGTTACAACGGAGTGATCGAAAAGCACGCTGGTGTTGACCTTCCTGGTTCTGAGCCTCACATCCATATCACGAGCAGTTCGACGGGTGAGCAAGAAGTACATTTTATGATCTTCTGCCCGACCGAAAAAGCGATTCATTTAGAGCAAGACATTCGCAAGGACTTTATGGAAGCGTACGCGGAGGAATTTCCAACGAGCGCTTAATTTGCTCATCGGTCTATTGCGACTAAGCTACAGCGTCCAAACTATAAGTCCAAAAAAATAAAGCCGAGAGCGATAATATCGACTCTCGGCTTTTTTGTTCTTGCTATCTAATAGCTTAGTCTAGGTCAGCGAGTGGCAGCCAATCGACTTGCACGCCAGCTTGCTCAAACATATCTTGGCTAACTTTGATTTTATCACCCCAGCGAGAAAGGAAATCTTCACTTTGCTCTGGGCAATGTACAGCTGAAATTCCTGTTTGAATGATTTTTGCTGCACAGTTCGGACAAGGGAAGTGTGTTACCCATATTTCACAACTGTCCAAATCACGCTTAGCGAATAGAATCGCATTTTCTTCAGCGTGAAGTGTCTTTAGGTACTTCATCTCTCTGTCATCAGTATCCGCACTATCAGACACGCCATGTGGGTAGCCATTAAAACCAACGGAAACAATACGGTTGTGCTTAGTGATTACGGCGCCGACTTGAGTTGAAGGATCTTTACTCCAAGAACCGACCAATTCCGCCATTTGATAGAAACGTTTAGCCCATTTTGAAATCATGAGAATTCCTTAACAATTAAATGTGAATGCTTATCTGTCTGACAATACATTATGTTAGACAATATCCATAGAGAACAAAAGCTGAGAGGTTGATTTACTTAGGAATTGTAGCGTGTTTGTAATCACTTTATAAGCACTTGGTTTCAATTAACATATTGATACACTTTGACTAGTTATAATTGATATTCCTCGGACAATGGTAACGAGTGTGTTAAGTAAATTTTATGCTGTTCAAATACTAATAAGTGACGGTATAACCATGCGTAAAAAGTTGATCCTTACGGCTCTTGCAAGCTCTCTTATTCTTGCTGGATGTGGGCAAGATGCTCAAAATGCTAAGCAAGCGCCTTTACCTCTCGTAGCTGTACAGGATGTTAGCGTTGTTTCTCACCAGCAAAGTAAGTCGTACATCGGTCGTATTGAAGCCGTTGAAGACACGGCTATCACAGCGCAAGTTTCGGGCTATCTACAAAGCCGTCATTTCAATGAAGGTCAAATGGTCGAAAAGGGCCAGCTGCTATATTCCATTGAGCCATCTTCGTTTGAAGCTGAAGTTGCAAGCGCAAAAGCGTCTGTTGCTCAAGCAAACGCGAACCTTAAGAAAGCCGAGCTTGATTTTAACCGTGGTAAAAACCTACTTCCGAAAGGCAGTATTTCTCAATCAGAATTCGATGCATTAACGGCAAACTTATTAGGCTCTCAAGCACAGCTTGAAGCCAGCCAAGCTCAGTTAAACGCCGCGAATGTCCAACTTTCTCATACCAAAATTATCGCGCCTTTCTCTGGAAGAATCAGTGACACTAAAGTAAGTAAAGGTGATCTGGTTTCACCGTCTTCAGGTGTATTGACGACTTTGGTTAGCCTAGATCCAATTCATGCATCGTTCAGCATTAGTGAGCGTGAGCGTATTGAGCTGGGTATGGACCGTATTGAAGGTGACGGCAGCAGCGACTCTGCAGGTGTTGAAGTTCAGATTATGCTTGAGAATGGTGAAGCGTTTGAACACCTAGGTCAGCTCGATTTTTTGGGTAACCGTATCAATCTCAATACAGGTACGATAGCGATGCGCGCAATCGCTGATAATCCGAATCAACGATTACTTCCTGGTCAACACGTTCGTGTGGATCTACGTGAAAAGCAATCTATTGATGTTGTGACTATCCCACGCCGAGCAGTACAAACCGACCTAGAAGGTGACTTTGTGATGGTACTGGTTGAAGGTGAAGCGGCACCAGTTGCTGAGCGCAGAAACATCGAGATGGGTCGTCAGGTTGAAGGTGGTGTAATTGTTCATTCTGGATTAGAGAAGAACGACGCAGTCATCACTCAAGGCTTACAGCGTGTCCGTAATGGTATGTCCGTTCGCATTCAACCTTCTGCAGAACAAGCTGAGTAAGGGGGCTATTTATGTTGAGTCGTTTCTTTATTCAAAGGCCTAAGTTTGCCCTTGTTATATCCATCATATTAACGCTGGCGGGTGCGATTTCTCTCGCTATCTTGCCGGTGGCTGAATATCCAAAAATTAGCCCACCGTCGGTCAGTGTGTCTGCATTCTATACGGGCGCAAGTGCTGAAGTGGTGGAGCAGGCGATAGCCGACCCCATAGAAACGTCGGTTAACGGCGTAGAAGATATGATCTACATGTCCTCTAAAAGTGCTAACGATGGTTCATACAACCTTAACGTGACCTTTGATGTCGGTACTGATGCTGATATGGCTCAGGTCAACGTGCAGAACCGTGTTGCTCAGATCGAATCGAAACTTCCACAAGAAGTAAGAATGGTGGGTGTAACGGTCAAGAAGCGTTCTCCTGACTTGCTGATGGTATTGAACTTCTACTCGCCGAACGGAGAGTATGACGATCAATTCTTGATCAACTACGTGAACTTGAACATTAAAGACCAATTGGCCCGTGTAAAGGGTATCAGTGAAGTTAACGTATTGGGTGGTGGCGAATACGCGATGCGTGTTTGGTTAGACCCTGAGAAAATGGCTAACCTCAATATAACCACCTCTGATGTGAATCGCGCCTTGGCTGAACAGAACGTTCAGGTAGCGGCTGGTCGTATTGGTGCTGCACCTTACAACAACGCACAAGAAGTGCAGTTCAACTTGGTAACCAAAGGCCGACTAGAAACGGCTGATGAGTTTGAAAATGTTGTACTTCGTGCAAACCAAGATGGTTCAACGGTTTATTTAAAAGACGTTTCACGCGTTGAGCTTGGTAAAAAGTTCTACGATGGCAATGGTAAATACCGTGGTCAAGACGCTTCAATCGTAACGTTGTCACTTCAATCAGACGCTAACGCGCTGGAAAGTGGTAAAGCGGTGATGGCGATGCTGGATAATTTAGGCAAAAATTTCCCTGAAGGCGTTGCTTATGAGGCGAGTTATGACACGACACTCTTCGTTGCAGAGTCGATCAAAGGCGTAGTAAAAACGCTAATTGAAGCGATCTTACTGGTTATCGCGGTAACGTATCTGTTCTTAGGTAGTGCGCGTGCGACTTTGATTCCGGTAGTTGCGATTCCTGTATCTTTGATTGGTACTTTTGCGGTCATGCAGATGACAGGCTTTACCATCAATACGGTGACTCTATTTGGTTTGATATTGGCGATTGGTATCGTAGTAGATGATGCGATCTTGGTTATTGAAAACGTTGATACCACGATGGCCAAAGACCCAACGATCTCACCGCGTAAAGCAACGCTTATCGCAATGAAGGAAGTAACGGGTCCGATTGTTACTTCGACGTTGGTACTGTTAGCGGTATTCATTCCAGTAGCTATGCTGCCAGGTATTACCGGTATCATGTATCGTCAGTTTGCTCTAACTATCTGTATCGCTGTTGTTATCTCTTCTATTAATGCTCTAACACTGTCACCTGCATTGTGTTCATTAGTTCTTAAGCAGGGCGGTGGTAATACGGCTCGTTGGTACCAAGCGTTTAACCGTGGTCTTGAATCAGTAACCAACAAATACGGTCAAATTGCAGGCTTCCTTGTGAAAAAGGGTGTTCTGCTGTTTACCTTCTTCGTTGTGGCGCTAGCAGCGGTAACTTACTTCGCGAAAACCACGTCTACGGCGTTCGTACCTCAAGAAGATAAGGGTATTTTACTGGTTAACGTTCAACTTCCGGATGCGGCTTCACTGTCTCGTACCGAGGATGTGACGAAGCAGTTGCTAGAGATGGTTGAACAAGAGCCTGGCGTTGACGGTGTAACACTGGTTAACGGCTATGCATTCATGACGGGCGCTTCTGCTTCGAATGGTGCGTCGATGTTCATCAAGCTCCACGATTGGGAGATGCGTAACGCACTGGATGGTCAACATTCTGCGCAAGCAATTTCGCAACGTATTAATGGCCGAGCAGCCACTGAGCTACCTCAAGCTATCGTGTTTGCAATGGGACCTCCAGCAGTACCAGGTATGGGTGCAGCGTCTGGATTTGAGTTTGTTCTAGAAGATACATTAGGTCGTAGCCGTACTGATCTAGCGATGGTTATGAATGACGTGATTGCTGAGGCCACTAAACAGCCTGAAATATCACATACCTTCAGTACCTTCCGTGCCAATGTACCTCACTACTATGTCGACATTGACCGTGAGAAAGCGCAGCAACTTGGTATTCCGTTGTCGGAAATCTTCCAAACATTACAAGGTAACCTAGGTTCTCTGTATGTGAATGATTTCACCATGTTTGGTAAGAACTTCCGTGTCACCATGCAAGCTGACAGTGAACACCGTAGCAGCATGGATGACCTACAACGATTCCACGTGCGTTCGTCTAATGGCGAGATGATCCCGTTAAGCACATTGGTGACTTACGACCAGATCTTCGAACCTGATGTAGCATGGCGTTACAACATGTACCGCAGTGCAGTGATCCAAGGCCAACCAGCGCCGGGTTACTCAAGTGGTGATGCGATTGCGGCGATGGAACGTGTAGCTGCAGAAGTTCTGCCACAAGGTTACCAGTACGAATGGACAGGTATGGCTTACCAAGAAGTACTCGCAGGCAACCAAGCGATCTTTGCGTTCGCATTGGCGCTGATCTTCATCTACTTGTTCATGGTGGCTCAATACGAGAGTTGGACTATACCGATTGCGATTATCCTAGTGGTACCTGTCGCAACATTAGGCTCCTTCTTGGCGTTGAACCTGACAGGCACACCACTGAATCTCTATGCGCAAATTGGTTTGGTCCTCTTGATAGCCTTGGCCGCGAAGAATGCAATCTTGATTGTGGAATTTGCTAAGGTGGAACGTGAAGAGAAAGACGCACCAATCGAAGATGCAGCAGTGAAGGGCGGTACGCTGCGTTTCCGTGCTGTGAACATGACGTCTTGGTCATTCATATTGGGTATCTTCCCACTTATCTTCGCTGCGGGCGCAGGTCACGTGAGCCAGAACTCTCTGGGTATTTCTCTGATTGGTGGTCTGCTATGTGTGTTGTTAGCGGGTACGTTCCTAATCCCTGGCTTCTATGCATTCGTACAGCGTAAGCGTGAGAAGGCACACGGTGGCAATACCAAGTTGATTCCACTGGATGACGAATAGGGAACTGAATGTCTTGCATGATTAGTCCCTTACAAGAGTAACCCTTGGAAAATTAATTCCTTATATAAACTGAGGCTTAGCATTGCGCTAAGCCTTTCTTTATTCCACTAATGAATAAAATCGCTATTTATATAATCAAATGTTTATTATGTGATAGAGTTAACACTCTAATTTTGGTTTTGTAATAAAATGATGTTTTATTATTAAGTCTTTGTTTAATATGGAATTAACAAGGTTCAGCTAACGAGTGTATGCTCGAAAACATTTGCACAATAGTGTGAAGTGTTTCAAAATTACCTAGTTATATTGAAATTTTTTGTGCATTGAGGTTCTTATGAAAGTCATTGATTTATTTAAACACCGAGGCGATAGCATGTCTTCGCAACACTCAGAGTTTATGCAATGGATGTCTCCAGCTCTTAGAGATTACTGGGGTGACTTTCTAAATCGCACGCAAAATAGCCATTTCTTTGCGTGGGTTCGTGATCATCACAAACCTGCTGTAAATGAAGATGCACCAGAAATGCCAGTAGAACAACCGATCGTGTTAAAGCCAGAAGCACAGCTTGTGTTTGATGAGCTTAATCAGCAGATCGGTGAAATTATCCATACTGGTGACTGGATCAATGTCAGCCAAGACCGTATCAACCAGTTTGGTCTTGTTACTGAAGATATGCAGTGGATTCACACCGAGCCTGAAAAAGCAGAAACAGACTCTCCGTTCAAAACAACCATCGCACATGGTTTTTTAACTTTATCTCTGCTTCCTAGATTGACTGACAGTGTCGACCCTGACAAGTCTCAATTCCCAACGGCGAAGATGGTCGTAAACATTGGCCTTAACCAAGTGCGTTTCCCATATCCTGTTAAATCGGGCAGTAACGTTCGAGCTAAAAGCACGCTAACAAAAGTAACGCCAATTAAGAAAGGGCTAGAGATTGAGCGCGAAATTCGCGTAGAAATCGAAGGTATTCGTCGTCCTGGCGCTGTGATCGTTTCGGTGATTCAACTTCACTTTTAAACGAACCATATAGATTCCAAAAAAAGAGAGAGCTTAATGCTCTCTCTTTTTGTTTTCATAAGATAAAACTATCTCACTTATTTAATGCGAGTGTAACCGTACTCTTCGATAAGATCTTGCCCTTGCTTCGACTTCACGAACTTGATGAAGTCTTTGCTCTTGTCAGAAACAGAGTCTGTCTTATGCAGCAACAAGAATGGGCGAGCCAGTTCATAGCTGTGGTTTGCAATGTTCTTAGATGTCGGCTCTACGCCTTCAAATGTGATTGCCTTGATCGAACGATCGATAGAACCAACCGAGATAAAACCAATAGCATGCGGGTTATGGTTAACAATCGTCTTTACCATGCTGTTGCTGTTTACAACCAAGTTATTTGGGTTGATGTCCGACACTAGACGGTCGTTAATGATTTGGGTTAAACCAAGCAAGCTCTCAAAGCTGTAACGTGAACCAGAAGAAGCTTCACGAGTCACCACTGCAATAGGTTGATCCGCACCGCCTACTGCTTTCCAGTTTGTGATTTTGCCTTTGTAGATATCGAACAACTGTTCACGTGTAACGTTGCTTACACTGTTTGAACGATTGGTTACGACTGCTAGGCCGTCAAAGGCAATTGGGAATACCTTCAATTTCTCATCCTGCTCGCGGTCGGTTAAATAACGCGAGCTCATACCGATGTCAGCCACACCTTTATTAACCATGGTAATACCCGCTGTAGAACCAATGCCTTGAACCGCAATATAGTTATCAGGGTGAGTCTTGTTGTACTCCTCAGCTAATACATCCATCACACGTGATACAGAAGTGGAGCCCGAAATATTGGTTTCTTGTGCAAAAGCAGTGTGAGAAGACAGGGCTAAGGATAAAAGAGAGGCAAGCGTGACTCGTAACATAAACAACTCCTAGTTAATAACATTTGCCGGCTATGATAGGTCGGTTATATGACATTTTTGTGAAATTCTATATGCTCGATATGTCGTTGTTAGCTTGATGGGTGAAAGCTAGTGGGGTTTACGAAAGCAAGATTCGTTTCTGGGAGCAATGCGGGTATTTTGTTTACGCTTGTTCGCTAAAATGTTGGTTGAGTCCTAAGCTAAGTAGAGGAATTCACTACTTAGAAGTTTCTATGAAGTTACAAGGGGTGTTATGTCCGTCATTCATATCGAACTGAATCGTCTTTTAATTGGGGCTGAGAGGCTCTGTACATCTCGGAATAGCAGTTTACCTGTCGAGTTAGGCAAATCCCTATATGAAGAGTGCGAGGGGGGAGTGATGTTTTCTCAGGCGCATTATCTACTCGACTCATCTCACAGTGATTATACAAACGAGATTGCCTGCGTGATCTTTGATGAATCGTTATCTTGTTGGTTGGTGATGGTGCCGCTTGAAGGCGATGCTGAAACTGATTCCGTGAATTGGGGACCTTATCCCTACCTTCCTAAATCGAAGGATCTTGATGCAATTCTGGCTGAGATAGAAAAAGATCCTAAATCATACTTCTGGTCATAACCAATGGGTTCCGACAATTGCGGGTGGCGTAACCCCAGAGTTAACTTGTTTACACCACCTTCCACTCAATACTTTCTTCAATATGTTTAAATTTGAGTCTTTAAGCCTTGTGTTTGAGCTTGTGCGACTAACGAACGGAAGTCTTTGGGTGCCTTGCCGTGATACGTCTTAAAAGCAGTGCTGAAGTGAGCCGCGCTTTTAAAGCCAGATTCATAAGCAATTTGAGTGATAGATTTATTCGATGTTCTGAGCTGAGTGGCCGCGTGGGCGATTCGCTTGATCTTTAATAGATTTGAAAAGGAAAGATCTTCGGCCGATAAACGGCGTTTAAGTGTGGCTGGTGACATCCCCATATAGCTGGCTAGAGTATCGAGTGAGATATTATTTTCTATGTTCTGTTCAATGTAATGGATAACTTTTTGTGTCACGGTCAACCTTGAAGCTCGGGCAATGATAACCAATAGAGCAGGGTGCTGTTCCACCATCAGAGAAAGCAAGCCTAAGCCTAATTGAGTGAGTGCGTAGTCATTCTTAGTTGATGAATTTGCAAGCGATATGATGAGTCCTTTTAGTTGACAGATTTCGGTGTCAGTTTGATTGAACTTAATGTACTTGTCTGGGATTCGAGTGGATTCTAAATCGCTGAAATTATTGATGAATTTCTGGAAAATGGTCAGATCGAAATCTACACAGGTTGCGCTAAATTCACCATTTTCGGTGTTAACCGTGATGTCTTTAATCTGTCCTGAATTGTAGAGCGTAAAATCCCCCGCTTGTAACGAGGCTTCAGTGCCATTGGGTAACACGAAAGAAATGCTGCCCTTTGATACTATGAAAATACCGTTTTTAGAGGCGGGGTAACGTTCTCGCTTCCTAGGTATGAAGTTTCTAAATTGGGTAACAGTGATTGATGACATAGTTCGCTTCTTTGACGTTGTAAATTGATTGCTTATTTTTTTTAAGTATTGTTTAAGCATGAGACATTTACAAAAAAGGCGCTAATTAATAGCGCCTTTAGAAGTGAACCTTTGAAGCTTTTAGCCTTGTAAGGTCTAAGCTTCGGTTTCGTTTGTTGTTTCAGGCTCGCTAGGCAAGTCCGCAAATACTTGAGTAGGTTTAGCTACTAAGTTACGGTTTTCCTGATTAACTTCGGAGAGAACTACTTCTAAAACGTCTCCTAGTTTGTATACCATTTCTTTATCGATAGATACAGTACCCATATCACCGTTGCACTCTATTCTTTCTTTATTATCAAGAATGAGAGATCCAGGGATAAATGCAGCAGCTCCATTTTCAAGTAGACGCACACGCATACCTGCACGGTTAATATCGAAAATCTCTGCTTGGAAGCGAGTTTCTTCTGCTGGAGCATTTGCTAGAGTGCGAGCATACAACCAATCGCCAACATTACGCTCAGCCATGCCGTGGTGGCGACGGTGAAGGGCAAGTTCATCACCAATGGTTTCATCTGGTGTTTGAATTGGTGCTTTACCTAAGATATGCGCTTTCAGCATACGGTGGTTAATCATGTCGCCGTATTTACGAATTGGAGAAGTCCACGTTGCGTAAATATCTAAACCCATCGCGTAGTGTGGCGCAGGCTCATTGCTGATTTCGCTGTACGCTTGGAACTTACGAATACGGTTGTCGTAGTAGCTGTTGTCTAAAGAACCTAACCAACGACGTAGAGTAGCAAAACCTTCTAGAGAAACGATCTGCTCTTCAGTGAACGGTGTTTCTGCTTGCGGGTTTACCAGTTCAAGAACGTCAGAGACTTTCTCAGCCTTGAAACCAGAGTGGCAGTTAAACACACCTTGGTTGAAGTTTTCTTTTAGTACTCGGCCCGCACAGATGTTCGCGCTGATCATAGACTCTTCTACTAGCTTGTTTGCGCTACGACGCATATCTGCGTGAATAGCAACAACATCGTTATCTTCGCTAAGTTCAAAGCGGTAGTCAGGGCGATCTGGGAACACAACAGCGTGTGCTGAGCGCCATGCTGAACGTGCTTGAGCGAATTGGTGAAGGTCAGAAACAATTGCAGCAATCTCTTCAGATGGTTGCCACTTCTCTGATGCACCAGTTTCTAACCAGTCTGATACGTTGTCGTAAGCAAGACGAGCATGAGATTTGATGTTTGCAGCGAAGAAGTTGATGTCGTCGCCGATAACGCCATCTTTAGATACCGTTACTGTGCAGCAAAGAGCAGGGCGAACTTCATTTTCGATCAGTGAACATAGGTTGTCAGCGAGATCACGAGGTAACATTGGGATGTTACGGCCAGGAAGGTAGATTGTGAAACCGCGCTCGCGAGCCACTTTATCCATCGCGTCATCTGGAGAGATGTAAGCCGTTGGATCAGCAATTGCGATTGTCAGTTCAAAATCACCGTTCTCTTTCTTCTTCGCGTAAAGCGCATCATCCATATCTTTTGTGCTTTCGCCATCGATAGTCACAAACGGGATGTGTGTCATGTCTACACGTTCAAGATCGGCATCGTCGTTGATTAGCCAGTTGTCGATGCCTTCAGGTTCGCTGTTTGGTAGGTCGTTTTGTGCCAGCGTTACCCACCAAGGTGCAATCTTGTCGTCAGCGTCTGTGATTTTCTCAGAGATCTGAGCCAAGAAGCCATTGTCACCTTTTAATGGGTGTTGAACGATATGAGCAACAACCCAATCACCTTCTTTAAGCGTTTCAGGGTTTAGACCCTTCTTTGCTTTCGCTTTAAGTTGCAGTTTTTTTAGCTGCGGGTGATCAGGAACAACGTTCAAGCGGCCTTTGAAAAGCTTAACTCGAGCAATAAAGCGAGTAAGGCCTTGTTCAATCAATTCCTCAGGCTCTGCTACTTCGCGCTCTTTCTCTGTGCGAATGATGGCAATCACCTTGTCACCGTGCACACATTTCTTCATGTACGGAGGCGGGATAAAGAAGCTTGTTTTGCTATCAACTTCGAGAAAACCAAAACCTTTTTCAGTGGCTTTGATAGTGCCTTCCTTTTTAGGGAGGGTTTCTTGGATTTGCTGCTTGAGTTGAGCGAGTAGAGGATTATCTTGAAACATTTGACTTTTATCTAACGAGAACAATTGAGCACACTATAATCATTGCGAGGCACGATTACTACTTAAAGCCGAAGTGAGCGTAAATTAATTACCCTCTTATTTAATTCTATCAATTTGGTCGAACTCTATCGCCCTGACGAGATATTCATCAAGTTTTGACGATATGATAGCCAGTATTGATGGAAAACCGAAAAATATGTGATGTATTTCAATTTTTTCTGGCTTTTTTTATGCATTTAGGGAATAATCCGCCTCCCTTAGACGTCCCTAATGGCTTGAAGTGTTTTATTACTGCTTCGTAACTCTGAATGGAATCAGTATCTGATTGGATCAGTATTGGAATTGATAGAGCTCCCGGGACCTTTTGTTTACTTATATATAGTGGGATCCCAATGTCCGAATCTGTAATTCAATTTAATGAATTAGCCCTAAACGATAACATTCTTTCAGCTCTTGATAGCATGGGTTTCGTTTCTCCAACTCCAATCCAAGCAGCAGCTATTCCTCTTCTTCTTGAAGGCCGTGACGCACTAGGTAAAGCACAGACTGGTACTGGTAAAACAGCAGCATTCTCTCTGCCTTTACTTAACAAAATCAACCTAAACCAACACAAACCACAAGCAATCATCATGGCTCCTACTCGTGAGCTAGCGATTCAAGTTGCTGCGGAAATCAAAAACCTTGGCCGTGACATCAAAGGTCTTAAGGTTATTGAAATCTACGGTGGTGCTTCAATTGTTGACCAAATGCGTGCTCTAAGCCGCGGTGCTCACATTGTTGTTGGTACTCCAGGTCGTGTTAAAGACTTACTAACTCGTGACCGTCTACACCTAGATGAAGCACACACATTTGTTCTTGATGAAGCAGATGAAATGCTAAAAATGGGCTTCGTAGATGACGTTACTTGGATCCTAGAGCAAGCTCCAGAATCTGCACAACGTGTACTTTTCTCTGCAACTATGCCTCCAATGGTTAAGACTATTGTTGACCGTTACCTACGTAACCCGGCTAGAGTTGACGTTGCTGGTACTAATCACACAGTTGATAAAGTAGCGCAGAATTTCTGGGTTGTTAAAGGCGTAGAAAAAGACGAAGCAATGTCTCGTCTTCTAGAAACTGAAGAAACTGACGCGTCAATTGTATTCGTACGTACTCGTCAAGACACTGAGCGTCTAGCTGATTGGCTATCTGCACGTGGCTTCAAAGCTGCTGCACTGCACGGTGATATTCCTCAGTCTCTACGTGAGCGCACTGTTGATCACATCAAACAAGGTGTTATCGACATCCTAGTTGCAACTGACGTTGTAGCTCGTGGTCTTGATGTTCCACGTATCACTCACGTATTCAACTACGACATCCCATTCGATGTTGAATCTTACATCCACCGTATTGGCCGTACTGGTCGTGCTGGACGTAAAGGTAAAGCGATCCTACTAGTTCGCACTAACCAAATTCGTATGCTTCGTACAATCGAGCGCGTAACTAAGTCATCTATGGAAGAAATCCAACTTCCTCTACGTGACCAAGTTGCTGCTGCACGTGTTGCTAAGCTTGGCGCTGAACTTGAAACAGAGAAAGAAAGCAAAGCTCTAGAAAACTTTGCAGGTCTTATCTCTACGCTTCAAGAGTCTCTAGACGTTGATGCTGCTACTCTAGCTGCAATGCTTCTTAAGCGTCAGCAAGGTAAGAGCCCACTATTCTACGTTGGCGAAGACCCAATGATCGCTGCTATTGAGCGTGATAAAAACCGTCGTAAAGAGCGTCGTGAAGATCGTGATAACGGCCGTGACGGTGGTGGTCGCAACTTCAATACTCAAGATTGGGATACTTACCAACTACAAGTTGGCCGTGAGCAAGGCGTTCAGGTTAAAGACATCGTTGGCGCACTAGCAAACGAACTTGGCCTAACTAAAGGTTCTATCGGTGCTATCAAGCTAGACCAAGGTTCTACTTACGTTCAACTGCCAAAAGCAATGAACTCTGAAACTGCTGGTAAGCTAAGCAAACTTCGCATTCGTCAAAAAGAAGCTGGCGCTGTAGTTGTTGATTTCAACGACTTCCGTGAGCCTCGTCGTGGTGGCGGCGGTCGTGATGGTAACCGTGGCGGCGGTCGTGGCGGTCGTGATGGTGGCGGCTACCGTGGTAACCGTGATGGTAACCGCGAAGGTGGTAACCGTGAAGGCGGTCGTGGTGGATACCGTGGCAACCGTGATGGTGCTCGCGATGGTAACTCTGCTGGCGGACGTGATGGCGAACGTCGTTTCGACCGTAACCGTGGTGGCGATCACCGTGGTAACTTCCGTGGCGAACGTGGTCATGGTAACGGCAATGGCGGTGGTAACCGTGGTCGTCGTCCAGAGCGCAACGAAGGTTAATCAACCTGTCGCTTAGACTCTTTAGTCTAGACACTGAATTTCAAAGCCGAGCGTAATGCTCGGCTTTTTTGTGCCTGCTATTTGAACTTAAGCCTTTGTTGGCTCGATATACGTAGTCAGCTTACTTCAACTAAGCTTTACGCCTATAACTTATCTGAGTGCCAATAAATTAGCTGTATCGCGTTCTAAGCCTTTACCAAAAGAATGTGCTACAAGATGCCGAAACAAAGAGTGAAGGCTATCTAAGCGACGTTACATGCGCATATTCGAACCGTTGTGCTCGAAGGCAATCAAAAGAAGATCGGCTCTGTCGTTCATTATTCTCAACACACCTGTGATCTTTTTGATGTAAACACTGAGAAATTGAGATTTCGAGTAAGAAGTTGTCGGTAATGCTAAGAAGGCGAAAGGGAAGGGGTGGTTGTTTTCTAGGCGTATTACCTACATTTATTCGAGTCGCTCTAATTAACTCAATCAAGTTAAAAATAACGTGAGCACTCGTTTGCGTTACTTGTTTGCTAACTTTCTTATTCAACTATTTTTTAATTTCGCTCTCGAAATAAATGGTTTGATGACTAAGATCAACTTAATTGTGTTCATTTAGTGATTTTTCCAAAACAAAAGTTGAAAGATTCAAAAATTATTGAATAATGGACTTAACTAAAATTGAAGTAAATACTTCATCCAATTCGTACTGAAACAGGATCCATATCCAATGTCTAATTCGTTTGTTCTGGTTATTAACTCGGGTAGTTCATCCCTAAAATTTGCTGTCATTGATTCTGTTTCTGGTGAAGCAGTATTGAGTGGCCTAGGGGAGTGTTTTGGTCTTGAAGATGCTCGCATGAGCTGGAAATATCAAGGCGAGAAAACTGAAATTGCCATTCAAGGTGAGGATAACCACCACAAAATTGCCATTGGCAAACTAGTTGGTCTGATGGAAGATCTAGGCTTCACTGCTGATATCGTTGCTATCGGTCACCGTATCGTTCACGGCGGTGAGAAGTTCACTCAAACCGTTCGTATTACTGAAGAAGTAACGAACGAAATTGAAAGCCTATCTGACCTAGCTCCACTTCATAACCCTGCCGGTGCTATTGGCATCCGTGCTGCGATTGAAGCTTTCCCTTCTCTACCTCAATTTGCTGTATTTGATACGGCTTTCCACCAAACGATGCCACAACGTGCATTCACTGGTGCAATCGCAAAAGAGCTATATACAGACTTCGGCGTACGTCGCTACGGTTTCCACGGTACGAGCCACTACTTCGTTAGCCGTGAAGCTGCGAAGATGGTAAACAAGCCAGTCGAAGAGGCGAGCTTCATCTCTGTTCACCTAGGTAACGGCGCGTCTGTATGTGCAATCAAAGACGGTAACAGTGTTGATACTTCTATGGGTTTCACTCCACTTTCTGGCCTTATGATGGGCACACGTTGTGGTGACTTGGATCCAGGCATCATCGAGTATCTACTTAAGAAAGGTTGGTCACAAGAGCAAGTCTTCAACTCTCTAAACAAGGAGTCTGGTTTCCTTGGCGTGTCTGGCCTTACGAGCGATGCTCGTGGCATTTTAGAGGCAATGGAAGAGGGCCATGAAGGCGCTAAGCTTGCATTTGAGGTGTTTACTTACCGCGTATCAAAGTACATTGCTTCTTACCTTGCGACGTTAGATTCTTTAGACGGCATCATCTTCACTGGTGGTATCGGCGAGAACTCTCTACCAATTCGTCGTGAAATCCTAAACAACCTTAAGATTCTTGGTTTCGTTGAAGATGTAGCGGGTAACGAATCGGCTCGCTTTGGTGCAGAAGGCATCATCGGTAAGTCTGAAATGTTAGACGCAGTAGCAATGGTTATCCCAACCAACGAAGAATTCGTGATTGCTCAACAGTCGGTAGAACTTCTGTAATCGAAGCTAAAGCCTAAGCAAGAAAAATATTGAAAAGCGAGCCTAAGTGGCTCGCTTTTTTGTTTTATATGTTGGTTAAATCATCTCGAACGATACTTTCTTCGTCTAGTAGATCTTCGAGTCAACGAGGCTAGATGTGATTACCGAGGGACGTTGACGGTCTAATTACCGAAGGACTCTGTCATAGTCTTATTAATAGTAGTCAACTATGACAGGTCTACTCCTATTCGAT
>NZ_JAUJED010000100.1:0-226 GCF_030442075.1 Vibrio sp. TMPB1044 | reverse complement strand
GCAGGGTGTGTAAGTGCTGCGAGGCATTGAGCTAACCTGTACTAATTGCCCGTGAGGCTTAACCATACAACACCCAAGGGGTTTTGTGGACTCAAAGAAATACCAAACGCTTGAATGAGTTTGAAGAGAATAACTTTTAGATAAGCTTTCCGAATTTTAAAATTTGCTTGGCGACCATAGCATTGTGGACCCACCTGATTCCATGCCGAACTCAGAAGTGAAACAC
>NZ_JAUJED010000099.1:0-246 GCF_030442075.1 Vibrio sp. TMPB1044 | reverse complement strand
ACTGGGGTGAAGTCGTAACAAGGTAGCCCTAGGGGAACCTGGGGCTGGATCACCTCCTTATACGAAGATATTCACGATAAGTGTCCACACAGATTGATGGTTTAGATTTAGTTAAAGCCAGAGCTTTAATTAATAACGTAAGTTATTGATTAAAGCTTTTTGCTTTATGCTCTTTAACAATTTGGAAAGCTGACTGATTGATTACTTACGAGTAATTCAATCAAATTTAAAAGTTCTCAATGTTTA
>NZ_JAUJED010000014.1:111535-283745 GCF_030442075.1 Vibrio sp. TMPB1044 | reverse complement strand
ATTACGTAAAAAGTAGGACCGTCAATTTCCCTCGGTAATTAAGCTAACGACAAAGTCGCTTGGTAGTTAAGGTACGACAGAATCGCTTGGTGATCACAAGTCAACGAGGCTAGAGTTAACTCATTTATGCCCCATTTCCAGTTAGTGCTTTTACTCATACACACCTTGTTAATGTGTGTTTCCCCTACTAAAAGTTATCTGACATTAGGGCGTGTTGATCTTTCGTGATTGTTTTTTGAACGAGATGACAAGGAGTTATAATTTGTTTCGCCAATAACAAAACATGAATCCAAGTCATGCCAAGAACAATGTTAACTGATACTCGGTGGGAATTGCTGCTACAAGTTATGAAGAGCACGGACGTATTTATGATAAGCCTGAGCACAGAATTACTCTTGAAGGGGTCCTCTATCGAATGAGAACAGGTATCCCATGGCGAGACTTACCTCAAGAGTTTTGTGAATGGAGTACTGTCTACAGGCGTTTTAATCTTTGGTCGAAGAAAGGAGTCTTAGCTAAACTTTTCAATCAGTTATCGAGCACTGCCGATTTTGAATGGGTCTTTTTAGATGGCTCTATTGTCCGATCACATCAACATAGCACGGGCGCAGCTACTGAATGCTCTGAACAAATAGGAAAAAGCCGTGGGGGTAACTCAACGAAAATTCATTTAGCAGTGGATAGTGGTGGCTTGCCGATTTGCTTTGATCTATCAGAAGGTCAACGCCACGACATAGTGCATGCCGAAAGTTTAGTTGAGCAACTCGATGAAGTTAATACCATCGTTTGTGATAAAGGATATGACAGCGAACCTTTTCGTTGCTTTGTTAGGGAACGTGGCGGAGAAACGGTCATTGCTCAACGAAATTACGGACAAGATATAGACAAAGACAGTATGGATTGGTGTTTATACAAGTATCGTCACTTGGTCGAGAATGCCTTTGCGATAATTAAGCATTATCCCTTAACTCAGTGTCCAAACTACTGGTGCGAACAGAGATCTCGGTCGGTAAGCATATTTATTGCGCTTTCACGTGTGAGTTGTTAGACGATTATCTGATAGCAAGTGCGAGAAAGTGGCAGATCGTGAGCATCCGTTTTAAGGATGGGCAGACGATCTACCCTTGAGAATTGCTTGGTTTATATACCAGCCTCTATATTTAATAACACCGAGCTGAGATAGGAAGCACTACTCACTCAAAGAATGCAATGACTGGGAGTCCACATAGGAGAATACGATATTTTGCTTATTGGCAGATAAGCTAGGGGCTAATTTATCACCAGTAATATAAGCTGCTCCTGAAGTTATGGAAGTTATCTTCTCTTGTTGATGAGGAAGGCCAATTACATGGGCAATTTCATGTGTAATGGTTGGTGTTTGTCTTTGATAGCTATTACCAATGTTGAAGTGCTGGCTGGTTAGTTCATCATAGTTGTCGATCCAAATAACGTTTTTATTTAGAGTTGAGTCCCAAACCGCCCCCGCTCTTACATTAGAGGGTAAATTGCGCTTTGTGAAAATAAGGTCTGCCTCATCCTGCGTGCCAACTCTCTCGGCACTAGCAGTGTAGCCTAGTGCTGATAAAGAATCGATGACAGCCGATACACTATTTTCAATGGTTATCCTTTCACTTAGGTCATCAAATTCTGCTATGCCTGATGCTTTATCAATGAAATACTTGAAATGAGTATTTGGCCCTGTTGGATGCGCTGCAATAGCCTCTGGTTGCACATCCTTGAATGAGTAGTTGAGATAGACCATTGGTACAACTGTTCCATTTGGTATGGTTTCTTTTGAGAAATGATTATCTCCTTCTAAGAAGACGACACGATAGCCTTTAGTCGTTTCTTTCGAAAAGTGGGGCTGAAAAACAATGCCACCATAATCTAACGATATGTCATAGACCACATCATTCTTTTGTAACGCATTAAACGTGCAGGAAAAAGTACTTTGGTATTTAGCTCCATCTACTGGCACGCTGTGTGTTTTGAATACCTTGCTGTTTGATGAATTAAATAACCCAACAAAGTCACAGCTTACCGTGTCTATGTTGGTATCCTCTTCCGTCACCTCTGCCGTACCATGTTTCAGGCTTCTAGGGGTTAGTTTTAACTTAGGTACGTACTGGTGCGCTAAGAAATCAATAAAATCATCGTCCGTGAACCCGTCTGGTTGGTGTAGCGCTTGTTTCAAATCCTCTATCCCATTGAATATCTGGTTTACTGTAACATTGTACTTGTTGACTTGATCGGCAGCGCTCGTACTGACTTTAATGGATGGGTTATAGCCATAATTTCCGATATTGCCAGTGAATGTTTTTACATCGATATGAACGTTGCTTTCTGTTTTCGCGCCGTATAACAAATACGTGTATGGATCGATTTTAGGCTGAATGTTGGTTGCCGCTTGAGAGCTGCAAGACAACAGAATTAGGCTCAACAGTGAAAATTTTCTTTTCATTAGGTACTCTCCAAACTGAACTTTTGCGTATTAACATTGAAATTAAAATCAATAATGATTGCGTCTTCATATTAACCTTGTTGCATTTGATTTGGTGTTTTTTTTATGAAATCAAAACTTTCAATTATGGAAGGGGCTTTTTATTCTGTTTGGATGTCGTTTAATCTAAGGACGATGCTGATAAAGCTCTGCTCTAAACTGGTAACTCTATTCATGGACCTGATCTCATGCCACACAAGCACTAAAAACCTTTACTAGCACTGTCGATGGTTTAGTCGATGTCTTGCCAGATTACGATAAGTTAGCGGGCCATTTGTCATTGCGCCGTAAGTCCGCCATAGCAGACAAACGGGTTAATGATACCGCTCAAGTGGAAGAGAAACATGAGCCTAGAAAGGATAATGTCGACTGTGTAAGAGTGAAGAACATAAAACGCCTCGGTTGTACCGTGGTGAAATTAATTACGTATAGGATAACTTACCTATGAGTATACTGAATAACCAAGAAGCGGCTGAATCGGATTTCGTCGATGGTATGATTGAAAAAAAAGGCTATCGTAAGCGCTGGGTAAACAATGTAAAAAAATGGAGAGTCACCCTTATAATAATGGTATCCATATGGATACCCATCATATTATTTCGGCAGAAGCAGTAAAACACAGTGAGCTGGGTGAAAACCTAGTCAACAAAGGCTACGACATCTGATCCGCTCCAGCAATTTTGGACACTGAGTTACGTAATTTCCCATACTTGAAGTTATTCGTATTTTACTAATTTAAGTAAAAGCTCTAAGTAATTTCTGTTCAAACCCGTGTTAGTAGGTGCGGTGCTAATAGCTTGCCAACCAACGAAGAGCTCGTGATCGCTCAACAGTTGGTAGAACTATCTGTAATAGATTCTAAGAAAACCAGATAACGAAAAGCGAGCCCAAGTGGCTCGCTTTTTTGTTCAATAAAGATGCGTCTGGACGTCTTAACAGGGGGGGGATAGCCTACAAGGCTATCGTCAAACAGTTTTAGATCAGAGTTTCAATTACGCCCCATCGGCTGCTCTGGAAGAACTAAGGTTATTTAGTCTCTGAGCGGTAGTTTGGATCTGTCCAGCATCGAGGTAACTCTTCACCTGACATAAACATCAGTTCGGACTTTTTAAACATCTCGGGGTCTTGCTGTTCTTCACCAGCTTGAAACCGACCTTCGATACTGTCTTGAAATAAGTTGGTTAATTTGGTCATTTCAGTAACATCTACGAGGTCACCGCTTTTTTTCTCTTTTAGAAACATCTTATTTACCCTCAATCTAATCGATCACCCCTTATTATAATTGTTATTTTGAAAATGAGAGTCTTTTCGATTTCGGCACTCCTTGACTAAGCCGGTCTCAGAGCTACGCTTATGATCATCGACAAATCAATCGATGAACAAATTCATGCTCAATAAATAAATGGAGTCCCGATGTCATCTGCCCGCGTTGCAAACAATCTCAGTGAACTGATTGGTGATACTGATCTTGTTAGAATCAACAGTCTTTCAGAGATCTCAGGTTGTGAGATCTTTCTTAAGTGCGAACATCAGAACCCAGGTGGTTCGATTAAAGATAGAGCGGCACTTCAGCTTGTTATGGATGCAGTCGAAGCTGGCAAGCTTAAGCCAGGGATGACAATCGTTGAAGGTACCGCAGGAAATACGGGGATCGGCCTTGCTCTAGTAGCTAAATCCCTCGGTTACAAAATGTTGGTGGTGATGCCAAAAGGGCAGGCACAAGAGAAAGAGCGTATGATCTCGCTTTATAACGCTGAACTGTTATTGGTCGACCCTTGTCCTTTTGCAAATCCTGAACACTTTTACCACACAGCCAAGCGGATCGGTGTCGAAAATGAAAATTATTGGTGGGCAGATCAGTTCGAAAATCTTAGTAATTATCGAGCGCACTATATAAATACTGGACCAGAGATCTGGCAGCAAACACAAGGTAATATTGATGCTCTAGTTTCAGTGGTTGGGACTGGTGGAACCATTGCCGGAAACTCACACTACTTATCTGAGCAGCAACCCAATCTCGAAACTTGGTTAGTTGACCCAAATGGGTCCGGCATTTATTCATTTCTACGCGATGGACACTATCAATCAACGGGAAGCTCGTTCACGGAAGGCATAGGGATCATGCGAACGGTTGAAAACTTCAGGCAGGCAAAAATCAATCGTGCAATCACGCTGCCCGATCAGGATTTAGTTACAATATCTCGCCTTGTTGCGGAGCATGACGGTATTCTTCTAGGAAGCAGTTCGTCGTTGAACGTAGCAGGTGCGCTATACGCTGCGGCTAGAATGGGGAAAGGGAAAACCATCGTTACATTTAGCTGTGACCTTGCTGAGCGCTCTTATTCGAAGTTGCACAACGAAGCGTTTCTGAAAGAAAAAGAGATAAAGCTTAATAAAGAAAACCTTTCTCAACTATGGGCTCGTTATCAGGCAGAAGATGGCAGTATGGTCGTCAACGTATAGTCGTTCTAAGTTAATACTAGCCAGTGGTCTGCCTGCTCTTTCGTTAGCGCTGAACATCCGGTTAGATCTAAATAGCCGTTAGCGCCAAATCCGGCACTATTGCTTGTTATTAGGGTAGTGAATCACATTATGAAATACGGCATTTCCTTCACCGATATTTTTGTAGCCATGGTTTTGGTTAGCATTGAAGCGAACGGCTTGCCCTGCTCGTAACGTATGCCACTCACCATCAAACATCACGGCCATCTCTCCTGAAATACATAAGATGTGCTCGGTGACGCCTGCGTTATGTGGGTCGGATTTATGGTGGTAATCGGGTGCTAGGGTGAGTTCGAATATTTCAAACCCTAGTGCTTCCTCAAAAGGAAACAACAAACTGACGAAAAAACCAATGTTGTATTCCTCATGCCTTAGTTCGTTTGCATCTCTGAATAAACTCGTCAGTTCACTGTTTGGGCTAGCCGCTATAAAGCTCGAAAGTGACACCTCGAACCCAGAAGCTATCTGCCAGAGCTTAGCGATTGTTGGGCTTGATTCTCCACGTTCAATTTGTCCTAACATTGCTTTACTCACGCCTGTTGCTTTCGCTGTTTTGTCTAAGCTCCAGCCTTTTTCTTGGCGAAGGCGTTTCAAGTTAACGCCGACTTTAATTTCTGTTTGCATATTTTCTCTACAAGTTTTTCAAAAATTAGTTGTGCGTTATAGCGCACGAGTGCTAAGTTCAGTCTATGGACGTTATAACGCACGAAGGAAGAAATTAACATGACTAAGCTAAAATTTTCTCACGTCAGTACCGGCTTTATCGCTGTTTTCATTGGTTATGCGAGCGCTGCGGCGATCATTTTCCAAGCGGCAACGAGTGCTGGAGCAACCGAAGAACAAGTGGCGTCATGGTTTTGGGCGTTGGGAATTGGCATGGGCGTAACCACGATACTGCTCTCGTTTCACTACAAGAAGCCGGTGGTTACAGCGTGGTCGACGCCTGGAGCAGCGTTGTTAATCACGTCTCTTGAAGGGCTAACAATGAATCAGGCAGTGGCCGTGTTTTTGTTCAGTTCGATGTTGATTACGTTAGTTGGTTTGGCGGGAATATTTGAGAAAGTCCTAAAACAGATCCCAACATCGATTGCCTCTGCGATGCTCGCGGGGATTCTATTACAATTCGGCTTGGGTTTATTTACGTCGTTAATGGAAGAGGCACAAGTCGTAGCAGTCATGCTCGCCGTATTTATTTTGGCGAAAGCGCGGTTAGGAAATTTACTAATCCCAAGCATTTTCATCATAGCACTGGTCATGTGTGTGGGGTTTGGCAAACTCGATGTTAGTCAGGTGACTATGGGATTAACGACCCCAGTGTTCATCACGCCCGATTTTGAGTTCTTTTCGTTGTTCAGCGTGGGAATTCCATTATTTATAGTGACGATGGCTTCACAGAACTTACCGGGATTTGCGGTTCTAAAAGCGAACGGATACCAAGTTGATTCATCGAAGATCATTACCACCACCGGGGTGACAGGTTTGATTTTTGCACCATTTGGTGGCTTTGCGTATAACCTTGCAGCGATTACGGGAGCTATTTGCATGGGCCCGAATGCGGATAGTAATCCAAATACACGTTATATGGCGGGGATCTCGATGGGCGTATTTTATCTGTTAGCTGGAGTGATGGGGATGTCATTTGTATCGCTGTTTAGCGCAGTGCCTTCCGAGATTGTCATTGCGGTTGCTGGCTTAGCGGTGATGCCCACCTTGATGAATTGTCTTGCGGTATCAATGGCAGACAGTCACTACCGAGAACCCGCACTGCTTACTTTCTTATTCACTGCTTCTGGTACCAATTTACTGGGAATCGGCAGTGCATTTTGGGGGCTGTGCATCGGGTTGTTTTGTTGCTGGTTACACAATTACAAAGCTAAGTCGCGTGGAGCAAGCGAGGCTTCGCAAACTTCGCCGTAATGAGATGATCCCTCAAATGAGCGAAGCCTTAAATTTATCAGTCGTCATCATGGTGTTCTGTACTTGGTACAAATATTCAGATCGAACCAACCTTAGGTTGTGATTGAGATAGTAATTTGCTACAAAACGCGCATAATCTCGCTATACAACACTTAAAGAAGAAATTACCTATGACTGCCTTTCAATACTACTTTCACCAACTGCCTTGCTTCGATTGTAAAAAAACGACGGTAAGTACAGATCTTGGTTGGTTAACGCCTGCGATGAAAGATGATGCAATTGCACAAGTGACGGCGACACTCGCACAAGGTGAGGTTACTCCAGATCTTTCAGCAGACGTGGTTTGTACTAAAGATGAAGCTCGCGAGTACTTACTGCTTAACTTCTTTGGTTATTCAGAAGAAGAGTTAGCAAGCGGCATCGAAGCGGATGATGAAAAAGAAGTCGCTGATGAAATCGCAGAACTACTAGAAGAAGGTAAAGACACAATCACCTTCGAACATGAAATTGCGCTTCAGTGCTGTGCTGACTGCGATGTTGAAGACGAGTCAAACTAAGCACTCGTATTAGACGATACACCCATCAATATGGTGTGATGTTCAAATGATTAAAGGCGTTAGTGGCTTAAAAGTTCACTAACGCCTTTTTTGTATCTCTATTTCTTATCTCTAAGCTGCATTAGGCTTTATGATGCTTTGTTTTCTATAATGCCTTGCTCACTGAGTTGTGAAAGGATCTCTGAGGTTTTCTCTCTGAATAAATCTCTTAATAGACGCACCGTTGGGGTGATGGATTGGCGACTTGGACACACTAACCACAACTCGGTAGGTGTCGGCTTAAATTCAGGCATAATTTTAATAACTTCACCTGAAAGCAGATGAGGTGACATGTCTAGACAAGATTTTATTGCTACTCCTTTACCTGCGATGCACCAACGTCTTACAAGGTCTGCGTCGTTCGAAGCGCGATTTCCTTTTAGTTTCACTTTATGAGCTTGGGTACCATCGTTAAACACCCACTCGTCTTGCAACATGTCATGGAGTTGGTAAAGCAAACCATTGTACTGAGCTAAGTCTCTCGGGTGTTTTGGTGTTCCCATTTCAGCTAAGTATTCAGGAGCCGCACACAATACCCTCGGCACGTCGCATATCTTAAAACCATACATGTTGGCATCGATCGGGGATCCGTAGCGCAGCGCCATATCGACGGAATCTCGGTAGAAATCGATATTGCTATCGCTGATGCTAGTACGAAGCGTCGCCTTTGGATATTCAAGTAAGAACTCATCAAGCCAAGGTGTAACTAGGTTGCGCCCTAGATCCGATGAAAGCGCTATACGAATTTCACCGTCAACAATACCGAGTTCCTCGCGCATGTTGAGCTTCGCTTGCTCTAACAATTTCAAGGCTTGTTCGCATTCAGGCAAATAACGCTCACCTGCTGAAGAGAGCCTTAAATGGCGAGTGGTTCTTACAAACAGCTCAGCGCCCAGTGCGGCTTCAACACGTTTGACGGCAGCGCTCGCGGTGGCAGTACGCATATCAAGGTTGGTGGCTGCAGCGGTGATACTGCGAAACTCCGCTACCTTTAAAATCACTTGTAGGTCTTCAAGAAGCATTTCGTTTCCCTGCTCTGAACCTTGAATCGGTTGTTTTGTTACCGATAAATTAGGCATTTTCTAATTACTAATCTTAGTATTTTGCCTGCGCATATACATCTTATTATCAAAAGTTATTTGATAATAATTCAAATATTAGGCTGTTTATCTAAAGAGAAAAGTCTCTAAGCTTCAATTATCGAATTTAAGGAGAAGTATCATGTCATTACCATTAACAATGAAAGCAATCGGATTTACTCAGTCACTAGCGATTACAGAACAAGAAAGCCTATTTGAATTTGAAACGAGCCTACCGGAAATAAAAGAGAATGACTTGTTGGTAAAAGTGAGTGCGACTTCTATCAACCCTGCTGACGCAAAAATTCGTATTCGTAATGCCAAAGGCAAAACACTCGAACAACCAAAAGTGCTGGGCTATGACGCAGTCGGCGAAGTTGTTGGTAAAGGTGCTGACGTTGAAGGCTTCGAAGTCGGTGACCGTGTGTACTATGCGGGTGACGTAACACGTATGGGTGCTAACGCAGAATACCAAGCTGTGGAGTACCGTATTGCCGCTAAAGCGCCTAAGAGCCTTTCAGATGAAGCTGCAGCAGTGATGCCACTAGCAACACTGACTGCATGGGAAGCATTGTTTGACCGCCTACGTGTTCGTCCAGTAGAGAAAAAGTCTATTCTGATCATTGGTGGAGCGGGCGGTGTAGGTTCGATCACTATTCAACTGGCTAAGCAGCTGACCAACCTAAAAGTTATCGCAACAGCTTCAAGACCTGAAACGGAACAGTGGGTAAGGGATATGGGAGCGGATTATGTGGTGAACCACCGTAACCTTGTCGAGTCAGTGCGAGAGCAGGGCATTCAACATGTCGACTACATCTTCAATGTTGCTGATACAAAAGGGCACTGGGATGCGATGGTTGAGTTGATCGCACCACAAGGCATGATCAGTTCGATTGTTGAATTTGACGGTGGCATTGACTTATCAGCGCTGCAAGGCAAATCAGCGGGCTTTATTTGGGAGCTGATGTTCACGCGTTCACTGTTTAACACCGACGATATCCAGAAGCAGCAAGACATCTTATTCCAAGCTGCGAATCTGATTGATGCTGGTCGAATTAAATCGACGCTAACCACGACCCTAGATGGCTTTAGTGTGGATACAATTAAAGATGCACACCAACGTATTGAAAGCAGTGCCTCGATTGGTAAAACAGCCATCAAATACTAGTCTTTGATGTTTGAGTCTGTAGTTGTTTGGTAAAAGGGCTACGATAAACATAAGAAAGGCGTTAGCAGACCTGAGTTTGCTAACGCCTTTTTTATTTTGTGGTCTTAGCTAGCTCCACGGAGTTTCAACTCAACCCGTCAGTTAGAAACCATAGAGCACGGCGGAGTGCTTAGAAATAATGAAACACCGGAGGTTCATGCATTAAGAAGTTTTGATGCGAGATGTTCCAAGCATAAGCGCCTGCTAGGGTGAACACCACATAGTCACCGATATCGATTTGCTCGATATGTTGCTTTCGTGCCAGAACATCTTTTGGAGTACAAAGCTGTCCAACCAACGTGGCTTTAGCATGGTTTATCGGATGTGAAATGGTGGGTTGTTGATTACTTTTCACGATAGCAAAAGGGTGGTCATGGTTTTGTGCAGCCGGCGTACGGAAATGATGTGTTCCACCACGAGCAATCACGAAGTTCTCACCAAGGTTTTGCTTGATATCCAGTACCTCCATCACGTAATAGCCGCACGGTGCTGAGATATAGCGGCCACATTCAAAACGTAGCTTCCAGTCTTGCAGATGTTCTTTAGCAATCAAGAACTCCAATTTGTCGCAGAACTCTATCCAAGGAAAGTGTTGCTTCGGGTTTTGGTAATTGATTCCCATACCGCCACCAAGGTTGATGATCAGCTCATCGAGTGAGAATGTCTTTTGCCACTCTTTGACGACTTGGAAATAGCGTTGCATCAAGGCGAGGTGGCGATCGACTTCAAGTTGATGCGACATTAAGTGGAAGTGGAAGCCTTTTAACTTTATCAAGGGAAAGTCGCGCAGATACATCAAGGCGTTATTGAGTTCACCCTCATCGAGCCCAAACGGAGTGGGTTTTCCGCCCATGGCTAACTTGCTAAGTGTGATGTCACCAATGTCTATGTTCATACGCAAGAAGATCGAAGCAGGTCGATTCAATCTCTGAGTTAAAGCACCAATGCGTTGTAACTCAGTGAGGCTCTCTACATGAATCGCATCAACATCGAGTTCAATTGCTTGCTCTAGTTCACTTGGCATTTTCCCTGGGCCACCAAAGATCAGTGGTTTATTGAGTTGTTGTTGGTGAAGGTGTGTAAGCTCTCCGCCTGATGCCGCTTCGAAACCATCAACATAAGGGGCTAAAGTACGCAGTATTGGCGCTGAAGGGTTCGCTTTCGCGGCGTAAAATAGCTCTACGTTTTTTGGCAATACATGGCGCATCTGCTTAATGTGCTGCTCCAATGCATCGAGATCATAAAGATAAGCACATAATGGTTGAGTTTGTTGCTTGGCCAATTGGTGTATTTCTTGGTGGATGTTCTCAGGAAGTTGAGGCGAATTAAGCATGGTGAGCTCCTCTTTTATGAGTCGGCCAAGGTGCTGCTACTTGGGTGTACCCAGACTCTTTATCGGCATTTTTCATCAAACGTGTTGTGAAGTTGTTTTTGCTAGGGAAATGACCATCGTTAAGCAATGCCATTAGTTCGGGTTGCTGACCATTGATCGACTGCCAACGGATGATTGCGTCTTTTAAAGTTCCCCATAACGTATTTTCAAGTGCTGAGTCCCCCTCAGCGATAAAGAAAATCGCCTCACTGATATTGTTAATGAAGGTGCAATAGCCGATACGGTTCCAACCTTGCTCACGGCTGTAGTACACCGATTGACGAGCACGCTCTGAAAGTTGCTGAAGAGTCTCTGATGGCCAAAACTCGGGTAGCAGCTTGGTGCCTTCTAAGTCTCGAATCCATACACAGCATGGCATGTCTTTTTCAAATCCAATCAACGTATTTTGTAAATGAGGTTCAAATGCAACTCCATGCTTGAAGTAGTAGTTAAAAACGCCTGGAATCAAACAATGCAGATAGCGCTCAAACCACAGTGTGGCGACATTTTCATATTGGCTTTGTGTTGTTTGCGCTTTGTGTTTGAGTTGAGTGGCGATGCAACTGTTCCCGTCTGTGTCGTAAGCAAAGAGCGCACCCGCTAACGTTGGCTGCAAAATATCGGTTTCGCTTAAAGTGAAATTCTCTCTATATAAAATACCAAATGACTCTCGAGCCTTAATAACATCAGCATGTTCTTGTTCAGCCACAGATTCTAGATTCAATGTGGTTGCGTAAGGCTCTGTCATTACCTTGAAGACAGGGTTACGTAACTGCTCATCCTCTTTGATTGGGTGCAGAATCGAGGTTAATTGAACGGCACTATCGAGCTCATACCATGCGTTCTTACGTACACAGTTGGTTAAACGTACATTGATAGAGAACTTAGCAAACCAATCCATGTCTGGGTGATACAGAGTGCGCACGGATGAGGTGGGTAAGAGTTTCTCACCACCTAATCCAAGCGGGATGATTTTGCCTTGTTCAATGGCCGTTTTGACCACTGGGTTTTGCAAAAGTGTGTAACTTTCCCAAGGGTGGCAAGGGTAAAGAATAGTACCTGCTGAATTGTTTTCATCAGGTGCAAGTTGTTCAAGCATGGTCGTTGGTGAGGTTCGGTTATCTGAACTCAAGACGTCGAGCAACGCGGTGTTGACTTTAAACCAATACAGGGGAACCTTAGCGCCAACCTCAGGGGAACACGCTAGCAGATCATCGATACTGACACCTGAACGACTCTTTGGCGTTGGATGAAAAGTATGTCCCCAAAGTAACGATTGCTCTGATGCGATAAACGCATTGTGATGCTGAGGTGAGTTGTCTGAGTTTAGGAACTGCTCGGTAATCAACAAACTGTTTTCCATTTGCTCGACCAACTCGTGATTGAATGGAATCGTCAGCATTTCTTTTAGGTAACTGAGTAGAAGCGTCAGGGTTTGAGTTGCGTCCAATTTGCACCAAGCTGCACCGGGCATTTTAGCCCAAGGTGTATCACTGAGCTTCACTTTCCCCAGTTTACTGGTGTACTCAACGGGTAAAACCATCAGACCATTTTTCTGAGGTTGATCTTGGTGAGGTAGGTGAATGGCCACGCGTTGGTGAGCGTTGTAGTTTCTTTTCAAAGTTTGAGGCAGAGAGGCAGAACTGTAGCACCAATCAACCTGTTCATTGGGTATTGCGTATTCACGTAAGTAACAGTTCACTACACCCATGATGGTATTGAGTTGGGCTTTTTCTTGGTTTAGCAGTACTTTTTTACGATTTTGAAGAACTTGGTCTTCAGCGGAATATTCACTTGGAGATAATTGAGTCTGTAACATGTTGATGTCCAAATTTTGAATGGATGATCAGCGCGATAGCTGTAATGCCACTGACCAACATAGAAAGTATGAAAGGAACCTCAAGCCAGCCCTGGCTTGATATGAAAGACGCGCTCAACCCAGCCGCAACGCCACCCCATTTAGACATAGCGTCAAAGCGCGAAAATACTCTGCCGCTTTGTCGTCGATCAATTTGGTTTGCTAACGCTTGATGCAAGCCGTGATAACAGCAAACCATGCCAAGTCCGAAAACAATACGAGCAATAATCAACATTTCTTGATAAGGAGTGAGATGCATTGCGGCACTGAGTGAAAGCAAACTAAAGCCCAGCCATAAAGTACGCTGCGCTTGATTGCGTTCAAGCTGGTGGCGATCAATCCGTTCTGAGAACAGATGAACTTTCCCTGCAAAGAGGAGATAAACACCATGTGGGAGGGCATACAAAAATCCAATCCACGCTTGGCTTGTCACGCCATATTGCTGCACATAAGGCGAGAAATAGGGGAACGTGACGACCATGGCGAAAGCAAAACTGAACTGCGCGCCAAACACCCAATAAAGCGTATTTAACGAATTGACTTGGCTGCATTGAGCTTTATCCGATGCCTGATCTTTTACAATCCCCTTAGATTTCGCTAAGTCATCAATGGGTAATGTTAAGGTGATCACTAGCGCGAATAGCGGCAAAGCGGACAGCCACAGATACGCGTTCAGCGGGTTTGTTTCCGATAAACTCCAGCCAAGCCCAATCGGAGCAATAATTAGCGCCAGACGGGCAGAAAGCTGAGTTTTATTGAGTGACTTACCGAGTGCTTTCGCATCGTTGATTTGACTGGATAAGTAGCTGTTTGAGGCGGCCATGGTGCCACCAAAGGTTCCTTGAATGATAAGACCAAACACAAACATTGCGAGGTTATCGGCTAAGCCACACAGCGCGAAGCCTGCTGCAAGCCCGAGTTGCGCACGCAATAGAGATCGACGTCTGCCATATTTATCAGCAAACTGACCCCAAAAGCGCGCCGCAACGGCAGTGCAAAAGGTCGGCAAAATAAACAGTACCCCCGCCCAATCCGAAGTAATGTTTGCATCCAGTGTTGGCAATACCATCGGCAAAAACAGCGGCATTCCTAAGGCTGCAAACGCGGCGATAAAGTGGCTTAAAAGCACGCAATAGATGAGTTTGGTCATGATGGGTTAACTCACGCTCTGCTTGATGTTTTCAAGGTAAGCGTGTTGTGCTTCTTCGCTGGTTAGCCATAAAAAGTTCGGTGCTGACAAGCCATAAAATTTATTGATATCGCTTGCGCCAGATGCCTCTTTAGACAACAAGCTCCCCGAGCTCAATAGATATTTAGCGTATAGGTTGGGTGATTCAAACAACATCTCGTTTGCGAGCTTGGTGTTGTGTCCTTGTTTGTCCAACTGGCTAAGTTGTTGGGAGAGGCTATTGGCGACCATTTCATACAGATAAGCTGACGTGGCGATTCCTTTCGTCGCCATTGCTTCCACAATCGCGGCAATGTCTAACTGCAAAGTAATGGTGGTAAACATCTGACCAAGAGCAAGCTCGCTGTCTACTGTGATGCGTTGATCTAAAAGGTGATCGCATTTTACAGGCGATTGTTGCTCAAACGTTTGGAAACGCTCTGGCCAAATACGCGCTGCATCGTTGTCTTTCATGGCTAAGGTCATCTTACCTTGCTCATCGAATGCGATGATGGCGTTCTGTTGGTTAGACTCCAAAGCGATACCGTAACGAATCCACAATGTAAGGTGCACTTTGCATAGCAGATCAACGTAATCTTTAAACCAAGTCAGCGTATCTTGCTGATAATACTGCTCGGCGAGATGTTCCAAGAACAAACGTCCATCAGGCATTGGACTAGCAAGGGCAGCCACAGGCACCAGTGCTTTGTCTTGGAAGTAGCTCCGCGGGTATTCACGCACAATATAAGCAAAGGTCTTATCGTCTCCAACATGGCCGCCATGTTTCTCATTACAATGGAAAAGCGAGCCGTGTAAGTCTTGATCTGTTTGTTCTAAGTGCGTCAATAAACGTTCAAACCAATGCCCATCATAAAGTGTGGATGGTTTAATTAGGCGAATGTTTTTAGTACCTAAAGACCGCATGATCAGCGGCACCTTGATGTGGATCTGTGGTGCTTGATTCACGACCACAGTACGTACTGATAAAGTTGGAGTCACCTCTAGATATGCAACCGGAGCTTTGATAACACCGTCAGGAAGTCCATCAAGACTCCTTAGTGTCAATGGATGTGCGGGGAATAACTCATGGCTAAGAGCAAAGTCGGCGGGCAGACCCACTTGCTCCATCGTTGGCCAACATTCAGGTGGTGGACTGGTCAATGTAACCAGTGACTTTTCGATTGCGAGCCAACGAAGTTCAAAGCTTTGTGCAAATTCTGGCGCAAATTGTTCTAGATCGTGATCGCTTAAACCGAACTTAGCACGTGCTGTCGGGTAGTAAGGGTGGTCAAGATAGGATGCGATTTGATCGGCACGCAATAGCTTTTGCTCCCAACGCTCTAGTTGAGAAATCGGCAGCATGAGTGATTCGGATTGCTGACTGAAGGCGCTATCACACAATTCCTTGTGTTTTTCTGCGCATTCGAGTTCTTGTAAATAACCATCTAATAACGAATGCGAGCTTTCGTGAGCACCTGCTTTCAATAATTCGATCCAATCTTGATAGTGCAGCTGTGCTTCAACGACACCATTTCTCTCGATGAGCCAACCATCACCTTTCGAACCATCTGTTTGGCCGTATACCCAACGCTGCATGTAATAGCTCGGAGTAACGGGTAAGTAGAGTGTAAAGTCTGAACCCGCAAAAATAGCCCAAATTTGATTACGAGGATAAGAAGATAACTTGAGTGAACTCGGGAGCTGAGATTTAAATTGGCTTTGAGAAACTAATCCGAACAAATCTTCACGTAAGCAAGTATCGACTAAGCGTTGAGTGAGGTATAACGCGTTTTCATTCATGCTGTTACCTCGTTTTTTGATGTTAGATTGAAGCGAGAGATTGTCTGTTGTAGTGCGGGTTCTAGAGTTTGACCAGAAGGGGAAACGACCGAAATTCTCGCTAAGTAATCCTTGTTGGAATAACTTTGTTGGAACGTCTCACCAACCTTTTTAAGCACTTGCTGCTGAATGACAATATCGCCCTCTTGGTGAATGAAAGAGGCTGATGAGCCTTCAATTAAACCGCTTTGTTTGGCCACTACATAGTGCACATGGGCACTGCCATCAATACGAAATGTAGGGTCAAGCTTGTGACCCAAGTGAAGATTTAAGATGGTATTGAACCAATTCCCGCCACTGAGGTTATCAAGCAAAAATTCCCGGCCATCACCAATACTTCGATAGTTGATCTCGACCAGTACCGGCCCCGAACCTGTGATGATGAACTCGCTATGACAGACACCAAACCCCACCCCGAACTCTTGAAGCTGACGTATACATTCATCACGGTAGTGCACGCTGTTAATACCATTCCAACTCGCCGCTGTTTCGATGAAGTAAGGTGGCGCAGAGAGTTCTACATCGAACCCACCAAGTGCGATCAAATTTTCCCCGTCGCCGATGGTTTCGACAGTGATAAGCGGACCTTGTAAAAATGCCTCAACTAAAATGGGAGTAGTAGGGTACTTTTGCCAAAACGCATCGCAATAGTTATCCAGCTCAGCCGCAGAATCGCAGCGCTGCACGTCTAAACTAGCCACGCCTTCCTTGGGCTTCGCAACGACAGGAAAATCGAAATCGAATATAGGAGCGCTCTCTCGACTTAACAAAACACTTCGAGTATTAGGTAACGACTTTTCGTTGAGAACCTGACGAGTTAAGTATTTGTTTTTCGCCTTAATCGTCACGTTCCAATCTTTAGCGGGTAAACCAAAGAACTGTGCACAGATTGCAGTGGAAGTTTGTAGGTGGTCGCTATTACTGAAAACAGCATTAGGCGCTAGATTTTTCTCGGTGATGATTTCGATGAGTTCAAGAGGGTTGAAGACATCGCATTCTAAAATTTCATCGGGATTAAAGCGCTCATCATCATTGCTCAATTTCAGGTGGTTGAGCTTGTGATCTGTGATCAAAACGACGTGAAGACCCATCGCCTTTGCGGTAGGTACGAAGCCGTGAGTGACTGCATCATTCACGACGTGACTTACGATAATAATCGTAGATTTCATGGGGCTTTCCTAATTTTAAAACGTTGTTGTCGCCTGCTCACAACTCGCTTTCAAGTGCTCTCTTTCGGGGTTAAAAGAAAGAGAATTTTTCTATCTTATTGTTTTTATTGATTCTTATGTCATTAGTGGTGTTGCATATTGCTAGGCAAATATAGATCAAAAAATATATATTGCAAATATAAATGATATTTGTTCTTATTCGCAATAATGTAATTTTATAAACTAAAACGGAATTAGAAAATGAACATGAGATTGAACTTGTCTCCTCTTGCTTTGGCAATTGGCGGAGCCTTAACGGCGGTGGCTGGTGTGTCAACTGCAGTGGCGGAAGAACAAGTCACTGTAGATGAAACAGTGCAAATTATTGGCCATCAATACGAAGGTTATGCAGAGCACATGCCTCAGTCAGGAACCAAAACGGATGTCGAGTGGTTAGATGTACCGCAAGCGGTATCTGTGGTTACAAAGACAGAAATGGAAGACCGTGGTGCGGTGCGTTTAGTGGATGCACTTGATGGTGTCGCAGGGGTGAACAATACTCTCGGTGAAGGTAGCCGAGACCAATTCGTGATTCGTGGTTTTGATTCGTTAAATGACATGTATCGTGATGGTATGCGTGATGATGGAACGTTGCAGTCGTATCGCAGCCTAGCCAATATTGAGCGTGTTGAAGTGGTAAAAGGCCCAGCCGGTGCACTTTATGGCCGAGGTTCTGCGGGCGGTATCATCAACTTGGTAACGAAACGCGCTAACGGTGACAATTTCACCAACGTAAATGGCAGTGTAGGCAGCAACAGTCAGTTTGTGGGTCAAGTTGACAGCTCTATGGCGTTTTCAGATAAGGTTAATGGCCGTATCAACGTGGAACATCGACAAGCGGACTCTTACGTCGATCATGTCGATTCCAATGATTTCTTTATTGCCCCAACCATTCGAGTGATGCCTTCTGATGGACACATTATCGATCTCGATGTTGAATATTCTCACCAAGAACTGGTGCCATATCGTGGTGTTCCATCTAAAAATGGCAAACCTGTTGATGTCTCAGAGAGTACTTTCTACGGTGGCACCAACGATTATCAAGAGTCAGACAGTATTCGTGTGGGCGTTGACTATGAGTGGCGTTTGAACAGCGAATGGGCATGGACAAACCGCGCAGCGTATAACCATATCGAGCTTGAACAAAAAGGCACGCGTCAAGGCACGGTAACAGGGGATCAAGTATCTCAAACCGTGAACAACTTCGGTTATGATCCTCGTACCACGACAACACTACAGTCTGAGTTGGTTTGGGAAACGGACTCTAACCAAATGATGATTGGTGCCGATTACAACCAGATTAATATCGATCTCACTCTCGCAAGCGACAAAACCTTACCTTCGAAAGATATCTATAATCCTGTTGCAGGTCCAACACCTGATCCGGGTTTCAAACCTTTCCGTGATAACACGACCACGACCACTGGCGTCTACATTCAAGACGTTTACACCTTTGGTGATCTTTCAGTGATCGGTAATGTGCGTTACGACTCGATGGAGCTTGAGCAGCAAAAAGCAGGCTCAGCAAAAGAGAACCTCGACGATAACAAAGTGAGCTACCGCGGTGGTTTGGTCTACCGAATCAACAACGATATGTCCGTGTACGCAAGCTTAGCTCGTTCATGGCAACTGCCTTACTCAGGTATCTACATCAACCCTAAATTAGCTGAATTCTTCCACACCGATCTAAAAGAAATTGGCGCAAAAGCTTACCTATTAGATAACGCTTTGATGCTGAATGCCGCGGTCTTCCAAATCGATCAAGAGCAACCAGAAACCAATACAGACGGAGACGTGGTCAACAAGATTGAAGCGCGTCACCAAGGTATTGAACTGGAAGCTCGCGGTCAGATAACAGAGCAATGGGACATTTCGGTTGGATATAGCTATCTCGATGCGGAAGACAAAGAGACAGGCAAAAAGCCAAATGATGTGTCTGACCACCTGTTCTCACTTTGGAGTACTTACCAGCTAGACGACAACTGGCGTTTAGGTGGTGGTGTGAAATATGTTGGCGACCGTTACGCAGGTAATGATGAAGCGGTAGCTCTGGGTGACTACACCACGGTTGACTTGATGGCAGCGTACACCACGGGTCGTCACAAAGTTCAAGCGAATGCTTACAACGTACTTAATGAGAAATACATTCTGGGCGCAACCAACGGCACGTCTGGTACTAACCAGATTGGTTACGGAGCGCCAGCCGAATTTATGCTCAGTTACGGCTATCAGTTTTAAAAGCTAATTATGTTCTAAGAGCTAGTTCAGTTCTAGGAGTTAGCTCATTTCTAAGAGCTATTTTAACTCTAAAAACGATTGATTTATTCGCTACGAATGAATGAACAGTTGGCTTCATTTTGAGGTCGTTTAGCCCATAGGATCAAAGCGCCGAATCGTAAACATGGCCTTTGATCCTAACTTGCCTATTTAGGAGATTTTCATGCCTTACCAGAATTTGGATAGTAAACCCTGTACTCAATCACATCAAAAGTTGCGTCTAAGTGCCCTTGCAATGGCCATCGCTTCAGTGACTTCCATGGGCGCATTTGCCGCGTCAGATCCACAAACGACGACCATGGAAACGGTTGTCGTGACGGGCAGCTTGATCGGTAATTCAGAACTTGAGGATGTGAAAGAGTATCCGGGAGCTCGTACTGTTCTGACTAATGAACAAATTAAAAAGACTGGCGCACTCTCGATTGACTCTGCCTTCCAAAGTGTACCGGGCATTAAGGTTCAAGACGAAACGGGCACCGGTGTTTTGCCTAACATCTCAGTGCGTGGTTTGAAAGCGAGTCGCAGTGGGCACGCTCAATTCCTCATGGATGGTGTTCCTCTGACACTGGCGCCGTATGGTCACACAGGACAATCAATTTTCCCTGCAACGCTGTCGATGCTTGATCGTATTGATATTGTGCGAGGTGGTGCGGCGGTTCAGTACGGACCAAACAACGTCGGTGGTGTGATCAACTTGGTGACCAAGCCTATTCCACATGAGTGGCAAACGGAAATCAGTAATCGCTTTACTGTATTCGAGGATGGCGATACGCCGCTCAACGACTTTTACCTGCGAACGGGTGGTTGGTTAACCGATACGCTGGCACTTCAAGTGGAAGGTAACTTCTTAAAAGGTGAAAGCTTCCGTGAGCACTCCGACACAGATGTAAAAAACTTCCAGGCGAAACTGCAATGGTTATTGAGTGATACTCAAGAGCTACAAGCCTTCGTGCAGCGTTATGATGCAGACACGCAAATGCCGGGTGCTTTATCGCCAGAAGATTACAAGAATGATCGCACCCAATCGAAGCGACCATATGATGAATACCAAGGTAAATCGACGCGTTGGAGCCTAAAGTATTTGCATGATTTGAACATTGCCGATAGTGCAGAGCTAGAGATACTGACATTTGGTCACCGCTCTGAGCGTTTCTTCCAATGGGGCTTTAATAGTGCGGGCGGCCACTGGGCGGATCCTGCATTACCATCAACCGATATTCGCACGTCACCACGTGAATTTGCTGTTTATGGTGTTGAACCTAAACTCGCGATGTACTTTGACGGAAATACCGTAACGCAAAACGTCATTGTGGGTGCACGCTATGTTAACGAAGATATTGATTACAAGCTGACTCAAACGCCAATTGCTGGTGGTGCTACAACAACCCCACGTGACTGGCACTTAGATACTGACGCTTTTGCTGGTTACATCAGCAATGAAATCGGCCTGTTCAATGACGTACTGAAAGTCACGCCGGGTATTCGTTACGAATCGATTGATATGACGTTTGATGATCTGGGTACAGCACAGAGCACAGACAACAAAGTGACGGAATGGCTTCCTGGCTTAACTTTGGCATACCATCTGACTGAACAATGGGTTGGTTACACCAATGCACAGAAATCTTTGCGTGCACCACAAATTGCTTACATCCGTGGTAAAGGTGAAGAGGGCAGTGAGCTAGCGTGGAACTACGAGTTGGGTGCTCGCTACAACCAAGATTCAACCAGCTTTAACATCGCACTTTACCGCATTGATTTTGAAGATCAGCTGCAATGGCAAAGTGCTACCCAAACTTTCGATAACATTGGTAAAACCCTTCATCAAGGTGTTGAGCTCTCTGGTCGTTACGTGCCGCAAGCGATGCAAGCTTTGAGTTTGGGCGCCGGCTATAACTACCTAGATGCAACGTTAGAGGAAGAGGGTGCAAATAAGGGCAATCAACTTCCTTATACGTCTAAACATCAATTTAGTTGGGATGCGACTTACGCCTTTAGCAAGGTAGATACGACTTTGTCTGGTTACTACTTCAGCGAGTCTTACTCTGACAATGCGAATACAAGTGCCGAAGATGCAACGGGCGCGACAGGTAAAGTGCCTGCCTACATGGTCTGGAACTTTAACCTAGGTTCGGATTTGTACAAGGATGAAAACAGTAAGCTGCGCATGAACCTTGCGGTGAACAACTTGTTTGATGAGGACTATTACTTCCGCGGTATTGATACCAGTCCAGTTGGTGGTTATCCAGCCCCAGGACGTTCTTACACTTTGGATCTGAATTATCAGTTCTAATACGTAATTTATTGAAAGTAATAACGAATAAAAGTCGCCAATACTCTTGGCGACTTTCACGGTTCTAGCGTTTAAGGAAAATTAAATATGGAAAACAGCTCTCGCCTTTTGTTTTCGAATCCATTGCTGCTGTCGAACGGACTGCTGTCATTCAATAAGCAGTGTTTATTCAGCAGGATAGCGATAACCTTAACTTTGCTGATTTTAAGCTTGTTCTCATTCTCCAGTACAGCGCAAACCAGGATCATACAAGATGAGCAAGGTCAGTTTGAGATAGCGACTACTCCGCAACGTATTGTGGTGTTGGAGTTTTCATTTGTAGATGCACTCGCTGCGGTGGGTGTTTCTCCTGTTGGTGTTGCGGATGACAATGATGCTTCGCGAGTGATTCCGGCGGTACGCGAATTGGTTCAACCATGGGAATCGGTTGGCATGCGTTCCCAGCCTAGCCTAGAAGCCATTGCGGTATTAAAGCCTGACCTGATCATTGCTGATGCAGAGCGTCATCGTACGGTCTATCAAGATCTACAACGCATCGCACCAACTCTGCTGCTCAAAAGCCGTGGTGAGACTTATCAAGAGAATTTGGAGTCTGCGCTCAAGATTGGCATCGTTCTCGACAAGCAATCGTCAATGGAACAACGAATTCAACAACATCAACACGCCATGGCTGAATTCAAAAGTCATTTCTCGCTCAAACAAACTGTCCAATTCGCTGTCGTGTCGGATAAAGGTATGTGGTTACATAGCCCTGCATCTTACGCAGGGGGCGTGTTGACCGCATTAGGAATTGCGAGCCCTATTGTGGAACCAACAGAGAAGGCATATTTACCAACCAGCTTTGAGTTGTTGTTGAAAACCAATCCGGATTGGTTGCTTCTTGGTGCTTACTCTCATCCAAATATTGTTGATGATTGGCAGAAAAATCCGTTATTCAATGTACTAACCTCTGCAAAAAAACAGCAAGTTGTAGAAGTGTCACCAGCACTTTGGTCATTGAATCGAGGCATGTTAGCGGCAGAACAAATGGCGAAAAATCTTGAGCAGATCTTGGATCCATCATGAGTACGATGTTGTTCTCTAAAAGTCAGCGATTCTGGCCAATATTGTCGTGGCGAGTCATATTATTTACGGCATTAGTGTTGTGTTTGGCATTATCTGGTTACGCGGCCTCTATGACCGGATGGTCTAATTTCTCTTTAACATTGAGTGACTTGATTCACTACTGGTTTGCGTTTGATGAAAACAATATGACTCATCAAATATTGGCGACACTCAGAGCGCCAAGAGCTTACGCAGGGTTGTTTATTGGTGCGAGTTTGGCCGTCGCTGGGTTATTGATGCAGGGATTAACGCGCAACCCACTCGCGTCTCCGTCGATTCTTGGCATTAACGCTGGCGCAGCCTGTTTTATGGCGTTAGCTGCAATAGGTATACCTGTGGTCAGTGAGCTAAACCCAATCCTTAATGCGGTTCTTGGTGCATTGCTAAGCGGCGGTGCCGTGATGCTCCTCGGTGGTTTTTTCTCCGAACGTTCTCATCCGTTACGTTTGGTTCTCGCAGGTATCGCTATTACAGCGTTATTGATTGGACTGACACGAGCGGCGCTAATTCTTGCTGACGATATGGCTTATAGCGTCTTGCATTGGCTTACGGGTTCACTGTCTAGTGTGGATGATGGGCAATGGCAACAACTTTGGCCGCCTGCAGTGATTGGTTTGGTGTTGGCAATGAGCCTTGCTCGTAACCTCAACTTACTTGCACTTGGCGAAGAAGTTGCAGTGGGGTTGGGCAGTAATATCAGGCTTACTCGCCTCGTGAGTGGACTGACGATTGTGTTGCTAGCTGGAGCAAGTGTCGCTATCGCAGGGCCAATTGGCTTTGTTGGTTTGTTAGTGCCTCCTTTGGTTCGACCTATGGTTGGGCACAATTACCATTTACTGATTCCTATTTCAGCATTGGCAGGCGCAGCATTAGTCTCTTGGTCAGATGCGCTGTCGCGAGCGATTGCTTTCCCGACTGAAACACCCGTTGGTGTTATTACTGCTTTGCTCGGAACACCTTGTTTTATTTTGATTGCGACGAGGAGATCTTAATGCACCATCACACTAAGATAGTTTTGTTATCAGGGATTCTCATATTAGTGGCATCCGCAGGTTTGTTTGTCGGCGCAGCTTCGCTTTCTGTTTCTCAAGTTATCGAACATTTGGTCGCGCTTTCCAGCGACGACTTTGTTATCCATCAGTATCGGCTACCACGTATGTTGCTCGCGATAAGCGTGGGCGCAGGGTTAGGGCTTTCAGGGGTATTAGTGCAAGGCGTGATACGTAATCCATTAGCATCGCCTGATCTTATGGGTATTAGCGCAGGTGCCGGGCTTGCTGCGACAGCGAGTTTAGTTTGGTTCCCCAATGCACCAGTCAGTGTGCTTCCGGTTGTAGCGATGTTCGGTGGGGTATTAGCTGCTGGGCTGATTGCTGTATTGGCATGGTGGTCAAGGCCAACACCCGCCAAATTGGCGCTGATTGGTATTGCGGTGAGTGCGTTTCTGGCTAGTTGTATCGACTTCTTGCTGGTCACCAATCCGATCGAGATAAACACGGCCATGGTATGGCTAACAGGCAGTCTCTGGGGCCGAAATTGGCAGCAAGTCCCGTTTATTTGGAGCGTACTGCTCTTGTTATTACCCATGGCATTATGGCTTGCTTGGCGATTAGATGTGATGGGGCTTGGTGAGGAAAGTGCGACCACATTGGGTACTAAGCCAAAACAGATTCAGGCTCTTGCGTTATTGGCCGCTGTTTTGCTTGCCAGTGTTAGTGTTTCTGTTGCTGGAACGATCAGTTTTGTGGGTTTATTGGCACCTCACTTAGCACGCATGTTGTTTGGGCATAATCATAAGTTGTTAATCCCAGCATCTGCACTGGTAGGGGCAATTCTGGTTACCAGCGCTGATGGGTTGGCCAGAGGTCTACAACCACCTATTGAATTGCCAGCAGGCGTTCTCACGTCTGTGATTGGCGCGCCATATTTCATCTTTCTTCTCTATCGTTATCGAGGTTGGTAACCATGCTTAAAACGCAGAATCTTTCCGTCGCGTACGGCAAACAAACGATCATACCGAACCTGTCTGTTTCTATCCCTAAGGGAAAAATCACCGCATTGATAGGACCTAACGGGTGCGGTAAATCTACCTTGTTAAAGACGTTAGTCAGAATTAACAAGCCAGTGGCTGGAGAGGTGTTGTTTGAAGACAAGCCGCTATCAAGCTATGGCGATAAAGCGCTCGCTCGTTCGTTGTCACTTCTTCCGCAAATCTTGGTCAGTCCGGAAGGCATTACGGTAAGAAAATTGGTCGAATATGGCCGTTCGCCTTATGTCTCTCATTGGGGAAGATTAGGACAGGACGATCAAAGGGTTGTCGAGCAAGCAATGCGAGATACAGGTGTGCTCGAGTTTGCTGATAAGCCTGTTGAGTCACTGTCTGGTGGGCAGCGTCAAAGAGCATGGATTGCGATGGTAATTGCACAAGATACGGACGTAGTGATGTTGGATGAACCGACCACATACCTTGATATGTCTCACCAGGTGGAATTAATGAACCTGATGCAACAGATGAATGCCAAAGGAAAAACGGTGGTTGTTGTGTTGCATGATCTTAACCAAGCCAGTCGTTACTGCGATCATTTAGTGGTTTTGGAAAAAGGGTGCTTAATCGCAGAGGGCTCGCCTGATGAGGTGATGACCGAAACTATGCTCAGTAAGGTGTTTGATCTCAAAGCGAGCGTGTTTCGAGACCCCATTTCAAATACACCAATGTGTGTCGCGATTTAGTTACCTGCTCTGAACAACGAGATCACCAAGGCACAAAGAACAGAACACTGGCAAGGAAGCCACATTAGATTAGGTCGTCTAAACTTAAAGTCTGTATGTAGTCAAAGTAGAACAATTTGGGCTCTAAAGACGTTCTCGAAATAAATGCAAATTAGTGCTTTACCTCAACTTAACTTGAGGTATTAGGATATGCAACGTTGCTTACGAGAATACTTTAAGGAGAGAAGAATGATCCAACTTGAACATGTAAATTTAGCGGTAAAGGACATCCCTGAAATGCTGACTTTCTATAAAGCGGCGTTCCCTCATTGGTACGTCCGTGATGAAGGAAAAGGCGAATGGTCGGGTAAACCACGCAATTGGCTGCATTTTGGGGATGAATATCAATATATTGCGTTGAGTGATCACGGCGAAGGTGAAAATAGAGATTTGGCCGGGCACTCTGTTGGCCTCGCACACTTCGCTTATGTGACCCACAATATTGAAAGTGTCACTCAACGTCTTATTGATGCGGGCTTTCCAATTGCCAAACCCGGCGCTGAAGAGCCTTATCGAAAGAATGTCTACTTTGTGGATCCGGCAGGCTTTGAAATCGAGTTCGTTGAATACCTTAGCGATGATCCCAAACTGCGTAATGCTACAAGCGAGTAGAGCCTTTGGGTAGAAATCACCAAAAAGGGCATTGTGGAATATTCCGCAATGCCCTTTTTAGATCTCTTTGATCGCTGATTGGCTAACTGATATTGAGCTCTTTTAGCTGGTGTTTACTTAGTTTTAAACGGCACCAACAGTTGTTTACCAAACACATTGATTAGCGCGCCTGTTACGATTAGGCCACCACCTAGGTAAGTCCAAACTGATGGAATCTCATTGAAGATCCACACACCTAATAGCGCTGAGAATACGATTTGAACGTATGAGTAAGCCGAAGCTTTGCCTGCAGCTTGGGTTTGCATCGCTTTGGTCAAACCGTATTGGCCTATCTGTGTGAAAATTCCGACCAGAACCAGCATCACGGTAAGGAATAGACTTGGCCACACAAAGTCGTTCCAGATAAGGGCAGTTGAGATTGGTAGAGCAACCAGTGGGAAGTAGAAGATGATGACTGAGCTGTCTTCCGTTTGGCTAAGCTTTCTCACAATCACATAAGCAATTGAGCTACCAAATGCGCCACATAATGCCACCATTATGCTAAATAGCGGTAACTCGCTGCTCGCGCCACTGTTCATGCTTGGCTGTACCATTACTAATAGTCCCGCTAGGCAGAACGCAATGCAGATCATGGTCGATTTTTGGACTCGTTCTTTCAGAAATAGCACACCAAGTAGGGCGGTAAATACAGGGTGAACATATTGTAGAATGGTCGCTTCTGCTAATGGCAAGGTGGTCACAGCGTAGTAAACACACATTAAGGCTGCTGTGCCAACTGCGCCTCGAACAAACAACAAAGGTTTGTTATTTCCCCAGATCGAAATGCCTTTTCGCTTAACGTCGATATAACTGATGATCAAAGACACCAAAGCCCTTGCTGCAACAATTTCGAATACAGGTATGCCGTAGTTGCTGATGTATTTCACACATGCAGACATCAGTGCGAATCCAAAAGCGGAGAGGATCATGAATCGAACCCCAACAGGGATCATTGAAAAAGAGAAAGAGGGCATAAAAATATCAATCGGTTGAGGGAACAGGAATCATAACTTAGTTTAGAAGAGCCGACCAAAGTCTTTGTCTTGTTCTAGTCAACTTGATTCAATTAATTCTCATTTCAGATCGATTCGTTTTTATCCCACATAATATCGGCCATAACACAATTTTATAAAATCAACATCAACAGAAGGTGACGCTAATTCAACTCTGATTTATCGGTCGTTTTAATTGTCGTTCTTAGTCATATCATTCTCGTGAATTTATAATAAGAGATATGTTCTATGAAACCAATCAATACCCTACTCATATCCACGTTCGCACTTTGCTCTTTCAGTTCAGCTACTTATGCAGACACCATCTTGCACGCATTCAACTGGAAGTATTCAGATGTGACTACCAACGCTAATCAAATTGCTCAAGCTGGCTATAAGAAAGTGCTTGTGGCACCTGCAATGAAATCGAGCGGCAGCCAATGGTGGGCGCGTTACCAACCTCAAGATCTTCGAACCATTGATTCTCCTTTGGGAAACAAACAAGATTTAACCGCAATGATTGCCGCACTCAAGGGGGTGGGTGTTGATGTATATGCCGATGTGGTACTCAACCATATGGCGAATGAAAGCTGGAAGCGAAGTGACTTGGATTACCCTGGCACAGAAGTGCTAAACGATTATGCGAGCCGTTCAAGCTACTTTGCTGACCAGACTCTGTTTGGCAACTTAGCGCAAGGTTTTGTCTCGGCTAACGATTTCCATGCCGCAGGTTGTATTTCAGATTGGAACGATCCTGGTCACGTTCAGTACTGGCGTTTGTGTGGTGCCGATGGCGATGTAGGTTTACCTGACCTTGATCCGAATAACTGGGTGGTTTCACAGCAACGTTTATATCTGAAAGCGCTAAAAGATATGGGGATCAAAGGGTTCCGTATTGATGCGGTAAAACACATGAGCCAGTACCAAATCGATCAGGTATTCACGTCTGAAATTACTGCGAATATGCATGTGTTCGGTGAAGTCATTACCAGCGGTGGAGCAGGGAACAGCGGCTATGAGTCATTCTTAGCGCCGTACCTGAATAATACTAATCACTCCGCGTACGATTTCCCGCTGTTTGCGTCGATTCGCTCGGCATTCTCAATGGGCGGTGGCTTGAACCAACTGCATGATCCAAAAGCGTACGGCCAAGCACTTGATGATAATCGCTCAATTACTTTTGCTATCACACATGATATGCCAACCAATGATGGCTTCCGTTACCAAATTATGGACCCACAAGACGAGCAGCTTGCTTACGCTTACATCCTTGGCAAAGATGGCGGCACGCCGTTGATCTACAGTGATGATCTACCGGATTCTGAAGATAAGGATAACGGTCGCTGGGGCAATGTTTGGAATAGTTCGAGTATGAAGAATATGCTGAGTTTCCATAACGCAATGCAAGGCAAATCGATGACGATGATTTCGAGTGACCAATGTACTTTGCTGTTTAAGCGTGGCAAAGAAGGCGTGGTTGGTATTAACAAGTGTGGCGAAACCCGTGGCGTGACGGTTGATACCTACCAACATGAGTTCAATTGGAATGTTCAATACAAAGACGTATTAAGCAGTGCGACAGAAACCATTTCTTCTCGCTACCATACATTCAATCTACCACCACGCAGTGCGCGTATGTTTAAGCTTTAATGCTCACTAAATAAGAGCAATAAACGCCTGGTAGAAAGCATAAGCCGCAGCAAGTTCTGCGGCTTAGTTGTATCTGGGCTTACGGCTTACCGTTACTGATGATCGCTAATAACACCAAACCAATGATTCTGGTGAGCTAATGATTTCAGCAACTCGATCTCTTTTGCTGTCTCTTCTCTAAGCCATTCAATAAGGTCATTGATGATAGGCGTGTGAGTACGCTGGTGCATAAAGTAAGTCCAAGCACTGTGTTGGATTTTTGCATTCTTAGGGCAGTACAAGAAGCCTCGTTGGAGATCTTGTTGTACTAACAATAGATCCGTGACCGTAACGCCTTCACCGGATAAACAGGCACTCAGTGCCATATCTAAAGACAAGAAGCTTGTATTTCTGACGGGTTTCTTTGGTGGGAATTCAACATCGGCCAACCACACTTTCCAGTCGTGATGATCTAAGGTCGGGTGCAACCGTGGCATGGTTAAGATCGAATCGAGATCGGTGTCTTTATTAGTTAAGTTGGTCGAATTAGTTAAGTTGGCAGAATTAGTTAAGTTAGTCGAGCAGACCGGTGCCATGAACTCTTCACGCAAGAAGGTGATGTCAGGTGCCTTGTCATAGCGCTTTTTGAAGCGCGTGTGGAAGATAAGTAGGTCATACTCACTACTATTAATCGATTCGTCTTCTTCAATTACAGGAACAATGACGATCTCATGATCTTGATAACGCTCGTTTAATTCCCGCACTTTAGAGATCAATACTCGCGTCGCGAAACTCAAGGTCGCTTTAATCACAATACGTTTCTGCTTCGGCTCACTCCAAGAGGCGATGACAGCTTCGATATTGCCGTAGCTTTCACGCAAAGCCACATACAAATCATGACCTTGTACCGTTAATTCAATCGCTCGATGCTTACGAATAACCAGTGATGCGTTTAACTCATCTTCAAGCTGTTTGATCTGTCGGCTGATCGCACTTTGTGTCACATGCAGCTCTTCGGCAGCCAGAGTAAAGCTCATCAGCCTTGCAGCAGCTTCGAAGGCTTTTAAGCCATTATGTGATGGTGGCAAGCTAGGATATGGGGTCATAATTCGTTCGCATGAGTTTATGGAATGTTAGAGTCGCAAATTTATCAATTGAACGCCAGCCTCATCGATCGTATTTTGGGCGAAATTAACTGAGGCGCTCATGAAAAAAATACTCACTCTTGCATTTCCTTTGATCATTTCACAGCTGATTTCTATGGCGTTAGTCCTTACTGATGTTTGGATGATGTCGCGTATCAGTGTGTCAGCCCTTGCGGCTGGTGGCTTAGGTGCCTCTATTTACTTCTTCATCTTTATTATTGCGAGCAGCACAGTCGGTTGTGTAGCGAACCTGATCGCTATTGCTTATGGTCAGCGTGTCGCACGCCCAGAGTTTGGTAATACTCAAATTAGATTGGCGGTGAAAGGCGCAACCATGTTGGCGTTCGTGCTCAGCGTGACCTTAATGGCCAGCTTCTGGTTTGCTCCGTTGGTATTAGAAGCCGCAAAACAGCCGCCAGAAGTGATCACTTTAGCGATGGAATATGTGCATGCCTTGAAATGGGTGATGCTGCCTTCGCTTATCTTGTTGGTACTGCGTGGCTTAACCAGTGCGTTTGGTAATGTGCGCTCAATTCTCGTGATGTCGATTATCACCGTGATTTTGAATGTACCAGTGAGCTACTTCCTAACCTTCCAATTAGATATGGGTTTAACAGGCTTAGGTTTAGGGACGGCTATTGCTGCATTTATCGTGATGGTTGGATACACGGTTTGGGTGTTCAAACGCGACGAGTTCAAACAGTTTGCTCCTTGGCTAAATACCGAAGAGTACTCCATCAAGCTGATGAGCCCTTTGTTGTTGATGGGTTTACCTATCGGCTTGGCGGCGTTACTTGAGCACGGCTTGATTTATGGCGGTACCTTAATGGCAGGGACGATCAGTATTGCTTCTCTGGCGCTGCACCAAATCTTACTGCAATGCCTAAGCTTTACTTGGAACTTCAACTTTGGTTTCTCACAAGCTGCCGCAATTTTAGTAGGTCGTGATTATGGCGCAGGTAACTACGAAGGGATCAAGAGAACCTCGATTCAAAGCTTTATATTGGTATCGGTATTGAGTGTGGCCTTGTCTGCTGTGTTCATCATATGGCCTGAAATGATCGCTTCTATCTTTAAGTTAGACGACGGTACTGGCGCTATGACATCGCTATTGGCTTCTGTTATCTGGGTAGTGGCGTTGTGCTTTATTGTTGATGCTTGGCAATTGTTGGCGATTAACCTGCTAAGAGGGATGAAGATTGTCTCTATGCCAACCGTGATGACAGCCATTGGTTACTGGATGTTTGGCCTGCCTGCTGCTTGGTACTTGATGCCAAAATTCGAGCTAGCAGGGATCTGGGGTGGAATCGGCGTTGGTTTGGGTGTGACCGGTATTCTGCTGCTTATCCAATTGATGCGTGTCATCCAAAAGAACAGCCAATCTCCAGATTTGTCGAATCATGCTTATACGTGATTTGCTAATGGTGCACTGAACACAAAAAAGCCGCAGTCATCATAATGACTGCGGCTTTTTGTTGTCTATTCAGACTCTCCCTTTTGGGGGAGGGGGAAGAATCAATCTCAGGATTAGGGGCCGCCAGTTTCTACTAGATGACTTATTACCAGGCTATTCTCTACCAAATTACTCTCTACCAAACTACTTTCCGCCAGAGAGCGCTGACTTCATCATCGTCTTAAATTGCTCTTTTTGTTCTTCAGTTAATACGTTATAGATGTTGTTCTTTAGACGCATTTCTTGCATCACCATCGACTTCTCGGTTGCTTGAACCGTGTCGATGATCTTTTCCATCTCGGCTTCATTGAAATCAGGTTGAGTCACAAGGCTGAACTGTTTCTTCTTGAGTTCTATCGCACTATCCATGTCAATCTGTGTTCTATCAGACTGATAGTCTTCAATAAGTGAGATGACTTCCGCATGTTGTGCTTCACTTAGGTTTAAAGAAGCAATAACCATTTGCAGTGGGCTCACTGCTGGTTGTGGCGGCTGTTGTGGTGATGATGCACTCACAAACGGAGCGGTAACAAGTAGAGCTGAAGCAGTTAATACACAAAGTGACTTTTTCAGTGATTTCATTGAGTTTCTCCTGTTAGTGGAAACATGAGTATAGATGGCGAAGCTGAACTCGATATGAACATGTCGTTCAGTTTAATTCGCAGAGCTAGTGCTTTCATTTAGTTACATTCATCTAGGCACGGAACGAGTTAGACCTTGGTCTTACAGAAACCGAGCTAAAAGGTGACTAGAATGACTTAAGTTGCTCACCGTTTTATCAAGGAATACACAAATGGAAGTTGGATTGTTCTGGGCTGAAAAAGGGATGTTGGTGCTTGGCGCACTGTTTGTTTTGACGAGCATGATGCAGTACGGAAGACGCAGTAGCGATTGGAAAGGCGTGATTACTATGTTCTACAAGCGTATCCCAATGAATATTGCGGAATACAAATGGTACCGTTTGGGTATCGCGTTGTTGGTTTTTGCCGTGATCATCCGCTTCGCATTGTTGATTTTATGGCCTACCTATCAGTTCTAGCTCTTCACACTATCTCTCTTATCATGGGTCATAAAGCCAAAATGAATGAGTAAACCAAGCCTTAATAAACCCGCTTATTAAGGCTGCTATTTAATAAAATAGTCCTATTACTCAACAATAAGGAGTGACTATTGCCTTTGTAGCATATTGTTTTTCATGAAGAATAATACGAAATAATAGCTTACCTAATTGTTTCATCATTCTTACTAATAATCTGCACATAAATCCATTCACCCCGTACCTGATACCATAATGTTCTGTTACACTCGTTTGAATTAGCTTTAATTTGTTAGTGGTGCATTTATGTCATTCCCAGTTCTTATATGTGATGATTCTGCGTTAGCAAGGAAGCAGATGGCTCGATCACTGCCTAGTTCTCTAAATGCAGATATAACTTTTGCTGTTCATGGGCTTAATGCACTTGAAGAGTTAGCTCAAAACCAGTTCAAACTGATGTTCCTCGACCTCACCATGCCGGAATTAGATGGCTATGGCACATTGGAAGAGATGCAACGTTTAGGTGACACCACGCCTGTTGTGGTTGTTTCTGGTGATATCCAACCAAAAGCGCAACAGAAGGTCATGGACCTTGGTGCCAAAGCGTTTTTGCAAAAACCGATCGATAAAGAAGCGTTAAAATCGATTTTACGTGAGCATGTTGAGCCGCCAAAACAGCCTCAACTGATTACGCCTTCACCTTTAGAACTCCCAATACTGCGCCGTCGCGATATTTATATGGAAGTGGCGAACGTGGCGATAGGCCGTGCAGCTGATGCACTGGCTCGTCACTTTAATGTGTTCGTTCATTTACCATTACCAAACGTGAATATCTTCGAAGTGAGTGAATTGCACATGGCACTTCGTGACCTAGCCGACAACGACCAAGTGTCGGGTGTTTGCCAAGGCTTCAGCGGAGAAGGCATCGCAGGTGAAGCACTAGTATTACTGAGTGACTCTAGCGTAAGCGACCTTAAGAAGCTCATGAAGGTGCCAACAGAAAGCGAACAGCTAGAAGAACTAGAGTTGTTGATGGATGTATCGAATATTCTCGTTGGCTCATTCCTTAATGGGTTAGGGGAGCAATCAGAAGTTCGTTTCTTCCAGAGTTCGCCTGTTCTGCTTGGGCAACATATCTCGATCGATTCGGTCATCGAAAATACCAGCGGCTCGTTCAAAAAGACCATGACTTTCGAAGTCAGCTACAACATCGATGGCACTTCCATCCGTTGTGACCTTCTGTTTATGTTCGTTGACGAATCTCTGCCTCTTCTAGACAACAAATTGGCCTACCTAATGGAGGAGTTTTAATATGCTGAATCTTCCTGCTGAATTTGAACAGTTTCACTGGATGGTGGACATGGTTCAAAACGTCGATATGGGGCTGGTGGTCATTAACCGTGATTTTCAGGTACAAGTCTGGAATGGTTTCATGACGCACCATAGCGGTAAGCAATCGCATGATGCTATTGGTAAGTCTATCTTTGAACTGTTCCCTGAAATTCCTGAAGAGTGGTTTAGGCTCAAAACTAAGCCCGTTTACGATTTAGGCTGTCGTAGCTTCATTACATGGCAACAAAGGCCTTATCTGTTTAAGTGCCGTAATGTTCGCCCTGTAACTCAACAAGCCGACTTTATGTACCAGAACGTGACATTAAACCCGATGCGCTCGCCAACAGGGCAAGTCACCTCATTATTCCTGTCTATTCAAGATGCGACTGCAGAAGCGTTAGTCTCTCAAAAGAACTAGATCGTTCTATTCGCTAAACAACGCTTTCCTGCGCGTGTATTAGAATCAGTCTAATCAGCGAATAAAAAAGGCTAAGGTTTATCACCTTAGCCATTTTTTTGCTTTCTATTCTTCAAATCTTATCTTTTCCTCAGTTTTTCAAGTCAACCAATCCTCTTTTTCTGAGCGAATATTGCTGAATGTTCCAGGTTGCATGAACGAAAGGGCGGCGACGAAACGTGCTTTTAGAACCGCAATGCTACGGGTTAATAGAAATTAGATTTATAAAGTACAAGCTGAAAAGGTGGATTTAATGGAGTGTGAAGGTTGAATTATCAAACCCAAGTGAATCTTTGTCTCTAGATTGAGTCTTTATCACTCTACTTTTCCTAGTAGATGCTAACCAACCGCACCATGAGTTTGTCGAATTTGGACGAAAACAGAAAAAATTTGGAAAAAAATCGAATTTATTTAAGAAAAAAGGCATTTTTTTGTTGGAGAAAAGTGTGATTTTTATGTGATCTCGAGGCACTTTCTTCACATATTTGCTTAATGAAGTCGATATTGTTTGAAAAGGGAAGGAAAACGATTGCGCAATAAACCGACAGCGTTTGCGTAATTGGTTAGCTAAGTTATTAATTAGTAAGAATTTAGTGGGGAAGTGTTACTTAGGAGGTTTTACCAGATATGGAATCTTTGAGAGGATAGCATAAAAAAAAATGAAATATCAGACTTGCTGTTACTAAATCACGACCTATAATGCTGAAAACCGGAGCGTCTGCCAACGCTCCGGTTTTTTTGTGTCCGAAGAAAAGTAAACTCGTCTGCCAACGGTTTTACTACGCATTTCGCGAGAGACACATAATTTTATGAATCAAGGAAAACACCATGCGTATCGAACAAGAACTTAAGTTAGGTTTCAAAGATGTACTCTTCCGTCCGAAGCGTTCTACCCTTAAAAGCCGTTCTCAAGTTGAATTAACCCGCGATTTTACATTCAAGCATAGCGGTCGTCAATGGTCTGGTACTCCAGTAATTGCAGCTAACATGGATTCGGTAGCAAGCTTTGAAATGGCAGCTGCTCTAGCAGAGCACGGTGTTATGACTGCAGTACACAAGCACTACACAGTAGAGCAGTGGGCTGAGTTCGCTAAAACAGCAGACAAGAAAACACTGAACAACGTATTTGTATCAACAGGTACATCTGAAGCTGAGTTTGAGAAGACTAAGCAAATCATGGCACTTAGCGAAGACTTCGTATTTATCTGTATTGATATCGCTAACGGCTACTCAGAGCACCTAGTTGAGTACGTACAAAAAGTACGTGCAGAATTCCCGAACAAAGTTATCTCTGCTGGTAACGTTGTAACAGGTGACATGGTTGAAGAGCTAATCCTAGCAGGCGCAGACATCGTTAAGGTTGGTATCGGCCCTGGTTCAGTTTGTACTACTCGTGTTAAAACAGGTGTAGGTTACCCTCAACTTTCTGCAATCATCGAATGTGGCGACGCGGCTCACGGCCTTGGCGGCATGATCATCGGTGACGGTGGCTGTTCATGTGCGGGTGACGTATCTAAAGCGTTCGGCGGCGGTGCTGACTTCGTAATGCTAGGCGGCATGCTAGCTGGTCACTCTGAGTCAGGCGGTGAAGTTGTAGAGCAAGACGGTAAGCAATACATGAAGTTCTACGGCATGTCTTCACAGTCGGCTATGGACAAGCACTCAGGTGGTGTTGCTAAGTACCGTGCTGCGGAAGGTAAAACTGTTTTACTTCCGTTCCGTGGTTCAGTTCACAACACAATTTCTGACATCCTTGGTGGTGTACGTTCAACTTGTACATACGTAGGCGCAGCAAAGCTTAAAGAGCTAACGAAGCGTACGACTTTCATCCGTGTACAAGAGCAAGAGAACAACGTATTCGGTAAAGAGTAATCTGAACGAATTCGAATAGTTTGAAAATCAAGAGCCGCTTTTGCGGCTCTTTTTTGTTTGGGACTTACCAACACATTTCTGTCCCGAAACGTTTTAGAGGAATGATTCTCATTAAAATGCTGATCTTCATTCTTCCTTAGAAAATGTTATCTAGAATGCGTGCGCAAATTGGTCAGTTGATGCCGTGCCAATACACGGGCAGTTACACCAACGGCAACACTGGATTGGTTCATCTTGATGCAATACCTGGGCGAAGTGATTCAAGAAAGACAAAAACGCCCTGTAAGCGATTCTAAGCTATGAAAATGCAAAAGCCCACGCTCATGTCGTGAGCTTGGGCTTTCTTTGAAATTAAACGTCGTTTAATTTCAAACAGGGTTAATCATTAAATTTAGCTTGCCTAACTTTAGCACGCTCAACATATTCTACGGTTTTATCTAAATACCCTAGCAATTCAGTAATTTTTCCTTTCTGTAAAGAGGTATTGAGAGACTCATGAGCTACTTCGAGTTTTTCTTTTAACTGTCTAACAACATCAAACTCTTCAGAGAGGTAATCGTAAATGTTAGATATTTTATACCGAGCCTCCATATATTGACCAAAAACAACAGTATCGTAGCGGCTCCAATTGCTGACAATCCCATCAATCACAGCGTCTAATTCAAAAGAATCAAAAAATGGCTTGGTGTCATACTTTTGATAGATAACACCACTAGATTCAGTCCACGATTGAACAAACTGTTCCTGAAGTGCATTTGATTCCTTAAGTGAGACTGAACGAAGAAATGTTGGTTTAACCTCGTTTTGAATATTGGATACCTCGGAGCTATAAAAGTCGCGTGAGTAGAATCTACTGGATGAGTGTGACTCACGTGTGAAGAAGTCCTGATGGAAACAAACAGTACGTGCTTTTTTTATTGCGTCGCTAGAGCTTCCATGTATGTAATCGTGGTCAACTAAGTAAACCCAGGTGTCCAAAGCGTTGAACCACTTATAAAACGGTTTAGATTTTCCTTCAAAAACGAAAGTCTCCAATTGTTCAATATCGTACTGAAAATCTTGTTCATTCATGGCTCCAAAATTTAACGAAATCAGCCTATCTATTGGATTGGACTTTAAAGGGAGATTCAGTTCTTCAATAGGATTTTCTGGGCAGTCACTGAGTCCAAGAACGAGCTTTATCATAGCGGGTGGAATGCGTCCTCTGGGGGATTTAATAATACTCATTAATAAATCTATGCGTTCGTCTTCTTCGGGCAATTTAGTTGTTTCAGAAGGTTGCTTTCGTTTCTCAATTAGTTTTTTGAACTCTCGTGTCTTAGATTCGGCGTTTCCACACAGCTCGTCGAATTTAAAGCCGTGTTCATAATGCGCGTGACAAATTCTAGCTACGGCGTCGATTAAAATGGCATTTGCAGCCTGGCAATCTACGTTTTCTTGGGACTCAATTAAAGATTTTATTTTGGCATAGCGTTGCAATATACGCTGCACAACTCTAAGGTTCGTTAACTTTAGCTGTTCCACAACCAGCGTAAAATGTCGCTTTATTTCATTATTCAAAAGGTTGGGGTGAACTTCGCTAACAAAGTTAATTATGTCTGTCGTTGTCGGACTGATATGAACTTGGTCTAAAAATGTCTTCTCTAATAAATCAGTGTTGTTAATTTGGTCTTTATTTGCAATTACCACCACCCAAACATTAGTATTGTTTTCAGCAAAGTTTAAGCACTCTCCTAAAACCTCTGAAACCAGATGTTCGCTAGAAGCTCGCTCCAGATCATCAACTACGAGTATTCGGTTATTAACTTTAGAAAGAAGCTTATGCTTAATGGGTTTAGTCAAAGCGTTCATAGCACCTAATGTTGTTCCACTGTCTCCAGCTATTGCACTCGAAGCTCCGACTATATTTTTAATGTATGCCCCAACACTCATTGTTGAACTAACCCCTAAACTAGTACTAGCTAGAACACGATCTCTAAAATCATCTAGGGTGGACAACCCGAACAAAGACATGTAGTGAGTTTTCTTATCCGAAATTTTGTTAAGCTCGGGAATGAGTTTATGTCTAGCAAAATGTGTTTTACCACTACCCCAAGGGCCTGATAGGAGAACAATTGATGCAAAGCTTCTATCTTCTAGACAGTCTTTAACTTGTTGGCAAGTTCGTTCCATAATTCAGCTTTAGTTGTGAAATTTAACTTATATTACTGCCTAGGCTATGAAATAGCTAAATACCGACATCCATTAACCAATGTTAATCTCACCTCACCCCACAAAACCGTAATCTGGTATTCAAACTAGCGCTTGGATGCCAGATATGACCATCAAAACTTACCTTTTTGCTACCTGAACTAATCTGAAAAAAGGTACTTCTGTGAAAACAAAACTCATTTATGTCCAGAAATGTGTTTGATAGAAGTGGATAATAACGAATGTTGAACCTTGGTATCAATCCATAAAAGACTATCAACTTGTGATTTTTCAACAAAAAAGAGCCGCTTTTTAGCGGCTCTTTATGTTTGGATTTTAGCTATTACTCAGTAGAGCGTTAACTTTCAATTTTCTACTTCGCATAATTCGAAGGAAACAGTGCTCGTTTCGCTTCTTCATCACGTTCGGTTTTAAATTCAACGTCTTTGCCGGTTTCTCGGGCGCGAATTGCAGCAGGACGAGTGTTGATGGCGTTAAACCAACGTTTCAAGTTCGGGTAAGGTTCTAAGCCTTCTTCACCAAGCACGAAAGGTGCTTTATCAATCCAACCCCATGCAGCAACATCGACAATGGTGTACTCATTTCCGACGATAAATTCGCGACCTTCCATATGCTTTTCTAACACTTCGTAGTGACGTTGTGCTTCACGTAGGTAACGGTTCACAGCGTAGTCTAGCCCTGCTGGCGCAGCATGGCGGAAGTGTACCGATTGGCCTGAATAAGGGCCGAGACCGCTTGCGATAAACATCATCCAAGAGAGCAGTTCAGCTCTGTCTTCTGGCTGACCACCTAGTTTGCCCGTCTTCTCTGATAGGTACAGAAGGATAGCGTTAGAATCGAAAACGCGTTGTCCTTCGTCTTCAATAGCTGGTGTTTTTCCGTTCGGGTTGATTAAGCGATATTCCGGCGTGTGTTGTTCGCCTTTTAAGGTATCAACGGGAACGAGTTCAAAATCTAGGCCGGTCTCTTCTAGAAACAGAGCGATCTTCATTGGGTTGGGTGTTTGGTGAAAATAGAACTTAAGCATGGGGTAACTCCTTGTATTGGTAATTCATTAAAGCACCACTTGAACGGTCGTTCAATAATTGATTTTAATTTATTTGAAAATCGGTTGATGCGTGTTTTAAATCTATGTGCTTAAAACTTCGTTATTTGAGCGAGGATTAACATTGCGCGATTCAGTGTGTTGAATTTTAAGTCGTTGAAAAAATGAGCTTAAAGATGCTGATTTGGTTTGTTTTTGATGCGGGATTTAGCTTTGTGATGGGTGTTTTTTGGCGGGATAGGGCGCATGGAATCCGTAGTCAGATACTCTAAGGTAATTGTTGTTCACTGCTTCAAACCAGAATTATCTGGATACGCAGGCTTATTGGTAAGTTCAAAATCGTGATCTGCTGCCATACCTTATGCAACAAATGAATATAAACGTTAGAGATTAAGGTGTGCTTCACGGTTTTTTAATCTTAGGGACTTACATTGGTGAGCAAATCTGATGTGAACACTTAACGACACAGGATCTTTCCATGAAAAAGAACATTATCGCCCTCGCTCTTGGTGGCATGCTCGCTTTTGGCGCAACTCCATTTTCTTTTGCTGCTAACGATGGCGCAGTACAAGCTTCAGCGGATTACGCGCAGTTGGTGACGAAGCGACAAGTTGTCGACCAATTACTTCTTGATGCGTTGCAGGCGTTTAAGTCTCCGGCAAGAATTTCTCACGCGGGCTTCACGGCCAAAATGCCAAGTAACATGGAAATTGTGACTAACCGATTGTTAGAAGCTTACCAGCTAGAACCTTACCGTACTGATTTGCTTATCTCGGCAGCGAACGCTCAGATCTACAACAAGAATGCAGAGCGCGCTATTGAGCTGTTTGAGCAAGCGCTGACAGTTGCCCCAGACGATGTCGACTTGCATGCGTATTTAGCGGTTTGGCAGCGATTTGAAGGCAATGACAGTGAATCTAACAAGCACATGGAGAAACTGGAAAGCTTAAACAAGGGCAAGGCAGAAGACATCAAACGTATTTTTGCAACGGTTGATCGCGTGTTAGAAACACCACTGAAAGAGTCTGCGGATAAAGGCTTGCTCGATGATCATGGTGCGATCGTTACATTGGGCTACGCGCTTAACCCAGACGGCTCAATGCACCAGATCTTGATTGAGCGTCTTGAGACAACATTGGCGATGGCTAAAGCGAACCCAGAAGCGATGATCGTGTTAACGGGTGGCGTGCCGAAGAACCATAAGACTGAAGGTAAGTTAATGGCGGATTGGCTTATCGAGAAAGGGGTAAGCAAAGACCGCATCATTGAAGAGAACTACGCGACCAGCACAGTGGGTAATGCCTTGTTCAGTAGCTACGCGCTTGCTCGTCATGACATTAAGCACGCGACCATTATCAGTTCGGCAAGCCATGTTCGTCGTGGCCAAACTCTGTTTGAAATCGCTAGCTGGCAAACGGGCCCTCAGGGCATCACCTTTGATACGGTTTCTTACCCAGATAAGCCACTCGCAGATCTTAAGAAGGCGAGTGATGGCGAGTTACTAGGTATCTACCGTGATGCTCTTAGAACGTATGGGATGTGGAGCTACCGCTCTTACCCATTAGAGTCTCGCTAGGCTTAGCGTTACTTCACAGTAGGTAAAGTATAAGTTGCTAGTACAATCGAGCACAGCTAGATGGTATGCTGTGCTCCTACTTAATTTAGTGTTTCAAAGGCAAAAAAATGAACCCGATTTTAGCAATGTTGAAAGAGAACAATATCAGCGACGAGCAGATCAGCGAGATATTCAAGACGTTGACCGAGAACCCTCTTGCAGCAATGGCGACAATCAGCCAACTTGGTTTACCACAAGATAAGCTTCAAATGCTGATGGGTCAGGTAATGCAAAACCCTGCGCTAATCAAAGAAGCAGTTCAAGAGCTTGGCCTAGATTTTTCTAAGGTTGAAGCCGCTAAAGAGCAACTTCAAAAATAAGTGAGTTTGAATGAGCTGATATCGTCTTAGCTCAATCAAAATTCAATGAAAAGGTCGTTTAAGTTCAGCAATAGGCTGTCTTAACGGCCTTTTTTGATCTTGGTGGCGATTATTCACTTTGATCAAGTTGCTTTCAATCCCAGCCTCCAATTATCTACTCAACGACTATTTCAACACAATTGACAGCAACCTTGCCAAATATGCGTTACTACTGACAATTTACTTACTAGAATTAATTAACCTATGTGCGACCTGATATGTGCACCTTGATGAACAGAGTTTTTGGATGAAGAAATCCCTAAATAATAGGGGTAACCGATTTTGACATAAGCGCAGTTTGTCTATGAGTCACATTAAGGAAAAGAATAAGAGGGCAACAAACTAAGCCCTTTATTGAGCAGTGATTTATAGGAAATGAGTTATGAAGTATTTAAAGGAAACCGCTTTAGCGAGCCTTGTGCTGGCTGGGCTTGTGGGTTGTGGCGGTGATTCAGGTTCATCAAGCAGCACGACACCCATTACCTTGAGCGTGAGTGATGCGCCCATTGATGATGTTAAAGACGTCACCGTGACATTCAGTAAGGTTGCTTTACTTCCTCAAGGGGGAGGTTCGCCACTGATTTATGATGTGTATAAAACGGATGAAAACGGCGACTATGTTGATGAAAATGGCGATCCATTACCCGATGGTGCGGATCCTATTCCATTAAGTGTGAACTTGTTGGATTACCAAGGTAGCGATGCGCTCCCTTTGATTGAAAATGAGATTATTCCGGTCGGCAGTTATAAGTTGTGTGTGTTCGCAAATGACGGCGATCATCCAACAGATCCATCCTACGTGATAGAAAACGATGATACGACCCATGAGTTAACGGTGAAAGGTGAAGGTGCGTGCCCGCAAGGTGTGGGTAAAGAAGATAACGCTGGCGTGCTTTACTTCAATAACTCATTTAATGTGAACCAACAAAGTAACGACTTTGTTGTCGAGTTCGATCTTCGACGTGGCCTAAAGAACAGTTCGACTTTCCCTGATTACACCATTCAAAGAACGTCTGTAAGCCTTATCAATACGGTTGAGACAGGAAACATTGAAGGCACTGTTGCTCTTTCTACTTATGACACTTGTAACGGTGGTGATAATACATTTGTTCAGTCGGTGTACTTGTATGAAGGTAATGTTGAACAAGCTAACATGGCTCCGATTGGCGGCAGTGATGAAGTGAAACCGATTACTTCAGCGTCAGTGGCAATGAATGAAGCACAGACTAACTATGAGTTCTCTCTGGGCTTCATTGATCCAGGTACTTACTCATTAGGTTATACCTGTACTGCGCAACATGACAGTGATGAAGAAAATGTTGATCCGGTTGCTGATGGGTTCGAAATATATGAAGCTCAAAATGGCGTGCAAGTAACCGTTGGTCAAGACAGCCAAGTGTCATTCTAACCTTAATGTAAATGACGATTTTTTATAAAAACGGCCTCTCATTTAGAGGCCGTTTTTGATCACGTCACTTAATTAACATGAATTTGATGAGCATTGAGTGTGACTCTAGGGAAGTGATAATGTAACGTTATGTCTCTTACTCTAACCTAGCGAAATGTACTTCGGCGTTGCTCATGAAATCTAGCTTAAGCATTCGATCTTACACCAAGCAATTTAATACTCATGCCCATGATGGCTACCATCAACTGGTGCTGCCGATTCAAGGGAGTATTAGCATTGAAATGGTTGGGTATGTTGGCAAGGTTTCTGTCGGTGAATGTGTGGTGATTCCGGTCACCACAGCGCATGCGTTTAAAGCGGATGAAGCAGCACGGTTTATTGTTGCGGATATGGTGGAGTTACCGCAGCACTTGTTAGAGCATGAGCTCTCGGTTTTCACCATAACGCCACCTTTAATGAGTTTCTTGCTGTTTGTTGAAAAGCAGTTGGAATATCAAGTCGACAGTGGCATTGAGTCATCCATCTTGGATGTGTTTTCACTGTTGTTAGAGCAACAAGAAGTGAGTAAAAGTATCGACCCTCGTATTCGCGCGGTACAAAGGCTCATTGCGGATAATTACGCCCAACCTCTCTCTATTTCTCAGCTTGCAGAAACGGCATGTTTGAGCCCCACTCAATTTAAGAAACGCTTTAAAGAGTGTATTGGAATCAGTGCGCTTAAGTACATCACTCGCTACCGTATGGAGAAAGCACAAGCCTTGCTAAGCCATACCGATTTACCCGTTCAATTGGTCGCAGAAAATGTGGGTTATAGTGACCTCTCTGCATTCAGTCGACGCTTCTCTCAGCACTTTGGCATGTCTCCAAGGGCGTTTTTGGGTTCGATGAAAGAGAGTCTTCCAAAACAAGAATAGCGTCCTTTCTGCAAACTAAAACCAAAGTATGTTCACTATTATCTATTTCAGAAATGAAAATAGACTAGGTAATAGCAATGAATCTTGCCATCAATCGCGTTAACGAATTCCAAACAGGCACTTTAGCTATCGTGTTTGCATCTGTTTTATGGGGCACGACAGGTACAGCCGCAAGCTTTGCGCCTGATCTCAGCCCATTAGCGATTGGTGCTTTTTCAATGGGCGTCGGCGGCTTAATACAGGCGGCCTTGGCGTATCGAAAGATCTTATCTTCACTTGATAAGCTTTTGCTCAACAAAAAGCTGTTAGCGGCGAGTGCGCTGGCTCTGGCTATTTATCCTTTGGCTTTCTACTCTTCAATGAAATTATCGGGTGTCGCGATGGGGACGGTGGTGTCGATCGCTACTGCGCCGTTCTTTTCTGCACTTCTAGAGTGTCTTATTAGCAAAAAGAATAAAATCAACAAGCGTTGGCTCATGAGCTTTGCTATTGGTGTGGTTGGTATTGGGTTACTGGTATTTTCAGAATCATCATCGACGAGTGATTCTGGCGATGACCTAAAGCTTTTGGGCATTGGGCTGGGGTTGGTTGCTGGGTTGTGTTACGCCATTTATTCGTGGGCGACAAAAGCTTTGATAGACGAAGGCATTAAGTCGCAAGCGGCGATGGGCAGCATATTTGGATTAGGAGCGGTGTTATTACTGCCAACGCTGTGGTTCACAGGGGATAACCTGTTCGCGTCGAATACCAACATTTTAGTGGTGAGTTACTTGGTGTTACTTCCTCAATGTTTGGGTTATATCGCGTTCAGTTTTGGGCTACGCCATGTCACAGCAAGTAGCGCAAACTTGATTACCTTGCTTGAGCCAGTTGTTGCCGCCGTATTGGCCGTGTGTATTGTGGATGAGCTTATTCCATTGGTTGGATGGCTAGGCATGTTCTTGATTGTGATGTGTTTATTCATCCAATCTCAGCCGACTAAAAAGCCGTTATAAGTATTTGTTAAAGCGAGATTAATTGAATTAAATTCATGCGTGATTCTTATAATTGAATAAAATGAGTATCTCAGTTGCGAGAGTGCTGTTACTATCGCTATCAATAGTCGGGGGGCATCTACCTTAATTGGTATTTGCTGAGATCGTTATTCGAGACCCGTTGAACCTGATTCAGTTAACACTGGCGTAGGGAACTATGATTACTTTGCCTACGTGGTTCAACAATGATCTCTCATTGGTTTCACCTCCACACTCTCTTTGCGGCCAAAGTTCGGTTCTCTTACGTCTTTTAGACAGTAGGAGCGACCATGACACAGCATTCCAATTCTCAAGTATCACTTAGCAGCACTCAAACACCAGAAAACCAATCTTCTTCAATCAATACTCCGATTGTTTTGACCATTGCGGGTTCTGATAGTGGCGGCGGCGCAGGTATTCAAGCGGATATTAAAGCCATGTCTGCAACGGGTAGTTTCGCTTGTTCGGTAATTACCGCTATCACTTCCCAGAACACTCAAGGCGTTTCTGCCATTTTTCCAATCCCACTTGAGCATGTTGCCAGCCAGTTAGATGCGGTGTTCACCGATCTGAATATCGTGGCGGTAAAAGTCGGTATGTTGGCGGACTCGCAAATCATCAGAGTCGTTGCTGACAAGATCAAACAATACCAACCAAAACACTTAGTGATTGACCCTGTAATGGTCGCGACAAGTGGCGACCTTCTTCTAGAAAACTCGGCTATCACTACGTTAAAACAAGAGCTGATTCCGCTCGCAGACATCATTACGCCTAACTTGCCAGAAGGTGCAGCACTTACCGGTAAAGCTGTGCCTGAAAGCGAAGCGGAAATGCAGGATATGATTGAAGACCTGCGCGCTTTAGGTGCTAAAGCAGTGCTGCTAAAAGGCGGTCACTTGGAGAAAGATGAAAACAGTAACGACTTACTGATTCTACCAACCACATCTGCTCTGATTAGCGCGAAGCGTTTTCCTACCAAAAACACTCATGGCACGGGTTGTACCCTCTCTTCTGCTATCGCTTCTTTCTTGGCTCAAGGCAACACGCTTTCAGAGGCTGTCGACCTAGGTAAACAATACATTTCACGTGCGATTGCCCATGCTGACGAATTGAAAGTCGGTCCAGGTCATGGCCCGGTAAACCACTTCTTCGCTGGACACGGTAATGTCCGTTAATACGATTGGTGTTCAACTTAGCAATGCGACGCTGCGTTACCGAGATAGCGAGCGCGCGACCCTGTCGGGACTGTCACTTAATTTAAGCGCAGGTAAGTGGACAGTGCTGCTTGGTCGCAGTGGTTGCGGGAAAACCACGGTATTGCGATACCTAGCAGGTTTACTCGATGACAAAGTGGAATGGCAGGGCACATTGGCAACGTCTGATGAACGGCCTCTAACCGATCGCATCGCTTACATGGCGCAGCAAGATTTATTACTGCCATGGTTGTCGGTAATCGACAACGTGTGTCTGAGCCATCGCTTTCAAAATTCCGCAGACAAGCATCAAAGCCAAGCATCCGATAAACAAGCTCAAACTCACCAAGCATTGGAATTGCTAGCATCGGTTGGTTTGGTTGATTACGCAGATACCATGCCGGATCAGTTGTCTGGCGGTATGCGCCAACGTGTTGCTTTGGCTCGCACTTTAATGCAAGACAGGCCTGTCGTGCTGATGGACGAGCCTTTCTCAGCGCTGGATGCGGTAACAAGACACAAGTTACAGAGCTTAGCGTGTGAACTGTTAAGAGATAAAACCGTTGTGTTGATTACCCATGATCCACAAGAAGCGGTGCGTTTGGCGGATAACTTGTATGTGTTACAAGGCACGCCTGCGAGTGCCCAGTCATTGTCTGTGCCTAACACCCTCACACCAAGAGTGTTAGATGGTGAATGTGCTGAGTTACAACAAGCGATCTTAGATCAGTTGGAGCGTGATTATGAATGATCTAACGCGAAGTGAAGCTGTGGCTCGTTCAGCTAACACGCAAGCTAGCACAACACATCCTCGTCAGATGAACCCCGTGATGCGTTTGCTTATCAGCAGTGCTGTGATTCTTGGTTTGTGGCAAATGGTGGTGGTTATCTTCGAGATGCCAAGCTTCATTCTGCCAGCGCCTGCTGAAGTCTTCCTCAAGCTTATTGAACGCTATGACGTATTACTCAAACACACTTGGGTGACAGCGCAAGAGATCTTACTTGGGCTGTTACTGGGCTTGTCTATGGGGCTGTTTTTCGCCCTACAGATGTTGATGTTCGAACCGCTGAAACGTTGGTTGTTGCCTATCTTAATTGCTAGCCAAGCGATTCCTGTGTTTGCGATTGCGCCAGTATTGATGCTGTGGCTGGGTTATGGCATCGCGTCAAAGGTCGTCATGGCGGCGATCATAATCTTCTTCCCCGTGACCACTTGTTGTTATGACGGCTTACGTAATACACCGACGGGTTATCTTGACCTCGCTAAGACGATGGGCGCATCGAAATGGCAACTACTGCGTTATATCCAGCTACCTGCTGCGCTGCCAACACTGGCATCTGGCATTCGTGTGGCTGTGGTGATTGCTCCAATTGGCGCAGTAGTCGGCGAGTGGGTTGGTTCGAGTGAAGGGTTAGGTTACCTAATGCTGCAAGCCAATGCGCGCATGATCATTGATGAGATGTTTGCGGCCTTGTTTATCTTGGCGGTGCTCTCTATCTCGCTCTACTTCATCACAGACAAATTACTTAAAAAAGCTATCCCTTGGGAGAATCAGTGATGATTCGCTCAATAACTCTTTGTTTAATAAAGCTTCGCTCAAGGCTATTTATATAAACAACACCTCGTTAAAAATTAGATCGATAAACACAATAATAATATTCAAAAGGAAAGGTTAACTATGAAAAATACCAAATTGGTAGCTGCAGTGGCACTGCTTGCTTCGCTAGTTTCAGGTCATGCATTGGCGGATTCTGAACAAAAGAAACTGACACTGATGTTGGATTGGTTTGTGAACCCGAACCACGGCCCAATTGTGATTGCTCAAGAGCGTGGTTACTTTGCTGACCAAGGCCTAGAGGTTGAAATCCAAGAGCCTGCTGACCCAAGCACACCTGCAAAATTGGTTGCAGCCGGTAAGGTCGACCTCGCAGTCACTTACCAACCAAGTTTAACCATGGATGTGGCGGCGGGGTTGCCTCTAGTTCGTGCATCAACCCTTATCGCGACACCACTGAACACACTAATGGTACTGGATAATGGCAAGAACGATTCGTTAGCGGATCTGAAAGGCAAGAAGATTGGTATCGCGATCGCGGGTAACGAAGAAGCGACGATCGGCACCATGCTGGCTCAGGAAAATGTTGAGTTTACCGACGTGCAAACCATCAATGTCGGTTGGGCACTGTCGTCTTCACTGGCATCAGGCAAGGTAGACGCAATCTGGGGTGGCTTACGTAACTTCGAAACTAACCAGCTAGCCCTTGAAGGCTTTAAAGCAAAAGCGTTCTTCCCTGAAGAGCACGGTGTGCCAGCTTACGACGAGTTGATCTTTGTGGCGAACGCAAAGAAACATGATGACGAAGCCATCAAAGCATTCAACAAAGCACTTGAGCAAGCAACCACTTACATTGTGAACCACCCACAAGCTTCATGGAGTGAGTTTGTGGCGTATTCACCAGATACGTTGAATAACGAACTTAACCAACGCGCATGGAACGACACACTGACTCGTTTTGCACTTCGCCCTTCTGCAGTCGATATGAAGCGTTACGATGATTACGCGCAGTTCATGTTCGACAAAGGCATTATCAAATCACTACCAAAAGCCGTTGATTACGTACCGACTTTTGACTAAGGAATCTCATGAAATACCAAGACTTAATCCAAGCCTGTCAGCAAGATTGGCAAGACTACACCGAGCATGATTTTGTTAAAACGCTGGCAAATGGCACTCTCGCTCAGCCGTGTTTTCTGCATTATTTGAAGCAAGATTTTCTGTTCTTAAAACAGTATGCCCGTGCATACGCGTTAGCGATTTACAAAGCCAAAACCTTGGCTGACATGCGTCGTGCATTGCCAAGTGTTCATGCGCTGTTAGATTCTGAAATTTCACACCACGTGACTTACTGTGGTCAGTGGGGTTTAACGGAATCTGACTTGGAAAATGAACCTGAAGATTTCGGCACTGTGGCTTACACACGCTACGTTCTAGATGCGGGTATGACAGGTGATCTTGTCGATCTTTATGCGGCATTGGCTCCGTGTTCAATTGGTTATGCCGTGATTGGTAAAGCGCTATTAGAAAGCAGCGATACTGTTTTGGAAGGCAACCCATACGCGAGCTGGCTGCAGCTTTACGGCGGAGAAGAGTTCCAATCTGGCGTGGCAACGGGTGCTGAGTATTTCAATCAGCTACTGGCTGAAATTGATATTAACAGCGAACGCGGTCAGAACATCGTTCATATCTTCAAAACGGCAACACGTATGGAAGTGGCTTTCTGGCAGCAAGGTCTGAATGCACTTACTGACTCGACAGCGGCTTAAAAGCGACTTTCACGAATAAGGATTCCCCCATGCTAACCGAACAAATTATCCAATCGCTGCGTGCAGTACGAGAACAAAAACCGTTGGTTGTGAACATCACCAACTATGTAGTGATGAACAACACGGCCAATGCGTTATTGGCGATTGGCGCCTCGCCTATCATGGCGCACTCACAGCAAGAACTGGCAGAGATGATGTCTTTCTCTGGCGCTTTGGTGATCAACATCGGCACGCTCGACAGCGTTTGGACACCACGAATGTGTTTTGCTGTTGAACAAGCGAATGCGAACAACAAGGTTGTGGTGCTTGATCCTGTGGGTTGTGGTGCAAGTACGCTGCGTACCGAGACTTCTCGTGAAATTGCACGCTTAGCTGACAAGTTGATCATTCGTGGTAATGCGTCTGAGATTATTGCTCTTGCGGGCGAGCAAGCACAAAGCAAAGGTGTTGATGCGTTAGATAGCAGTGATGCAGCATTAGGCGCAGCGCAGTGTTTAGTGGCTGAATACGGTGCAAATGTGGTGATTTCTGGTGAGACAGATTACGTTGTCACTAAAGACAGCGTGGTGACCTTAAATAATGGACACCCAATGATGCCGTATGTGACAGGCATGGGTTGTACCTTAACCGCATTGGCGGGAGCATTTGCAGCTGTTGGTGATGAAAGTGGTTTGGCTGCTGCGGCAGTATTAGGCGTGGTTGGTGAAATCGCAGCTGAAAACTCACGCGGCCCGGGTAGCTTGCAAATGAATTTGCTTGATGAGTTATACCAGTTAGACGAAGAGACTCTGATTCAACGTTTGAAGATTCAGTAAGCTCAATCTAGCGACAAGAGCTTAACTTATAGCTCTTAACTTAAAGAAAAGCCCCCGACACTTATGTGTAGGGGGCTTTCTATTCTGATTCGGAACTACGCCAGTTGTGTTAAGTCTGGTTTAGCTAAGTTCTAAATCGATTCACTTGGCTCTCTAGGTGATGAGCAACCTCAGTTAAGTCGCTCGCTGCACCTGAAATGCTGCTCACAGACTCTTGGTTACTTTGCGAGATGGTATTGGCCCCTTGCGCGTTTTCACCTAGTGATTTTGTTAAGCAATCTTGCTCATCGACGGATATTGCGATTTGGCTGTTGGCTTGATTCAAATCTTGGATATGTTGGTTGATCACATGCAAGTTCTGAGAAGCTTGTTGTGCCTGAGTTGAAGCATCGGAAACCGTGCTGTGGCTCTCTTTGATAGACTCTAATGCATCTTTAGCACCACGTTGTAGCGAGGTGATGAGTTCATCAATCTGGCTTGCCGAATCTTGAGTACGCTTAGCTAAGGTTCTTACTTCATCGGCTACTACTGCAAATCCACGACCTTGTTCACCAGCGCGCGCAGCTTCAATCGCGGCATTCAACGCTAGTAGGTTGGTTTGCTCAGAAACGCCTTTGATTACTTCAAGAATGGCACCAATGTTCATCGACTCTTTGTGTAGGTCAGTCACTTTCTGGCTGCTGACTTGCATGCTTTCATCGGCGCTGCCAATTTCATGCAGTGTCTTGTCTACTTCTTTAAGTCCCATAGCCACATTCTCGGTCGCTTGATTTGCGACTTGAGAGGCGTGGTTAGCACTTGAAGCAATTTCTGATGTGCTTGAAGCCAGTTGGTCAACCGCGGATGAGATGTTCATCATTTCACAGTTCAACTGTGTTGCGTTAGTCGAGCTGTTATTGGTCACTTGATTGAGTGATTTGGACATCTCGCCAATACGCACGCTAGAGCGGTTCACTTGACCAACAATATCGCGCAGAGATTCAATGGTGATCTCCATGTTCGTTAGTAGCTCGCCAATCTCGTTCTTGCTCTCAATGTTTACTTCAACATTCAGGTTACCTTGAGAAAGCTCATTGGTGATCTGCTTAACTTGTGCAATACCCTTGGTGATAGAGCGAGTCACCAACACGGCACTCGTCATGCCGATAACCAAAGCGACACCCGTTAGCAAGATGATGATTTGAATCGATCGCTTCTCACTGGCTTGTAGCACTGGCGTGAGCGCTTGCTTCTGCTGCTCGAGAATACTTTGAGCATCCGCGACCGCAATCGCTAAGCTGTCACCAATAGAGGCGAGGGTAGCGGTTCTTTGCGTGTTCTCAATCATCTGTTGATGAACTTGCTCAAAGCCTTTTGCATACGCTTTACGTTGGTTCGAGAAGTCTTCAATCAGCTCACTTTGATAAGGTGATGATTTGAGAGATTCAATATCGCCTTCGATACCTGGTAGAGCATATTCAAAAATGTCTTTACCCGCTTCATAGGTTTTAAGGTCGTTGTTGTTTGAGTAGCTCAGCACTGTGATCTTGGCGGCGAGGAAGTTCTCCATCAACATGCCCGCGTATAAGCTCGCGTTTGGATCGTTGTTATTGTAAGACTCATACAACAAGCTCTGAGCAGCTTTCAGTGCGTTGGTTTCGCGTTTGACCATCTCAACGTTTACCAGTTGGTCAATGAGGATCTCACTTTGTTTCATTGATCCATAAGCCACATCAAAGGCCGCCACGCTGTCTTGCACGAGCTGCAAGCTAGCTAGGCTATCGGTTTTGGTGGTGGATTGGATTAAGTTTTTGAGCAGATCATCAATCGCAAGTTTACTTGATTGATAATTCGTTTCGTACTGTTCATCCAATGACTCTAAGTAACGTTCAGAGGCTAAACGCATCTGAAGAAAGTGCACTTGAATGTTGCCTGAGAGTGTCGCTTTATGGCTGAATTCACTGTATTGGCTGAAGCCGTTCGACAAGGTTTGGATACCTTTGTAACTCACAAAGCCTGAAATGACGAAAAAGAGCAAGCAGATGGCATAACCCAGCTTGATCTTGAGCGCTATAGAAAGGTGGCGCATAACTATCCCTATATTTACCTGATTCCTTCACAGCGGAGTATTCCATAAAACAGCATTCTGGGCATGCTCGAAGTGAACACTTTGTGTAATAAGTAACGCTTTCGTTAAAAAGTTCAGGTTTTTCGACATGCTTTCAACGAGTTGCGTATTTGATGACACATGTGTAAGTGAGCTAATTTAGTATTAACTTCCATGCACATGATGCGATTTGTCGGTAAAATGGTGCAACGCCAATTTTAGACATCGACTCCGAAGGTACGAAATGAACCCTTATAAGCTCTACTTAGTAACGGATGACCAACAAGATTTAGAAACGCTTAAGTTCGTGGTTGAACAAGCGGTCGCTGGTGGTGTCACTATGGTCCAAGTGAGAGAGAAACATGGGGATGTGAGAGCTTTCATTGAACGAGCACAAGCTGTTAAGTCGATTTTGGTTGGTTCAGGTGTTCCGCTGATCATCAATGACCGAGTGGACGTTGCATTGGCTGTCGACGCCGATGGTTTGCATCTGGGGCAATCGGATATGCCTGCAGTGCTAGCTCGTCAGTTGATCGGCCCGGATAAGATTCTCGGGTTATCAATTGAAACTGAACAGCAGCTACAACAAGCCGACAGTTTGCCGATCGATTATATTGGACTCAGTGCCCTTTTTGCCACGCCGACCAAGACGAATCTAAAGAAACATTGGGGTTATGAAGGCATTCAAATGGCTTTGGAAACAACGAAGTTGCCGATTGTGGGTATCGGTGGAATTAACGAGTCGAACATTCCGCAGTTGGTTAAGACAGGCATTCATGGATTGGCCTTGGTATCAGCGATATGTCACGCTGAAAGCCCAAAACAAGCGACACGGGATTTGCTATTTTTAATGGAAGAGTGAAGGGGCTATAGACTAGAAAACAAATGAGGTTAGTCATCTGTTTTCTAGTGAAAACACAGAGCTGTGCTAGATGTGCTTATCGATTGAGCATTTAAGGTGCTCTATCTAACATAGGGTTTGGTTTACTGAATGCACAGAGCAACGGTGCCGATGATCATAAGAACGATCGCAGCGTACCAACCGTATTGTGCGGTTTTATCAGCAACAAACACCTTAATGTAGTTGATCTCTTCATGTGCCATTGCGATGAAGTCCGTGTAGTTAATCGACAACTCACGGCTAGCTTCTTTCAGGTCTTGCTGAAGCTTGTTGAAAGACTCATCGATGAAGCCCTTTGTTTCCGAAGCAGACGGAGTAACAGTTAACGCTAGGCTATTCCAAACCGCCATACGCGATTCATATTCGCTTTCACTGACACAATTAAGTACGCGTAAATCATACTCTCGTTTGTTACGCTCTTTACCCATTTTTTCAGGGCAAATATTTCTTAAAACGTTCACGACAAATTTTCCAAAAGGTTCATTTAGATATAGAAAAGCACTTGAAGAGCGCTCATAAACTGGGTGCGAATTAATATTCAAAAAGTGATCTATTTGAAACCGGCATAAGCGACTGCAAGGCAGGGCGTTTATCTGGGAGATTTGAAGTTGGGTCAGTGGTGTTAAAGAGCGATTTGGGTCTGTCTAAATTCATTTGAAAAGACAAACCCGTTGGGATCGCAGTGTAGTTAGGTCACTTTTGGACATCAACTAGGGTGTTCTATCCACACGACAAAGATATTTATCGGCAAGATAAGCAGAAATGAGGTAGCAGTGGTGAGTTCCACGCCGATATTGAATCTCTGAACTGACGATGTTTGAAGATTAGGGAGCTTAGTTTGCTTGCCATTGATTGTATTGCAGTGAGTGTCCCTTAAGCTTTTCAATAAGGCTGGTGAGAACAGGGCCATTGATGTGGCTACGAGACACCAAACAACCCACAGGAGTAATCCAACCACCATGCTCGTGCGAGACAGGTAACGCCACAAGATCGCCTTTTTGAATGCTTTCCATCACCATCATTTCAGGTACATTTGCCCACCCAATATTTTGTTCAACGAGATCAATAATGGTTTTGTGATTGTTGGCATACCAAAGCATGGAGCTAATTCCGTAGGTGAACCACAGTTCGCGTTGCTTTGAACTGCGATGCACGCATTGGCGGTAACGTTTTAAATCGGAATCTTGCACAACGGGCATTTGACTTAGTTCGTGCGTGGCAGAACTGACAGTGAGAAAGCGTGCTTGGCCAAGTAAGAAAAAGTCCATATCCACCTTAAGTTCACCATCCGCATAGATGATGCCAATCTGCGCTTTTCCACGCCTCACCATGTCCTCAACATCGAAGGTAGAAGCGGTAATTATATCGAAGTGAGTAATTGGAAATTGATCAGCTAGTGAGCTGATTATCTTTATGAAGTTCTTATCAATGATGCTCTCATCAACCGCAATGATCAGTTCATGCTCATCTTCTTGGGTCAGCGATTCTACTTTTTGGTCGAAGTACTTTTGCTGGTCGAGAATCGACTTGGCGACAGGCAATAACGCTTTACCTGTGGAGGTTAAAACGGGGATGTTCTTCTCTCTGTTGAACAGCTCTTGGTCGATGGCAATTTCTAGGTTGGCGATCGACTGGCTTACTCCAGACTGTGCACGTTTCAGCTTGCGTGCCGCGGCAGAGAAAGAGCCACTTTCACACACAGTGACGAAGACTTTTAGTTGCTCAAAACTGTACATGCTATCTCTCGCTCAATACTAAATAAGGGTGATAACGTTTAGGCTATCACTATTCGTGATGGCTGTTAACTTTCTCTTATTATTTCGGATGACATAATCCTACCTAATCCAACACTTACTAGATTATTTAGAGGAATGTATGAGTACCTTAGAAAGAGTGTTTCACTCAGTGTTATTCGAAGTTTTAGCCGTAACGCTTTCAATAATCGGCTTAGCGATATTTACCGATCACGATGTGAATGCCTTATCAGGAACAATGATAGTTGTTGCGACCATCGCGATGATGTGGAACTACTGTTTCAACCGCATTTTTGATCGCTATTTCACGGGTGAAAAATCCAAGCGTTCTCTGAAATTACGCATTTTTCACGTGGTGCTGTTCGAAGCTGGACTGTTGATAGCGACTATCCCGGTAATGGCTTACTTACTTAACGTGGGTATATGGCAGGCGTTCTTGATGGATATCGGCGTGACCATTTTTATTACCATTTACGCGTTTGTGTTTAACCTGATTTACGATCATGCGCGTGCATTCTGGGTACGAAAAGCTGATTTGGCGGTTCAATAAATTGCTCATTGAATCAACGTGATTATAGATACTAACCGTTTGTTTATTCGTTATTTTAGCGGAGGTATTCGGTTAGTAAACCTAGGTCACTCGTCATTTATTCTGCTATCTTAAATAAGGTGATAATTTGAGTTCGTGAAAGAACAGATTAAGAGGAAAGGATGTCCAATACCCTTCAAATGACGGTTGTAGATAAGAAAGAAGTCGAGCTTTTTGCTGAGCTTTTCAAAAATATCGATGGTGAAATCTACACTTTGCTACGCTGCGCTAAAATTCCTAATGACATTCTTACCAACAATGAACATTACGATTATCTCCCTGAGACAACCGTTAAAAATGTGGTCAAGATTATGGGGGAGTCGGCGTCACGAGAAGAGTTTGCGCTGTTTATGTGGAGCTTTTGCAAGCAAACCTATGTGCCCAGGTTTGTGGCTAAATTAAGTCAGCAAGATTCGTTAAAAAGTGCGCTAGACCAGTTTGGCGAGCAGTTAAAGCTCATTTCCAATGGTGCGATTGTCTATACCAAGCATTCTGGTGGCAAGTGGTGGTTTGTACGCGAGAAGCCGTTTACTAATGCACCTTGGTTTAAATTTGCAGAGCTGTTCTCTGTGATTTTTATCAACGAGTTACTTTCAGTATTAACACAAGGGCGCTGGAAGCCTTCTGAAGTGGGTATTCAGAGCGATGACCTTGATTGCTTTCAATCTTTGCCACAAATGGGGAATGCTCAGTTTTACACGCACAGGCCTGTTACGGCTTTCGAAATTCCAGAAGATATCATGCTTGAGCCAATTGTCTTGCCAAAGGTTGCCGAGGCACTTGAGCCAACAGCCCCTTTACCTAGTACATTTCTCAATGCCTTCAAGTTGGTGATAAAGCCTTATCTCACCATGGGAAAGCTCCCGATTAGCTTGGCTTCTGAGATTCTAAATATTCATGTCAGAACGATCCAGCGTCGGCTGGAAAGTGAAGGAGTGGTCTACAAAACCTTGATTGAAGAGATGGTTCTAGATCAGGTTTTAGAATTGCTCAAGCAGCCCGATCTATCGATCACTCAAGTAGGCGCGAAGATGGGATATTCCGATTCATCTCACTTCACTCGAGCTTTTAAGAGGCAGATGAACATGACGCCAAGACAGTACAGAAAGGAGCACTGTTAAATTCCTTATGTAGAAACCGGAGCCCAGATACATCTTTATTTATTGTCACCAAATGGCAATTTATCAACCTTGAATACTGGCAGTATGTCTACTAAGTTATTGAATGTTGATGAGTTGTTTTTTCCTCGATTTTTGCTTAGATTTTGCGATTTTCGTGGTCAATAAAAGCACCTTTGAAACCTCATAACACTCATTAGTAGTTACGGAATCGTTATGGGAAGTGGACTCCACTCATAAACGGAATCAAGGTGTATAAATGAAAAATGCAGGTTTAAAATTCTCTGTTGTTGCTCTCTCGTGTTCATTTGCTCTTTCTGCAAATGCAGCGTCAACATTGTTTACTAATGTTGATATTTTTAATGGCACAGAAAATAAATTGTACGAAGATCATCACGTACTGGTTGAAGATAATCTAATCAAACAAATTTCGGCAAACCCAATTGAAGCTGGTGAAGCTACTGTCATTGAAGGTGAGGGTAAAACGTTAATGCCTGGCTTAATCGATGGCCATGCCCACGTTATGATTAACTATAATTTTGGTGACATCGAAACCAATAAAGATCTCACTGACATCTCTATTCATGCAACGCAAGTGGCTAAGCGCTACTTAGATGATGGTTTTACAACCGTTCGTGACATGGGCGGACCTGCCTTCGGTTTGGCTCGCGAAATTGAGAGTGGCAATGTTGTTGGCCCTCGAATTTATCCGTCTGGCGCATTTATCTCTCAAACATCAGGTCATGGTGATTTCCGAGATAGAAGTGATCCCGGTTTCACGCCTAATTCGGTAGGGGATATTTCTAACTTCGAAAGAATGGGCATTGGCGCTGTAGCCGATGGCGTGCCTGAAGTACTCAAAGCGACAAGACTGAACTTACGCAATGGTGCTACTCAGATAAAGATCATGGCCGGTGGTGGTGGTTCATCTCGATTTGACCCGATTGATACAACTCAATACTCGGTAGACGAAACCTGTGCCATCGTTGAAGCAGCAAAAGATTGGAACACTTATGTTGCTGCGCATACATTCAATGACCGCTCGGTAAATCGTCTGCTTGATTGTGGTGTTAAAACCTTCGAGCACGGATTCTTTATTAATGATGACACGATGAAGAGAATTGCAAAAGAGGGCGGATACGTTGTTCCACAGATGTGGGGTCTATCACCAGATCTAGCAAAGAATCCGCTTATGCCTGCAGAAAAACTGCCTATGGTTGCTCAGCTTCAAGAGCAATATGGCGACTACGGTCAACGCCTACTGGAAAACAACGTGAAGGTTGTTTTTGCATCAGACTATGTAGGTGCAGATTCGGATGCTGAGCGAGCTCGTCGTTACGAAATTTACTGGAGAACACAAGCGTTTGGTAGCAACTTCGAAGTGCTGAAACAAATGACATCTACAGCTGGTGAAATGTTAGCGATGTCAGGTCCTAGAGGTACAACCCAAGGTAAGTTAGGTGTCATCGAAAAGGATGCCGTTGCAGATATTCTACTGGTAGATGGTAATCCACTGGAAGACATGACGGTATTAGGTGCGACCACCGAGTGGTTTGACGCTGACCCTGAATACAAGACTATCGATACGATTAAATTGGTAATGAAAGATGGCGTTGTATACCGCAACGAAATGTAATCTTTGATTTGATGTTTAATAGTTAGGTAGGGGATTTCCTCCTCTACCTAATTTCGCTTAACGATGTTTTTGTGAGGTAAAGTTTCATGGTTATTTTGAAGCCAATCTGTTCGCTGTTTGTATTGTGTTGTTTGTCGTTTTCATCACTAGCTAACGAAGTGAAGGTTACATACTGGGACGAGTTAATCCCAAGCATGGAGCTGATAGAAGACCCATTTCAAAAGCTCGACCGAAATCAGATGTTCGACATGGCGACTATTGCTCGTTTTAAAGACGCGCAAACTGAAGATGGTTTTGTCGCAAGTGACGAAGCAAAACAGGAAATAGTGGAAGTAACAGAAAGGCTCAAAAAACAGGACGTCGATGTTGAAGCGCTGTTTGTTGCTCGTGAGCAGATTATGAAGCAACGAGAAGCGTTAGGTTCTAAACCAAATAATGAGGTTGTAGGCAGTAAGCATCGAATCCCTGGCTATATCACTCCGATTGAAATGGATGGCACCAAGGTGACTAAGTTCTTCTTAGTGCCTTCTGCAGGAGCTTGTATCCATACTCCCCCCCCTCCTGCGAATCAACTGGTGCTGATAGATTACCCGCAAGGCATTGAATTGGTGAGCTTAATGACACCGGTTTGGGTTGAAGGGCAGTTAATAGGACACCAATCGAAAGAAAATGTGAATTACTCTGACGGTGCAGCCAACGTGCAGTCGGTATATGCGATGAAAGCGGACGGTATCGAACAATATCAGCCTTAACGAGTGTATTTAGTAGGCTCCAATATCTTGTAGGAAGTATTTAAATAGCTCCGTGTCATCAAATGACAATTTTCAATGTGAGTAATAACTAAAATAAAACTAACTTAAAAAGCATTGGTGACATGATGAATTCAAGATTATCTAAAGTAAGTATGGCAATTGTGATGGCGGTTAGCCCAATGAGCGGCGTTGTTTATGGCGCCAACTTCGAAGGCCCTGACTCTGTTGAAAATACAATTGCAGAACAGAAAGCACAAAAGAAATCTTGGAGGGAGTCGTTGGCCGATGATGGCATTACATTTGGAGCAGATTATAACGCTTTGGGTTTAGCCTCTAGCAATGGGTCTATGGGGAACGATGTTGATGCCTCTTCCGGTGTTGCGAGGTTTTATGGCTCTTGGAATTTGGTAGGCAAAGAGACGGGTAATACAGGCGGAATAGTATGGAAAGTCGAACATCGCCATGCCTATTCTGATTCAGCACCCAAAAATTTAGCCTTCATTGATGATACTGACCGATTGTTCAATAACGGTACCAAAGAAGGGTTAGGTTATGTAGGTATGATTGGCTCTGCCTTTAGCGACCAAGGCTTCCGCGTCACCAATTTGCATTGGAAACAAAAGTTTAATGGAGGTAAAACCTCAGTTATCGCTGGGTGGCAGGATGTTACCGACTATGTGGACACATACGCATTAGCGAGCCCATGGTCTGGCTTTAGCAACCTTGCATTTTCGACTGGAGCTGGAGCGATGGGGTTACCTGATGATGGTGTATTAGCCCTTTCTGCTGGGCATATGCTGACTGACAATTACTATGTGATTGCGGGTATCGCCGACGCCAACGGAAAATCAGACGATATCTTTGATGGCCTCAGTACATTATTTGATGAGAGTGATTTTTTCACCACGCTAGAACTCGGTTGGACAGCATCGCAAGACCAAATATTCACTGATAATTTCCACATTACAGCGTGGCACTTTGATGGTGGTACTCGTCATAGCTTGTCTGATGCGACAGGCGGAGGTGAATCTGGTAAAGGTATTAACTTCTCATGGAGTCAATTTGTCACACCTCAAGTAATGCCGTTTGTGAGAGGTGGTTTTTCTGATGGAGATGTTGCTCTGTATGAACGCTCATTGAGTGTCGGTGTTGGCTATTTTGGCCTAGGAAGCGAAAAGAACAACCTTGGTTTTGCGGTTAACTGGTCGGAAATAAATGAGTACGCACTAAAAGGCATTTCGACTGGTGTGTATGGTAATGACGGTGAACAGTTTACCGCAGAACTCTACTACAACATGCAACTCAACGATTTCATCCAAGTGACACCTGATATTCAATACATTAAAGATCCAGCGTTCTCCAATGAAAGCAGCGCGTGGGTGTTCGGTGTTCGTGCAAGAATCTTTATCTAATTCTCCTTGTTTATAATCAGATTTGGATATAGAAAAGTGAGCCTAATCAGGCTCACTTTTTTGTCTTTGGTTTTTAGACATAAAGGTTATGCTTTCTTGGTTTTCAGGGTGTCACCGAACAAGATATTTATGGCTTCTAACATCACAAATCTTAACCCGACGAGAACCACGTAACTCGACAGGTCTTAAAGTCGGTTTGGCGCATTATGGTAAGTAAGGGTTTTAAGAATGATCCAAGATAAGACTCCAATTTAGACAGAGGCGCATATGATTATTCATTTTAGAATCCAAGATGTAGAAGAACTTTGGGGAGCCATAGATTTGGCAACGCTCTTACAGTTGGAACTGAGATCAGTATCAACCACACCGTTAACTCTCTGATTGAAATAGTTAAGTTACCAATTACACTTGAAGCATAAGTTTGAATGGAGTCAACTTAATGCTTTCACCCCAATCGCCGTATTCCTCTTCCATTGCTCTGATCTTAACTGGTTTTTTTCATCCTCGGCCCATGCGTCGAATGAGGCGATTCAACATCGGTTAGAAAAGATATTCGCTGTTTCTATAGCGCTTACTGACAGTGATGCAGTCTCAATTGGTTTTGTGGATTTCGACCCAAACTCGTTTATTAACTTGAACGACAGTGGTTTTGGCTCTGATAAAACTATCGACACTCGAAGCCAAGTCAGTGTCGGCTCTATCCCTTATTCTTCTGTAATGAAAACCGATGATCCCGACCTTGATCTGATTTGGTCTGTGCGAGGGTCGTATGCGCTCTCGGAACAAAATATTGAAATATCATCGGATGTGACTCCTGACCGTCGTGTTAATCCGAATAAAGACTCGGTATTGGGCTTGTATGGTTTCTTCGGCGTTCAAAATCATTTAAACCAACACTGGTCTATTGCTTATGGTTTGGGCGCTCACTTGCTCTATTACCGCAATAAATATGAATATAACAACAGCTACTCTCAGGCATTTCAATCTCAGTTAGATGGATATGCGCTGAACACGTCTGCATGGGCGCTGATTGGCGAGCCGTCGGTGAAACTCCAATACCTACAGAAACAAGAGTGGGGAAGTTGGAATATCTCATCAAGAGCACGTTATTTCTATGGAACAGGCTGGGGCGAAGCCAATGATGGCGACATTGGTAATCCAGAAGGATTACGCTTTATCAATGAAATTGAATTCCGACAGAATGTGGCACTGGATGCTTGGTCGTTAAAGAACCCTCAGATTCACTATAACCTGCGAAGAATCGACGTGGCAGGGGATCTTACTGACCCACTCGATACACACTATTACTATGAGTTTGGTGCAGGTTTAGTGTTCAATGTGCCTTACGATTCTTACTTCTTTGATAATTTTGGTGTTGGGATTAACTTCAACTACGGCAGTTCGCTGAGCGGTGGTAGCTTGCTGTTCTTACTCAACAATTAACATAAATATTTAATCTTAAAAGTACTCATCTAATTTTAATTTGTATGTGTCGTGAAATGGTAAATATTCGCTCGTAAACTTGGTCATCATAGTCGCTCACCCATAGCACGAGCACTCTATGAACAAGTTAAGCTTTGACCGAAAAATACCGTTATACGTGGTATCGGCACTTGTCCTAAACATGGTATTTAGTTTGTGGTTGCTGAGTATCGCTTCTACCACAGCCATGTCTTTTTCGGTATGTATGCTCTTTTTGCTCAGTACTTTCATTACTGCGCGTCTTTATCGATATGAAATGACTCAAAGCAAGAATAGCTTGTCTGAGGCGATTATTGATGGTGTTGCCGGCTTTATTATTCTTGATAGCCAACTGAGGGTCATTCAGGTCAATCAGCAGTTTTCTAGAGTCTCTGGTTATGCGTTTGACCAAGTCGAAGCTCGTCCTATTTCTGACCTCTGTTTTATGAACAACAGTGGTTTGATATCGACCATTGCGACCTCGCTTAAGCAAAATCACAGATGGAAAGGTGAGTTGAGTGGTGTCAGCCGACTTGGTGAACACTTTACGGTTAATGCAGTTGTCGAAAAGCTAACCGAAATATTGCCGAACAACGAAAAATACGTTGTAACTTTTACCGATATTAGTCGACGTAAGGTGCTCGAACGCCAATTAAGAATACTGGTTGAAACGGACTCACTCACAGGTTGCTGGAATCGCCGCCGCTTTGATAAAGAGTTAAGTCACTACTCAAACCTAGCTGATCGCTACGGTCATACACACTCCTGTTTAGCACTGATCGATTTGGATCACTTTAAAGCAATTAATGATAACCATGGTCATGATCAAGGTGATACAGCTCTTAAAGAGGTGGCCGAACTGTTGAAGAAAAACATCAGAGATACCGATATCGTGGCACGAGTTGGGGGGGAAGAATTTGCGATTTTGATGCCAGAAACCAACCTGTCAGAAGCGATTGAAGCTATGTATCGGTTAAAAGAAGTGATTGCTAAAGACACAACACTAAACCTAACGGTAAGTAGTGGTGTGTCTGAAATACAAGCGTATGCCGAAGCGACGTATCGCAGCGCGGATAGGGCGCTTTACCGTGCAAAAGGTAACGGCCGAAATAGAGTGTGTAGTTCCAGTTAGGATTATCTGAAGCCAATTGCACTTGGTTAATCGGTTAGAACTGTTTTACGCGGAAATTGAGCGTTGATAAATCTTAGGCGTAAGGCCGGAAACTCGCTTAAATGCTCTAGAAAAGTGAGAGATATTGGTGTAACCCAATTGGCTCGAAATATAAGTCAGAGTATGGCCTTCTTCCATCAATTCACACGCAACGGAAAACATCAGGTTCTCTTTGATTTTTCGATAGGTGGTGTTTTCATTTTTGAGTTTTCGTTGAAACGTTCTCACGGAAAAATTAAGAAGCTCTGCAGCTTCTTCAAGCGAGAGGTCCTGCTCTTTCATATAGGGCTTGAGTAATTCGTAAACGCTGTCGGTAAAGCTGGTGTGCCACTCAATGATCGCGGGCTTATTGCTTAAGTCTTTGGCAGTAAGGCGAATGGGTAGTTGTAGGATCTCATCAGGGATCATCACAGCGGTTGAATTATGGTCAACAAAAAGCTGACAGTGACTTGGAAGCAGTGTTTTGACGATATCAGTGTCATGTCCTTGTAAACGTACTTTGCTTGGCTGCCAAGGTGACTGAGAGAGAATCGTTATTAGTTCAATAATGTAAGTGATAGCAAATACCTCTCCCCATTGGGACATGGGTGAATTATCTGCGGGGGCAGTTCGACAAAACCAACTCTGTCCGTGTTCTTGAATGAAGTCGACTCTACTGCCGGGAGAATCATAAGAGAAAATCGTGCTGATATGCTTTAGCGAATCTCCAATGGTTTCAAATTCGGTAAATTGATGCAAGACGTATGGGATGATTCTTCGCCTAAAGGCAAGGCCAAGTATGTCCGTAAATCGAGATACGCCTAGTTGTGATGAGGTCAAATAAATCAGTCGCTTGATTGATTCTGAGGGTACAAAGTCACTTTCTGATTCAATCAGATCGGGTGGTAAGCCCGAGTCTTCAAGTAGCTTGTGTAGGTCTAATCCATAGTCAGTGAAGATTTGGACTAAGATCTTAGCATAACTTGTTTGTATTACCGGTACTTGGTAGTGACTAGAGGTCATGAGAATACAATCCTGTATATATTGTCGCATTATTAGACGAGCATATCATTTGCAACGTTTTATTTACTAAATCTAACCTTATTTACTTGAGTTTTCCATTGCTAGGTTTATTTTTAAAGTATTAATTTTATTGATGTTAGTTATCTAGAAGGGAGTCCCATGTCAGAAGTTGAAGGGAGCAAGCAAGAAGCCAATGAAGAAGTTGTCGAACAAACAAATGGAAAAGACAAAGTAAGAAAGATAACAAATTACCTACTGTTATTTGTGGCGTTTATGTTGATCTTCAGTGTTATCTCAGATCGCATCATCCCTATTACTGACAATGCTCGTGTAAAGGGCTATATCGTTCCTATAAAGCCTGAGGTGTCGGGTAAAGTGCTAGATATCTTAGTTCAGCCGAACCAACTGGTTAATCAAGGCGATAAGTTAGCCATTTTGGATGAGTCTGATTACCGAATTGCCGTACAACAAGCAGAGCAAAATCTAGAGATTGCAGGCCAAAATGTGGGAGCTCAAACCGCTAGCATTGCTTCAGCTCAAGCGAAACTTACTTCAGCGATCGTTGAAAGACAAAATACTAAACTACAAGCAAAGCGTGTTTTAGAGATGGCCGACAAAGGTGTCGTTTCTAAATCAGACGCAGATAAAGCGCGAGCAGCATTAGCGACGTCTCGAGCAGCAGTTGTGAATGCGGAAGCTGACCTTGATCGTGCAAAGAAACAAATGGGTAAAGAAGGTGAAGAAAATAGCCAAGTGAAAGCGGCGTTGCTGGCTCTTGAACAAGCTCAATTGAACTTAGAGCGCACCGTAATTACCGCACCGACACAAGGTGGAGTTTCTAACTTTAGCTTATCTGAAGGTTTTTACGCTTCAGCAGGTCAACCGATCATGACTTTTGTCTCAACGGAAGATATTTGGATTGAAGCTTATTATCGTGAAAATAGCCTTGGCAACGTAACGGTCGGTGATGAAGTCGAAGTGGCATTGGATTTTGCTCCAGGACAAATTGTGAAAGGTCGAGTGAGCAGCATCGATTGGGGGGTTGATTGGGGGCAAAATGATCAAGCAGGTAAACTTGCTCAAGCTAGCCAACAAACGGGGTGGTTACGTCAAACACAGATGCTTCCTATCACCATAGAGTTTGAACGAGATGAGATGCAAGGTATGCTCCGAGTTGGTGGGCAGGCGGATGTGATTGTTTATAGTGGTGATAACTTTGTATTCAACGCAATAGGCAAAGTGTGGATTCGTTTGATTAGCGTGTTGTCTTATGTCCGATAAATCGATCCCTGACCAACAAACACAACAACGGATCCTGCGGTATACCGTTGGGGTTACGTTAGCTGTGTTTTTGGCTGCGTGGATTAACTGGCCGCTCGCATTTGTAGCGCCAGTGTTCACCGCTAAGTTTCTAATTGATAAACCAAGCCTTCATAAGGAGACGGTCTATGAACTGCTTTTGGCGGTAGTAGTGACCATGGGGTTAGGGTTATTGTTGTCGCGAGGAATTACCCATTATCCAGTTCCATTATTGATTTTGGTGGGGCTAGTGATGCTTTGGGGTTACTACTTATTTGTTGACCCTAAGTGGAATCTGTTCGCAACCATATTATTAATTGCTGTACTGATGTTGCCATTTATGGCGATTGATAACCCTGGAGTCTCGGTATTATTAGCATCTGGCTTGGCCACCTCTGGTGTGGTTTCGGTGACTATTTTTGCGCTGGTTCATATATTTTTCCCTGAACCGAAAACTGAATTCTCCGGCTTTGCGTCGGCGCCATTCAACAGAAGAGAGCGTTGGTATGCAGCTTTCCGCGCCATGATTATCTCTTATCCTGTTGTGTGTTTTTTCTTTATATTTCAGATATCTGAAGCATTGCTAACCATGATGTTTATTGCATTATTGTCACTAATGATTACTTCGGAAAAGTCGGTCAAGTTGAGTGCATTTCTGGTGATCAGTAATGGTATTGGGGGTTTACTCGCGATAGCGGCTTTTTCAATCCTTTCTATTGTTCCCAATATTATCTTCTACTCTTTATTCATAGGCTTGGTTGCTATTGTGATTGCCAAAAAGATCTACACGGTTCCCGAAAAAGCGCCGATTTTCGCCACTGCATTTAGTACGTTGCTCGTACTGGTTGGTAGCACATTGATGAGCTCAGGCGACATCGATAGCAACACTCTTATACGCATATTCCAATTAGTATTAATTGGCATATATATGATTTTAGCTTCTCTATTCCTAGAAACTCGGAATTGGAAGTTCCTACAAAATCAGCCTTAATTCTGTCTAACAAGGACGTCTCATGAAGTTAACCGATGATTTTTCAAAACAGGCGATAGACGCTGCCATAAAAATTGCAGCGATTGCCATGCTCGTGTATTGGTGTTTTTCGATTTTGCGCCCATTCATTCTTTTGGTGGTGTGGGGGGCGATCATTGCGACTGCGCTGTACCCTGTTGCTGTGGCGATTTCAAATAAAACGGGGATATCGAAAGGTAAAGCCAGTGCATTGCTGAGTTTTATTGGTGTTATTCTTCTGTTTATTCCTTTGGCCGCGCTTTCTTCCGGTATCTATACCAGTGCTTCTGACCTGATGACGGGGCTTCAAGATGGCACATTGTCCTTGCCTAAACCGAAAGAGTCTTTGCAAGAGATTCCGTTGATTGGTGAAAAAGTTTATGCGGTTTTAGTTCACGCTTCATCCAACATAGAAAGCGTGTTCATCAAGTATGCGGAAGAGCTGAAAATATTCGCGACCAAAGCAGCGTCGGTTCTGGGCTCATTGGGAGGTGGTTTCATTCAATTTATCATCTCGACCATCATTGCCGGTGCATTCATGAGTAATGCTGATAAATGCCAAACAGGTGTGACTCATTTAGTGGCGCGTTTAACGGGTGGTAAAGGTGAAGAATTGGTGCAGCTCTCTAAATCGACGGTGCGCAGTGTTGTGCAAGGTGTGATTGGTGTGGCTGTGATTCAATCAATTATGTCGGCAATCGGTTTGGTGATTGCAGGCGTGCCTGCCGCTGCCATATGGGCGCTAGCTGTGCTGCTAGTTGCAATTATCCAACTTCCACCGATTCTTGCTCTATTACCTGCGATTATCTACATGTTCAGCGTTGAATCGACGTTGGCGGCGAGCTTGTTCTTAGTGTGGTGTATTTTAGTCAGTGGTAGTGATGCTATCTTGAAGCCAGTACTGTTGAGCCGTGGCTCTCACATTCCAATGTTGGTTATCTTATTAGGTGCGTTGGGCGGAATGGCGATGTCAGGAATCGTCGGTTTGTTCGTGGGTGCTGTGATATTGAGTTTGACCTATGAGTTGATGATGGCGTGGCTAGGACTTGAAGATAAAAACCAAGCAGAAACTGAAAAAGACCAAGAAGAGACAGAGGAAAAATAGATGAAGCCAGTCTCGAAAGACGACAACTTCTACTTCTTGTTTTATGCATTGTTAGTGCTGTTTTTTGGTTGTGCGGTGATGCAGCAATTTTACCCACAAGGTCAGAAAACAATACTATTTCTCATCATAATTACTTTAGCGTGCTCAATTGCTGGTATCCATAGAGAGCGAGCCTTGTATCGATCTTGGTATGGTCTGTTGTTGATAACAGCGTCCGTATCAGGTGTATTTTCGTTTTTGGAAGGTTATAACCTGTCGATAGTGACGTTATTGGCGTTGGCTGTGTTCTTGTTCTCACACATTTACTCGGCGTTAAAACAGGTGATGAAAGCAAAAACGGTAACCCCCAATCACATTATCGGATCGATCTGTATTTACTTATTGTTGGGGTTTGCTTGGTCGATTATCTATTTGTTGATTTTGGAAATCTTTCCTAGTGCATTTTACGGTTTGGAAGAGCAAGTCTGGTTAACGAATTTGTTCAATGCGATGTACTTTAGTTTTATCACTCTGACCACCGTTGGCTATGGAGATATTTCACCGGCTTTGCCTATTGCTCAGTTCTTTGTGTTTATGGAATCCATTATCGGCAGCTTTTACTTGGCTATCATGGTGGCGAGTTTGGTGAGTGTTCGACTTACACAGTCTCAATCCCAATAGGTCACATACAAACAAGCCCGGCAATTGCCGGGCTTGTTATATTTTTACGATCTTAAAAATCTATATGGGCTACGAATCTTAAGCTTCAGAACCTTGAATCTTTTCTAATTCAGCGATAGTCGTTTGCGATACAAGCTGACCATCCATGTAATAGCTAACGTTTTGACCATCTTTGATGCCAGTCAGAGTTGCCGTTTCACCAGAGGTATATACGATGTCCATTTGAACTGTGTTCTCGTCGATCTTAATCATCTCACCTGTTTCAATTGTACGATTGTTTGAAATTGGCCCTACAGGCGCTTCTTTAAGGCTCGGATCAAGGTCATCGTTCACTTTGAAGTGAGTGTCAGTTTTCGTATCGAATACGTGTGGTGCACCGCTGATTGGGTTTTTACCTGTCCAGAACTCGAGGGAGTTGAATACTACGTAATCTGCTGCAGTTGTAATACCGTACACAGGTGCTAATAAGAAGTTTACACCTGCACGAGCATAGCGGTTATCGACAACTTCAACGTTAAATTTCATTACTTTCCCTGTTACGGCGTTACTGCCGATACAACCAGTTAGCGCAGAAGCCAAAACCGTTAGTCCTACAATTTTAAGTGCAATCTTTTTCATTTTAGTACCTGTATAAGTTAGAAGTCTGTTTCGTTGGAACAGGTGTAGTATGGTTTTTATTCGATTATGAGTTTTACCATTTAACGCCACTGATGATAGAAAGTTGGTCTCAAATTTTAGGTAAAGAAATAGACATAAAAAAAGCGCACCCTAATAGGGTGCGCTTTTTGGTGTTTAGATAAGTTGTAATGAAAACAACGACTCCAATAAAGGATCACTTCATCACATAGGTATAAGCCGATACGATAAGCCAGCGGAAAAATCGAAATAAAAGGGTAGTGGCTTTAAAGGCAAATTTGGTAATTGAGAGCATTGCTTCTGCACCAATGGTCACGCACTTATGCAAATCGGATTCTTTATATTCTGAATAGGTCATGTGTTTTCTCATTTCTCGCGGTTGTCTTTCATATGTAAGTAATGACTCCTGTCTGGCGATGTACCCTGTGCAACTAATGTACGAATATTCATCGATAGAAACTTACCATTTAGTGCCAAATAGTGTGAAAACCAGCCAAAAGATAAAGGGTAGAGATAAATTAAGTACGTACCTAGGTGTAACTCATCAAGTTACCTAAAAACTGTGACTAATAATGGTATGATCGTGGGTTCAGCACCATAAGTGATAAAAGAATAGGAAACAGAATGACTCACCTTACCGATCAGCAAGAAGCTGCAATGGCGACGTTTAAGGAAAACTTACACCTTCCAAATGGTGGTTTTCATAAACTGATTATCGAGCTAAGTAAGGAATATCAGCTGCCTTTCCAAAAGGTGCGTGCGGTTTTGAAGAAAGCTCAAAAAGACGTCGAACGTCAAATACGCGAAGATTTTGCGAGTATCGATGATGGGGTTCTTAGCCAAGAGAATTGGGTGAACATTATTAAGTCGAAGCTTGTTGAGTTAGCGGAAGAAAACCAAACGGTCATGGATAAGCTGCAACAAAATCTGAAGTATCAAAAAGTGTTGTCGGCAACCAATGGTTCAATCGCAAGTGAAGACGAACGTGATGAGTTGATTGAAGAATTGATTCAAGCTTATGAAAAAGAGGTATTCAAACCTTTACTGGCGATGCTGCATACAACAAAGCTGTATTGGAAATTAATGCTGGTGGATGAGACATGTAAGATGAATGAGGAGAATCGTGAGAAATTCAGTGATTACCCTCAACACATGCAAGCTGCAGAACACTTATATACTCTTGATCAGAAGTTAAGGTCGATGCCGTTAACTTATTAGTCCATGAGTGCACTGATAATGACTCATTGGTGATTCAGAGTTTGATATAAGTTGGTTTCAATAGAAGTACGATAACCTAGCTAGCGTTAGCCGCGTGTGAAATGCAAAAAGGGCTAGGTTTCTGTTCTGTTCTGTTTTACTTCTACTCTATTTTGTTCTGCTAGAGCGAATTGAGGGTGACATCTTTTACATCTTTGGGACTAAACGGTGTTTCTTTTTGTAGCCTATGGGAAATGCTATAGGAGTGTGAAATGTCCTAGGGTGTTTCCGTTGCCTGAAACAATAGTTCCGATGCTTTCTCGTTCATTAAATTCAAAGTCGATGAGATAACTGTGATGTTGTAGCTTGGGCAATATGTGGCGGTGGAGTATATCGCTATTGAGCTGTCGAATCTCTGTGACCCATGAAATTTCTTCTTTGTGTAAGTCTATTTTAATCTTGAGCATTTATTACCTTTTAGTTTATTGACTGATTTGTCGCGTGATAGTTGGTACCAATGGGTTTGTCGTGTTGTTCTGCGTGACATAACTGTGCCTTGTGTTTATTACATTTATATTTAAGTGATCGATCTATTTTGACTTCGCTAACAAAAGAGCGAATGACGATAGATCGGTAGTGAGGATCGAATTTAAAAGCTATTGAATGACTATCTAGGTGAAAGCTGACGCAGAGATGGTGTAACGAGGAAATCGAGAACTGTCTTTGAGGAACTTGGACTTACTTTAGCATTAACAGCTCTATAGATTAGAGCCAAGTGAGGCACTATACGCCTAGTTTTTTGAATTGCAACCCTATTTTTAATTTAATTTAAAAATATGTTTGAATGATTTTCCGTCGCTTATTGAGAGTTAAATGAGCGAAGGACAGGTAATTCACCATGATACCTGACCGATGTTTGGCTTTGCACCGCTTCGTGTTCTTTGTCATTAGTGGTTTTATTTACTCAGCTAATTTAGTGGTTGTTAAGTCTCTGTTATATATAATTTTTACATTGTAAATTGCAATTCGTAACTCTGAGGTTTAGCGTTGTGATTAGGAGATTGAACGTCGTAATTCTGTGATTTAGCTTTGTAATTACAGGGGGGGCGGGCACTTTTCCCCATCAGTTTATTCTTCAGATTGATGATCATTTTCCTCTGCACGTCCTTTTGCTATTTCTGATTCCTAATATCTCTCCTACGCATAATATGAATACTCACTTTTACATTTCTGAATAATAAAGTTGTTGTGTCTCCAGTTTAACGCAAATATAATTGATAATAGTTCTCACTTGCGTTACGGGTTTGTTATCAAAGTAATGACAGACTTTAAATTATCGTTATTTAGCCGTTGTGTACGCCTCATGCTCACCTATGAGTAATGTGACTTTCATTGTCATGAGTGGTGGTTAGTATCAATGGCAAAGGAAGAAACATGAAGAAAACAATCAATTCAGTTCGCCAGTTGTTAAGCGGGCTTGCCATCGTTCTTGCATCATCATTCCTGATGACCGCTCAAGCGAAAACCGTGACCATTGAACACGTAAAGGGCACGGCGCAGTTTACTGAAGTACCACAGCGCGTTGTAGTACTTGGCTTTGGTAGCTTGGATGTGCTTGAACAAATTGGTGTACAGCCAGTTGGTGCGCCTCATAGCTTGCTGCCTGATTACCTAGCTTCGTACAAAGAAACGACAGCAAATACAGGATCATTGAGTGAACCTGATTTTGAAGCTATCTACATGTTGAAGCCTGACATCATTATCGCGGAAAACCGCATGCTTAAGGTTTACGACAAGCTGGCACAAATCGCTCCAACGGTCATGTTCTCTATTGAAGGTGATAAATACTGGGCTGATGCTCAGCAAAACTGGCGCGCGCTAGGTGACATCTTTGGTAAGCAAGCTGAAGTAGAAGCGATCATTAAAGAGACTCAAGGTTCAATCACTGCTGTAAATGACAAAGTAGCGTCTGACGAAACTTCAGCAATGATGCTAATGAACAACGGTAACAACATCGCGATGTTTAACAAAGGCAGCCGTTTCTCAATCATCTTTGATGACTTTGGTTTCGTGGAATCAAAGAGTGCGACAGTGGCTCCAATTAAAGGGACTCACGGCAACCTAATCTCGTTCGAATACATTGCTGACGCAAAACCTGAAGTGCTTTACATTCTTGACCGCGAAAAAGCGATTGGCAAATCAGAAGGTCGCGCACAACAGCTGTTTGATAACCCATTAGTTGCGGCGACACCTGCGGCGCAGCAAGGCAACATCGTTTACCTTGATTCAAGTGCTTGGTATTTGGCTGGTGGTGGCGTGACAGCGATTCACCGAATGTTAGGTGATATTGAGCGTACGATTCAATAGTTACTAATCATCAGATTTTCGGGCTTATAAGAGCGTTCTTATAAGCCCTTTTTCACTTTTCATACGGACTCAAAGAGCCCTACCTTTAGTATTATTTCTATGTTGAAACCCATTGCCGCTGCTGTATTTCTTGTTGTGTTATGCGTTATGTCATTGATGATTGGAGTCGCTGAGATCAGTTTTAGCGACTTCTTCAATGGCAACCAACACGCCAACTCTATTTATGTTGTTAGTCGAATCCCTCGATTGTTCGCGATTGTGCTTGCCGGTGCGGGCTTGAGTGTCGCTGGCTTGATCATGCAACAGATCGTGCAAAATAAGTTTGCCGCGCCTTCGACTATGGGCACCATTGACTGCGCCATGCTTGGGTACATAGTCGGTATTCTAGTGCTAGGCAATGCAGCGCAATGGAGCTACTTAGGTTTCATTTTCGCGTTTGCGGTTTTCGGAACCATGCTATTGGTCCGTTTTCTACAACACCTGAAGTTCAAGAATGCGGTGTTGGTGCCTTTGATTGGCATCATGTATGGCAACGTTGTTTCGTCTCTAACAACCTTTATTGCTTATAAGTACGACTTAGTACAAACCATGTCGGCATGGACAATGGCGAACTTTGCGAGTGTGTTGCAAGGCAGCTATGAAATTCTTTACCTCGCAGTGCCTGCTTGTATATTGGCTTACTACTTCGCGAGTCAGTTCAGTGCGGCGAGCATTGGCGAGAGTTTTGCAAAAAACATCGGCCTGAATTACCAGAAGATCGTTTTCATTGGTGTTGCGTTGGTGGCTATCTGTGCTTCTTCTGTAGTGATGATTGTTGGTGTCATCCCTTTCCTTGGCCTTATCGTGCCAAACATTGTATCCCTGATGATGGGCGACAACATGAAGAAAATCCTACCTTGGACAGCCTATTGGGGCGTTATCTTGGTGTTGGCTTGTGACCTGTTAGCTCGAATCGTCATCTTCCCTTATGAGATTCCAATCTCGATGGTAATCAGCATCTTCGGTGGCTTGATTTTTATCTACCTAATCATGAGAGACAAGTCGAATGCGTGATTCAGTAAAAATTGCGATTCTGGCCATCGCGTCTTTGTGTATGGTGGCCGTTTTTGTGGGACAGGGGCTAACGTGGGATAACTACGAGTTCTTTTTGTCTCTGAGACTACCCAAATTGCTGTCGATTGTATTGGCGGCGGTAGCAATTTCAGCGTCGTCACTGGTTTTTCAAACCATCACTAATAATCGAATTCTAACCCCATCCATCTTGGGTTTTGACAGCTTGTATATGCTGGTGCAAACGGTACTTCTGTTTGTGTTCGGCAGTGCTGGTTTTTGGGTGATTGATTCAATCGCAAACTTTTCGATGTCTGTGACCGTGATGATCTTGTTCTCGTTTGCTCTGTTCCATTTCTACTTCAAGAGTAAGCGAAACAACGTGTTTACATTGCTGCTGATTGGCATCGTGTGTGGCAGCGTATTCTCTAGCCTTTCAAACTTCCTAGCGATGTTGATTGATCCGAATGAATTTGCAGTGCTGCAGAATGTGATGTTTGCAAGCTTCAATAATGTGAAAGGAGAACTGGTTTATCTCAGCCTTATTCCATTGGGTTTGAGCTTACTTGGCCTGTGGCTGTTGGCTCCTAAGCTTGATGTACTTTGGCTTGGTGTTGATAACGCAACAAGCTTGGGTGTGAACACCAAGCGACTGACTCAGATTACTTTGGTTATTGTGTCAGTGATGGTCGCGGTATCGACTGCTTTGGTTGGCCCCGTGCTGTTCTTTGGTTTAATCACCGTGAGCTTAGCTCGTCAGATATTCAAATCTTATCAACATCGTGTGCTTATCATCGCAAGCAGTTTGTTAGCGGTAGTGCTATTGGTTTCAGGCCAATGGTTTATCGAAAAAGTAATGGCGTTTGAAACCACAGTGAGTGTGATCATTAACTTGGTCGGTGGTTTGTATTTTATGTTCTTGTTGTTACGCACCAGAATTCAGTAAAGGTAGTAAGTAGTGATTAAATTAACAGGTTTAACTAAGAAGTATGGCAAGTCACTCGTGGTTGATGATGCCAGTGCTATGTTCCCGAAAGGAGAAGTGACTTCTATCATTGGCCCAAATGGTGCGGGTAAAAGTACGCTGCTTTCTATGGCGAGTCGCTTAACCGAAAGTGATGCGGGCGAGGTCGTTATTGGTGATAAATTACTGGCTGAATGGGATACCAAAGAGTTGGCGAAACACCTTGCCGTCTTAAGACAGTCAAACAACATCAATATGCGATTTACGATTCGTGAGTTGGTCTGTTTTGGTCGTTTCCCACATTCTCAAGGCCGCTTGAAAGACGAAGATCATAAGATCGTCGATACGGCACTAGAGCACCTTGGCATTACCGACATCCAAAACAAATACCTTGATGAATTGAGTGGCGGTCAGCGTCAAATGGCGTTTATCGCGATGGTTGTGGCGCAAGATACGGATTATGTGTTCTTAGATGAACCACTGAATAACCTAGATATCAAACACTCGGTTGAAATCATGCAGACGCTGCGTCGTTTAGCGCATGAGTTTAATAAAGCGGTGGTTATTGTGATTCACGACATCAACTTTGCTTCTTGCTATTCAGATAACATTGTCGCGATGAAGAAAGGAAAAGTGGTTAAGTCAGGTAAGGTTTCGGAAGTGGTTGAAAAGTCCGTGATGGAATCGATCTACGAGATCCCATTTGAGATTCGCGAGTTCGATGGTGTTCGAATCTGTATGTACTACTCAGGTCGTTAGGTTCCTGAGTCGATAGATTGTTCTAGTTTCGAATGCCGATATGGACATCCATCTAGCGACCAAAATGAACACTAAGGTAAGTTACTCGATGAATTGTATAAAGTTTGTACGACGAGTTTCTGACATGCATATCAACTCACCGTTAGTTTGATGTCACTCGAAGATCTATCCTTCATTTTTAACAAACATTTGTCTTTTTCATGTTGAGAGGTACGAAAAGCCATCTACACTATGATTATAACTGTTTGATTTTTATATGAGGTATCAATGAGTCGTAAGCCTATAGTGTTAGTCGTGGATGACACCCCGAGCAACTTGGACGTGTTAACTGCAATACTCAAAGATACTTATCAAGTAAAGGTTGCGATTAACGGTACCATCGGTATTAAGATTGCCAAGATGGTGCCTCAGCCTGATCTTATTCTCCTTGATATCATTATGCCTGACATCGATGGCTACGAAGTGTGCCGTCAATTAAAAGCTCAGCCAAATACTGCGCATATCCCCATTATATTCGTTACCGCGAAGATTGGCCCTGAAGCTGAAGTGAAAGGCTTGTCCTTAGGTGCAGTTGATTATTTAACGAAGCCAATTACACCTGAAATTGCACTACAACGTGTAAAAACCCATATTGCTCTTTATGACCAGCAACGTGCGTTGTTTAGTCAGGTGAAAGAGAAAACTCAAGAGATCAATCTGGGTAAGCTAGAGACCCTTAACATATTGGGTAGGGCGGCTGAATTTAAAGATAATGAAACCGGCATGCATGTAATGCGTATGAGCCATTATTGCGAAATATTAGCCAAGGCGTTAGGCATGACAGACGAAGATGCTGAAACCCTGCGTGACGCGGCTCCAATGCACGATATTGGCAAGATTGGTATTCCAGATAGTGTGTTACTCAAGCCTGGTAAATTGGACGTCGACGAATGGACCATCATGCAGAAGCATGTCGAGTATGGTGTTGAGATCCTTGGAAGACAGAGCGACTCCAAGTTGATGCGAATGGCTATTCAAGTCGCGCAGTATCATCATGAAAAATGGGATGGCAGTGGTTATCCAAACCAGATCGCGGGTGAAGAAATTCCTTTAGTAGGAAGAATTGCTGCGGTGGCTGATGTATTTGATGCACTGACGGCAGAGCGTCCTTATAAAAAAGCGTGGAGTGTCGATGAAGCGCTCGCTTTGTTTGAAGAGCAAAAAGGTAAACACTTTGACCCTCGAATTGTCGATTTACTGTTTGAAAACCTACCTCAAATATTAAGTATCAAAGAGAAGTTTAAAGATGAGTGAGCGCTTAATGTCGTCGCTATATCGTTTTGTTGTTTCTCTTGTGCTCGTGCTTTTGGCGTGGCCACTGCTTATTCGTAGTGCTCATGCTGATGAAGCGACGGACGCCCAACTAAACCAGTGGTTAGCAGATAAGCCAACCGTAACTTTTATTACCCTTACCGACCATTACCCATATTCCTTTATTGATGATGACGGACAAGTGTCTGGGATCATAAAAGATTGGGCATTAGACCTTGAGAATAGGTTTGGTGTTCATGCTCGATTTATCAGCGTGGGATCTCGTGTTGAGGCGAAAGAAGCCTTGTTAGACGGACGAGGAGATATCTTCCCATTTCAGCAATTTGACCCTAGTGAAGGTGGACGGTTTCTTGCGAGTGAACCGTATATTCCTTATCAGGTTGCTGTGATTGTTCCTATTGACAATAAGATTGATACTAACTTAGATCAAAATCATAAGCGTCGTATTGCCATGGTTAATGAAAACATTGATTTGGAGCGCGCAGGAGTGAGGTTGAGCTCTGTTGAGAGAGTCGACTTTGAAAATGTTATTGATGCGGTACGAGCTTTAGGGGAAGGCGATGTTGAAGGCATTGTAGGTGAGCCAATTACCACCATGGATCTGGCAAAAAAAATTGGTGTTCATGATTTAGCGGTCAATTATGTTCTGGAGCACTGGAAAAGGTTAGAAGCATCAATGGTGGTCCGAACCGATGAAACAGAGCTGCTGACGCTAATAAACAAGCAGATTGAAACCTTCGATGTGGACAATAAGAACCAGATTCTATCAAAGTGGTTAGACAGTTCTCCTTATCGAGTGCCATTAAAGGGCGTATTCGGCTTTGGTAACCCTCCGTATATGTACCCAGACAGCACCGCAGTCGGACTAGAACACGACATTCTTCAGCGTGCACTTAATGATATGGGATATAAGCTAGGTGACGTTGTCACTCTTCCTCCTAGCGCCGCTAGAAAGGCCATCGATAACAATAATTCTATAGCCTTTGTTTCTGGTGTTCAGTTTGATGATCCTAATGTGCACTTTTTAAGTGATAACGTTCTTAATGTTGAGTTTGTTCCTGTTTCACTCGCTCGACGCAAACTTAACCTCCAATCCCAAAAAGAGTTGTCATTGGGGGCGCTACTGTTTGACGAGACCTCCCCAATTAAAAACTCTGTTGAAGTATTGAAGGGCAAGTTAGACATTGATCGTGTCGAAGACTACGAAGATCTTGAATCGGCATTCTCACAGCTTAGGGCTCAAAATGTTGACCTGTTAATGGTTGAACGCAGAGTACTGGAATGGTTTATCACCAATACTCGTTTTATCGAAATGGCAGAGCTAACGTTACATGACGATTATAAGATTGAGTATCCGATCTATGTTGACTTTAAGAGTGAAGAAATCAGAGATAGTTTCAATGCCGCGATTAAAAGGCTTAAGCAGGCGGATGACGGCTTAAACCAAATTATCGAGATGCAGGTGCAGAGTGATTTAAGCCAAGTCCTTAAAAAAGCGAATATTATCGCGCAAATATCTGCGTATTTTATCGTCAATGACCGCTTTGAAGAGTTGATGGAAGTGTTTGAAATTTTCGACACGGACAGTTCTTTTCAGGTGATCACCGCACAAGCGGATAACAATAGTCGCCCGATCAAATCTTGGTACATAGGCAACCTAGTTGATGAATATGGAGAGAAGAAAAATACCTCTCACTTTTCATCAGTCACCAAGGTGGCGAATTATAGAACCAAGGGAGGGAGTACCAACTCTGGTTCGATGACTTTCTATTTTGATACTAAATCACTAGAACGAAACCACGTTTATTTTCCTGCGGTCGAGCAGTTTGATTCGTTTGGTGAATCGGCCAAACGCTATATCGCAGATGTGTATCAAGCAAACAATTTAATTGGCGAGATTTTAAATTTAAGCCCAAAAGAAAGACAATGGATCAAAGATAACCCAGATGTGAGGATAGGTATCGATCCAAACTCTCTCCCTTATGAGGCGGTATCAAATACCGGAGAGTATATCGGGATGATTGACGATTATTTAACGCTTATTGAGCAAAAAACAGGGTTAAGTATTAACCATGTAAACGTTGAAAGTTGGTCTGAGACTCGAAGCTTGGTTGATCATCATGAGGTGGATCTGGTCTCTGCTGCTCAAGAAAATCGCTCGTTAGGGGATAACGTCAAAGCAGCTAAAAGCTTGTTTTCAAGTCGTTTGGCCATTGCATCGAGAAGAGACGTTAGTAGCTTGGTACTTGAAGAAGCTGATGGTTGGAAAATCGGCATCTTGAAGAATGCGGCAAATACTAACGCGATTTTAGATAAGTACCCGAACGTTGAATGGGTAAAGGTAGATTCTACGGAAGACGGGCTCAACAGATTAGATAATAAAACCTTAGATGGCATGATCGATACGGTCGATGTCCTCAACTATCTCATTGACTCATTTGGTCACCGAGAGATTGGAATTATCGGTCGACTCGATTTTTTCCTCTCACCAACTTTACATGTCACCAAGTCTCAACCTTTGCTTTTTACTATTGTAAATAAAGCGATTGAGGGTATTTCTGCTGAAGACCATCAGAAAATCTCCGCAAAGTGGGCGGCACCAAAGGCAATAGAAAGAGTTGATTACGAGTTGGTTTACACCATCTCGGCTTTTTCTTTGATCATTGTGTTACTTATTGTTTTTTGGAATCGAAAGCTCGCTAAGCAGATCAGCATCGCCAATGATGCAACAGAGGCGCTTAAGAAAGCTCAGGAGCAACTTTACAATATGTTGAACAGCTCTCCAATTGCCGCTGCTGTTGTACTTGAGGAGAAGGCTCGTTATGCAAACGACACTGCGAAGCGCTTATTTGGGGTTGAAGATCGAGAACTGTCCTCTATCGATGTGGCCTCTATTCACGACTCTTTAGATGTTCGTGACAAAATCCATAATGAGCTTAGCCTCAATGGCAAGGTTGAAAATAGAGAGTTGGTACTTAGGAAGTCTGATGGAACCCGCTTTGTTGCGTTAGTCAGTTACTATTTGTTTGAGTTAGATGGTGAATTAGCAACACTGTTCTGGGCTTTTGATATCTCTGAGATGAAGCGTCTAAATGAACAACTGGAAGAAGAAAAAGAGAGAGCCGACTTGGCTAGCCAAGCTAAATCTGAGTTCCTAGCCAATATGAGCCATGAGATAAGAACACCAATGAATGCCATTATTGGCTTGTCTTATCTGGCTATTGGCGAAATATCTAATCCTGTCGCTCGAAATTATATCGAAAAAGTGCATCGTTCAGGTCATTCGTTACTCAGCATAATCAATGACATCCTTGATTTCTCTAAGATAGAAGCAGGGCAACTTGTTATTGATAACATCCCGTTTGACCCCGTGACGACCTTTAATGATGTGATTGAGCTGATGGAGTCGAAAGCGGCTGAGAAGCAACTCAATTTGTCGATGGTTATAGACCCGGAGTTAGACTCGTCGTTGCGAGGTGACCCATTGAGGTTGTTCCAAGTCATTCTTAACCTTGTTGGTAACGCGATTAAGTTTACCGAAAAAGGCAACGTAGCGTTAACTGTGGACCTTGTCGAGTCTAACGATAACAGCCTAACCATGAAGGTGAGTGTGGTGGATACCGGGATAGGCATCTCGGATGAGAATCTGCACAAGCTGTTTGAAGCCTTTAGCCAAGCGGATAGCACAACGACCCGTCGGTTTGGTGGTACGGGGCTTGGGCTTAACATTAGCCAGAAATTAGTGCACGCGATGGGCAGTCAAATTACTGTGGAGAGTGTTTACGGGCAGGGCAGTGAGTTCTCATTTGTGCTGACATTGCCACGAGTAAGCGCGGATGAGTTAGCCGACTTTAAAGCCCAAGAGCTGCAGTTGGATTATCAGGTTGAGTTCAAAGGGCAAAGAGTACTATTGGTTGAAGACAATGAGCTGAACCAAGATCTAGCCTTAGCATTTTTCAGTCGTTCTAAATTGAATGCGGATCTTGCTGAAAACGGAAAGGAAGCGCTGGAATTAGCTCAAAATAACGACTACGAGATAATCTTTATGGATCTTCAAATGCCGATTATGGATGGCTTTGAAGCAACCCGTTTGATTCGCGAGTTTGATACAGATGTACCGATTGTTGCAATGTCGGCCAATGTGTTTGCCGATGCGAAACAACGAGCGAGGAAAGCGGGTGTAACCGACTTCTTGGATAAGCCAATTGTTATTGATAAAGCGATGTCTTTGATTACGAGGTACATTGTTCCTGAGGTGCTAGTAGAAGGTCGAGCGCCATCTGACTCGTCTTCACATACGAAACAGACTGTTGATTCTAATGAGAGTGCGGTATTAAGCTCTGATGCCTCAATTGAGCCACCTATTTTCTCTCAGTCGAGATTTGAGCAACTGACTTATCATGATGTGAGACTGCAAGCCAAGATGCTTAATAGGTTCTGCCAAGGCGCGCCAGATACGATGTCGGAAGCTTCTGATAACTTAGTACAAGGCGATTGGGAAACGTTAGAGCGTAATCTTCATACTTTAAAAAGTATGGCTGCTTCGATTGGTGGATTACGATTAGCTGAACGACTCAGTGATTTAGAACACAAGGCTCATAATAAGGCGTGTAATGAGCAGGATCTTAAACAAGGTGAACTTGAGCTAGTTGAGCTGATTAAAGAGCTCGAGAGCAGCTTTGATATGCCTTGCGCTGAAGACGCTGATGCGGCATGTACTCAGGAAACCGAGCTAAGTAGTGATGAAGCATTGGATTCACCTCTTATCACGCAAGAGCAGCGCACTAAATTGTTATCACTGCTCGAGGCTTATGATAACGATGCAACTCAATATGTGACTGAGTTACAGGCACAGTATCCGCATTCTGTTGTTCTTAAAGATGTTCGAAGTGCGTTAGATAACTACGACTTTGAAGGAGCTAAAGAGGGGCTTGGCGCTTCTGAGTAGCGGTCTTTTATAAATATCACTTCAACATTAAAGCCTTTAGCTCTTACAGTGAAATAACCAACTAGCTAAAGGCTTTAAGTCTATTTGTACCGAACTAATTACTGACGTTTTGTTTGATTAGCTCGATCACTGTGTTGTATCTGTGTGGTAGTTTTCGGTTCCGCTTCTGAACCAAATACAGTGTTTCTTCAACTTCCACTTTTGGCGGGACAACATACAACTTATCGCGTTCTGGAAAATGCTCTACAGCGCCCGCAGGTAAAACCGTAAACCCAAGCCCTTTCGATACTGGCAGCAAGATCTGGTGAAGCTGATTGATGTAGCCAGATCTTGGTATTTCATTAACGTTGATGTTCGCGAGATCCTTGTCTCCACACAGATCGAAATACAAAGACAGGTAGTGAGCAGAATCTGGATGCGCAATAAGGCCAATGTCGTGCAGTACTTGTGGTGTTATCTCTAAGTGAGCCAGACTGCTGTGAACGATGAGGCAGAGTGCTTCTTTACCAATGACTTGGCTCTGATAGTAACTGTCGTTTGGGGAGTGCCTAACAATGCCGATATCGGTGGTGCCTTGGATCAGGTCATTCAATATCTTTTTGTTTGGAGCCGCTTCTAAGTTAATGCTCAGATCTTGGTGTTGCTGCTGAAGTTCAAGAAGCTTGGGGTACAGACGTAAAGAGAGTGAACCAGAGCAAGACAGGTGACATTGTCCAGCATAAGGATTATCAAAACTCAGAGATTCGAATAAATCTTCTTGGTCTTTTTCTAGCTTGAGCGCATAGCGATACATAATCCGACCCTGTTCGGTCAGCTCGAAGCTTTTATTTTCCCGAGATAGCAGGTCACAATTGCAAGCTTGTTCAAGCTTCTTGATGTGCTGGCTCACTCCTGGTTGTGTCATGTACAACTTTTCTGCGGTTTGGGTGAAATGTCCAACTTCAACCAGAGTCTTAAATGTCTTGAGCCAAAGTGGATTAATCATACTCACCTTTAAATTCCGTAGCTCATAAATCAAAGAGCTTCTAAGTAGCAAAGCTCATGAACAACAAAGCTTATGAATAACAAAAAATTATTATTATCTTAAGTCATGATAATTTCAACGTTCAGAACGTCAAGCCGAGAAGAACACGGTATCTTTGGTGGAATATTGTTCGAGTTATCAAGAGAATGGCCATTTACTTGAATTCATCACACGTAACAAAGTGTTGCGACTTTGTTGGATTTTTGGTCTAGTGACCCACTGTGCTCATATTTAGGAACGAAGATGAATAGAAATGTTTGGCTGCTCTCACTGTGTCAGGCCTTATTGATGACAGGGAATATATTACTGATCTCGGTGATTGGCTTGATAGGCAAGCAGATTGCACCCAGTGTCAGCATGATTACTCTGCCTGTTGCCTTACAGTTTTTGGGCTTAATGGCAGCCACCATTCCTGCATCTTTAATTTCAGGCAAGTTAGGGAGAAAGCGAGGATTTAGTATCGGTAATGTTGTGGGTATTACCGGAGCAAGCCTTGCTACTTACGCGTTATCTCAGCAACATTTCTATCTGTTTTGCTTCGCCACATTTTTGCTCGGGATAGGTATAGGTTTTGGTACGCTTTATCGCTTCGCTGCAATTGAAGTGTGCGACGAAAACGCGCGACACCGTGCGATTTCAATATCAATGGCTGGTGGAGTATTGGCGGCGGTACTCGGGCCTAACTTAGCGATCATGTCTCAACAATGGTCAGCAGATGGTTTGTACATCGGTGCTTTTGCTTCGCTGATCGGCTTGAACATCTTAGCTTTAGCCTTGTTACAAACAATTCAGTTTCCTAAGGTCTCTTTTAATCGCCAGGCTCCCAAAGCCGATCCTTTAAGTGTGATCGTTAAAGCGCCGAACTTTATTGGTGCTGTGTTTGCGGCCATGGTTGCTTACGCCGTAATGAACATTTTGATGACTGCAACGCCATTGGCGATGATTGGTTGCGGATTCGATTTTACTAAGGCTGCTGGTGTCATTGAGTGGCACGTGTTGGGTATGTTTGTACCTGCTTTCTTTACGGGTTCCCTCATCGAGAAGTTCGGCTCAAGAATGATGATCCTTGCGGGTGGTGTGTTATTTGTGGTGAGCATTGCCATCAATATCCATGGCGTATCAATTTGGCACTTTAGGGCGGCGTTGGTGGTACTTGGAGTAGGTTGGAACTTTATGTTCATCGCTGCAACAGGGTTGTTTAGCCAGTCTTACCAGCCTCAAAATAAAGCTAAGGCGCAAGCATTTAATGAATTCGTTGTGTTTGGTTGTGTCACCGTTACGGCATTGCTTTCTGGTTGGCTAGAATCGACCGCAGGGTGGCAGAACCTAAATATCTACGTATTACCATTCGTGTTAGCGGTTATCTTACTGTGCGCGTTCAGCGCACGTAAATCACGTATTCAAAAGCAGCCTGTATAACGAGTATCGAGTGTGAATCAGTAAATCTATTGCTGCGAGCAAATTACGATTCCTTGGAATACAGACAAATAAAAAGCCCTACCATGTCGGTAGGGCTTTTGCTTACGGCTTAAATAATAACGTTTTCTTAAAACTGCTGTCTTGGCTTATATCCTATGACAACAGTACTTAAGCTTGGTTTATCAGTACGTACGTTATTGGCGACGTACTTGTTTCAATGACTTGAGGTTGGAGCAACTTACAGGTCGACCATAATGGTCTTCGTCGTAATCCCGCCTTGGTCATCGATTATCTTCAATGTCACTTCGTGCTTTCCGTATGAAGGAAAGATAGAAGTGAATGTGCGACCTCGTTTTACTTTTCCATTTGGAAGCGTCCACTCGGTATCAACAATACGACCATCACTGTCTGAACTTGTTGACCACATGGTTACCCAGCGTCCCAAGTGGATGTACTTAGCGCTTGCTTCCGGTAGGGCGTTTGGAGATGCAACACTCACTACAGAACTGAATGAACCAGTGGCACCTTTGTCGTCAACAACGGTCAAGCTAACCGTGTATTCACCGGCTTGCTCGTAAGACCAAGTAGGTGCCACTTCGTTGCTTGTTGTGCCGTTACCAAAGTCCCATAGATAACTGATGATCTCACCATCTTGATCAGAACTGAAGTTACGTGAAGAAACGTTCAGGCCAGTAACATTGAGCTCGAAGTTCGCAGTAGGGGCGACGTTATGTTGGCTTACTTTAGATAAGCGCACCACACCGTATTCGTTGTCGTTACTCTGATTCAAAATATCAACGGCTAAGCCAAACTGCGTCAGGATACGTCCTGAATCAGGCGCTTGAGGAGACGTGTAGTCTTGGTCGTCAGAGAAGCTAGCGTTACCAAGCAAACTGGTATCTTTAAGTACATCATTGTCGCTGTTCACAAGACGCATTGGGGTATGATCTTTGAGTGAGAACGCAGCATCTCGAACTTGGTAGCGTGTTTGAGCAATTTCGCCTGAGTTTTCCCATACCATGGCGTTTTGGTCTGCGTCTACAACACCTAACCAACCTTCACCTGGGTGCTTGCCAACCCAGTTATCGGTAAGAGATTCGTCTACATACCAAATGATCAGACCCGGGTCGAATGACATCAATTGACCCATGCGTTTGATGTTAGCTAGGCCTTCATCAACGTCCATGTGGCTGCGCCATTGCAGTAGGTAGTAGTGCTGAGCTTGATGGAATCCATTACTCAGTTTGTAGCCATTAAGGGCGAAGGTGGAGTTGTTTTCACCATCGTCTATCTCAGTCACTTCACCATCGACAACCAAAGTAAGGTTATCCAGATAGAAACCTTCCATCGCCAAGCCACCATCTGTGATGTACTCAAATGAAAGCTCTACTTCTTGGCCTGTCCATTGTGAAACGTCAAACTCAGCATCAATCCAACCGCCAGACTCACCACCAATCGCAGGGACTAGGCCCGTATTGTATGGATCATCCATTGAGGTGATGTTGCCTGCGATGGCTTGTTCATTCACGAGCACGCGCGCAAAGTCGTAATCTTTCTCAATCTCATACCAAGTTTTGAACGAAAGCAGTGCAGAATCACCGGCTGGAATCACCAACTTACGTGTCATGCTGTTTTTCAGGTCATCGCCTTTTTGAGAGTGGAACGAATACTCACCAGCAAACGGTTTTAAACCTTCGATCTGTTTTTCTGGAAGATCCACTTTAATCATGTTCGGACGGCTGTTATCCGTGGTTTGGAACAGCGTATAAACCTGTGGGTTGTCTTCTAGGTCATCAATCGAGATTTGATCATCGTTAATCCAACGACCGCCAATCGATTTTTGTAAGAAGTGTTTTGCCCAAGAGCTGAATGCTGTTGGTTGTGTGCCACCGATTTGACCAGCCCAGCTGCCTGAGGACATGATTGACCAGTAAGATACTGGTTCACCCTTGCCTGTGTATTGTGTGTCGTATTCGTCTGGCAGACCTAAATCATGGCCATACTCGTGAGCACAGACACCCGCTGCCGCGTCAATCGGTTGAATGGTGTAATCAAATGCTGCGTATTGGCCACCAAAGCGGTCAGGAAGAGAGCTAGAGGTGCCTTCAAGTACATGTGTGCGACCAAGATTGAATCGGTGAGACCAGATAGCATCTGGGCCTAATATGCCACCACCGGCTTCTTCGCCAACAGATGCGTGGAACACCATTAGGTGATCAATCACACCATCGGGTTCACGGAAGTTTCCGTCACCGTCGTAATCGTAACGATCTTCGATGTCGTAATCGGCTAGGTTGATACTAGGATCTTGAGCCAATTGATTCAGCGCTTCGCGAACCAGTTCTTGTGCGTTGAGATCGTTGTCGGTCGTCGGGGAATTACCACCATAGAATGACGCAGGCTTAGAGGCGCGATACCAACCAGCCGCTTGACCTGCAACGCTGTAACTGTCACCCGATTCGCTTTGGTAATACTGACGCATCGAGATTAGGTTTTCGCCGTTTGGCCCTGTGTAGCCAGAGTTTGAAAACAGCAACTCTTGATAATGTTCTGGGTTGTAGCTCTCGTAGAGCATTTGGGTGTGCTCTTCGGTCAGCTTGTTGTCATCCCAGTTTAAATCAGGGAAATCGACCAATAGAGCGAGTACTTTATCGGTACGCTTGGTGCCGAGCTCTAAAGCAAATACGCTTGCTTTTTTAACGCCAGACCCTTTTTCGATGGCTTTGAGTATTTTCGCTCGTTGTTCTAGCGCTTTTTTACCGAATTGAGCATCGCCTTTAAAACCGGAATTGATCTTATTTTTCAAGTAACGGTCAAGAGCATCGTGTTTTGCAACATTGGTTGCATCTTGATCGACTAAGCCTTGTCTAACTAGCATTTCGATAAGTTTGTCTTCATTAACAACGCCTAAATCAATAGGTGTTTTTGCATAACTACTGACGCTAAATTGAGTAAGCATTGCTGAAGCCAACAATGTTTTTCTCATCATTTTCATTATATTTCCTTTTTATATTTCCATGTCGATATCAGTATCAACTGCCTTATTCGAATCAGCTGTCCGAGTCTGGCCTAATACACTCTTGTGGTGTCTTATTTAACTGACGTGTGTTTGCTGTATGTTTCGTACTTTCTATTTCTTTTGTATTGGTTGTCTCTTTTATATTTTTTGAATCAAACTGAGTGCTCTTTACTTTTTTAGCGTTGAGATAGATACGCAAAGCTTTTTGATTGTCTTCATAGGTTAAGCCAGGACAGATTACGCCTCTTTCAATCAATGACTTGAGTAACAGTTCATCATTCTCAAAGGTGGAAGCCTGTGACAGTGAGGAAAAAGATAAAACCATTAAAGCCATTGTTTTATGTGACATTTTTATATCAAGCCATCGGTTTTGATTATGCAACAAAATATATTTATAAAATTAACTAATCAAACTAATAATCATTACAAATAATTATCCGTTCCGGTTTCAACATTAAGAGTTAATATCAAATAAGGATTGTTATTTATATTATTGTTAGTTATTTAGTAAGGTTGGGTGCATTAATAGCTGATAGTATTAATATTTAATATCAGTATTGGGTAAATGGTTATTATACTTCAGAGCGCTTTATGTAAGGCGTGGGGTTATAATTAATCAAATGAATGTTTTATTGTCGGTGTTAAAAAAATTCATGTAATAATTGAGTGTTTAGTAAATATCCAGTCTCAAATTATTTTCACTCGAAATATCAATAATTAGGGTGCTGAGAATGGTTTTCAGTGTTTCAAGGGCGTGAAATTTAACAATAGCAGAGTTGGTCGGGTTGTCACCGCCTGCTTGCTTAAAGCGAGTGAAACGGCTGAGAGAAGAGGGCGTGATAGTTGGTGATGTATCTATCATCAACCCAGAACTGACTGGCAGTAAGATGACTTTGGTTGTATCCGTGGAAATGGAGCGTGACCGAGGGGATATTTACCAAATCTTTCGCCATTCTATTTCAAAGGCAGAAGAGGTCACGCAGTGCTATCAGATATCAGGCAGCTTTGACTTCATGTTGATTGTGACGGTCAGAGACATTCAAGCCTACGAAGACTTTGTGGAGCCAGTACTGCGCAAAGATCTGAATATTCGTAAATTCCATACATCTGTCTCAATGAGAACCGTGAAGTTTACCACTGCAGTAAACTTAGATGAGTCGTGACTGTTAGCTTGAGAAGGTATGTGAAGTTATTAGCTTTGTGAGGTACTTAGCTATTGTTTGTATAAATAGCAGGCATTTACACAAAATGTGACGTTCACATTTTGTCATAACTTTAATAATTGTATATATTCCTCGCCTAAAATAATAATTAACCTAAGTTAATATAATGACTGTCAGCTCATCTTCTCAATCTCGTGAAACGCTTCTAAGCGAAAACGAACAACTTGTCTCTACCACTGACTTAAAAGGCGTGATTACGTACAGTAATGATGCTTTTTGTCGCATAGCGGAATACAGCCAACAAGAATTGCTAGGGCAACACCACAATATCGTAAGACATAACGATATGCCGAAAGCCGCTTTTGCAGATATGTGGGTCAACCTAAAACAAGGTAAAGCGTGGCGTGGCATCGTAAAAAACAAAACCAAATCCGGTGGGTTTTATTGGGTCGATGCTTACGTTACCCCAATCTACGAGGGCGGCAAGGTGAGTGGTTATCAGTCTGTTCGTGTTAAACCGAAGAATGAGTGGGTGCAGATTGCAGATAAGGCCTACCAAGGCTTATTGAAAGCTGAGAAATCTGGCCGCCAATGGTCATTACAGATCAGTGACAGTGTTCGTTACGCAGTTTTGTTAGGCTCTTTGGCCGCACCTCTGGTTTCAAACCTAGTCGAAGTAGGGCAAGTGTCGCAATGGCTTCTGAGCTTGCTTCCAGTTTCAGCATTAGCACTGCTTTTCCGACAAGAGCTCATTGATACTCCACTGCAGTTAAAAAAGCTGCAATCGAAATTCGATAGTGTTAGTCGCCTTGTCTATTCAGGTAATAGTCAGTTCTCTGTTGCCGATTTTCACTTAAAACTGTTGTCTGCACGTATTCGCACTGTACTGGGTCGTATGACAGATTCAGCTAAGCCATTACAAGATTTGGCAGATAATTTAAATGCCACGTCATATGAAGTATCAGAAGCCTTAGATCAGCAAACAAAAGACATTCTTCAAGTACGAGAGGCGACTGAAGAGGTTGAAGTAACCGCAAATGAGGTCTCTTCTCGCACAGAAGAAGCACACCAGATTGTTGATGTGACTTTGCGAACCTGCGCTGGCGCTAAAGAAAGCATTAATCAAACTCATCAAAACTTAGAGAGCCTAGCTTCTCAGGCTGAAAAGGCGACTCAAACGACTTACCAACTGAGCGACCAAGCACAGAGCGTGAGTAAGATAATGGAAGAGATTGGTGGAATCGCCGAGCAAACCAACTTGTTGGCACTGAACGCTGCGATTGAAGCGGCTAGAGCGGGCGAGCAAGGACGAGGCTTTGCTGTCGTTGCAGACGAAGTGCGCGCGTTGTCGGGTCGAACCTCAAAGGCTACGGTTCAGATCAAAGAGAGTATTGATACCATGCTGGCAACAATTGAAGGCTGGCAAAAAGATATTCTGGCGAACCGTGAGCAAACGGACGCATGTGGTGATGTTGCGAAGGTGAGTGCAGAGCGCTTGTCTGAAGTCGAAAACCTAATGCAATCCATGAACGAATTGATGCAGTCTGTTGAAAACTCAGCTCACAAGCAACGTACTCTTTCGAGTGAAGTTAACCTTCACATGCAATCTATCGCATCGACCGCAGAACAAAACTTGGTTGCCACACATTCTGTTAAAGATCATTCAACAGAGCTAAAAGAGCAAGTGAATGAGTTCTACCAACTGGCGAAGCGCTTCGAAGAAAAATAGAATCGCTGCCACAGATAATCTGAATCAGACTTAACAGAAAGCCTTGTATAATATGCAGGGCTTTTTCATAGGTGAAAAGTGGCGGTTAGAAAAGCTTTGAAACAAAAATAAAACATCGTTCAATTGTGATTAAGTTACACTTCCCATATTCCAATTAAAAGACAGAGCATCAGCATGCGCCCCCTTATTGTTACCACCATTTGCTTAAGTTTTATTAGTGCTCCTTGTATAGCCTCAAAAGGAGCGAATTACCTTTATACGGGGTATCAGAATACGAGGGTGAGTGACGATGGCTTTCAAGATTACTTTGATGGTGCCTACAATAACTCAGGAAGTAAGCAACTTTATGGTGGCTATTTCGGTGGAAACTATGCATTAAACGATGCTTTCTTCTTAGGTTTTGATTCGTCCGCGACGACACGCTCTTCAACGACATTGTCTGACCTATCCATTCACTTGGGTCTGTACCATTCTGTCAGCCAACAAGTTGAATTGTATGCCTCTGGTGGTGTGAATTGGGTAAGACCGGAAAGACGCTCTTCGTGCCGTAATGACACCATTTGGGATCCGTGTGATCGAGAGACTATTAAAAATTACGATGAGGGTTTTATTGGTGAGGCGGGGGCTGTCGTATCACTCAATGATCGTTGGTCACTGCAACCTTTTTATCGCTATTCAGATACCCATCAACATGGTCTAAATAACTTCGGGATTGTGAGTTCGGTTGATATTCTTTCTTGGCTCGCTGTCGACGCTGGATATGACCATACTTATAGCAAAAACCTAAAGCAGAATACGATTCGAGTGGGTGCGCGGTTTACGTTTTAACGGCTAAAAGCGCAAAGATACAAAAAAGCCCCGCATTTTCATGCGGGGCTTTTAGTATGCTTCAACCTATTTAAAGGCGAGACAGTGTCTTCAAGATTAAGCTAGAAGCTCTTTCGCTGTGTTTACTACGTTTTCAGTAGTGAAACCAAACATCTTGAATAGCTCACCTGCTGGTGCAGATTCGCCGAACGTTGTCATACCGATGATCTTGCCACCGAAACCAACGTACTTGTACCAGAAGTCAGCGATGCCAGCTTCTACTGCGATACGAGCAGTAACGTCAGATGGAAGTACAGACTCACGGTATTCAGCGTCTTGCTTATCAAACGCGTCGGTTGCAGGCATAGAAACTACGCGTACTTTCTTACCTTCAGTTGTTAATTCAGCAGCAGCGTTAACCGCTAGTTCAACTTCAGAACCTGTTGCGATAAGGATAAGCTCTGGCTTGCCTTCACAATCTTTCAGGATGTAACCACCCTTAGCGATGTTAGCAACTTGCTCAGCGTCACGATCTTGTTGTGCAAGGTTTTGACGAGAGAAGATAAGTGCAGAAGGACCATCTTTACGCTCGATTGCCAGTTTCCAAGCCACTGCAGATTCAACTTGGTCACATGGGCGCCATGTGCTCATGTTTGGAGTTAGACGTAGAGAAGCGATCTGCTCAACCGGTTGGTGAGTAGGACCATCTTCGCCAAGACCGATAGAGTCATGCGTGTAAACTTGGATGTTCTGAGTTTTCATCAGAGCTGCCATACGCATAGCGTTACGAGCGTATTCCATGAACATTAGGAACGTTGCGCCGTATGGTACGAAACCACCGTGCAGGGCGATACCGTTCATGATAGCTGTCATACCGAATTCACGTACACCGTAGTGGATGTAGTTACCTGAGAAGTCGTTTGCTTCAAGAGACTTAGAACCAGACCACATGGTTAGGTTAGAAGGCGCAAGGTCAGCAGAGCCGCCCATGAATTCAGGTAGCATAGCACCGAACGCTTCTAGTGCATTTTGAGATGCTTTACGTGATGCGATGTTTGCTGGGTTAGCTTGAAGATCAGCGATGATTGCCGATGCTTTCTCTTCCCATTCTGCAGGAAGATCACCGTTTACGCGGCGTTTGAATTCAGCTGCCAGCTCAGGGTATGCTGCTTCATAAGCTGCAAGTTTCTCGTTCCACGCTGCTTCCTTAGCTGCGCCTGCTTCTTTCGCATCCCACTCTGAGTAAACTTCCGACGGAATTTCAAAAGGACCGTGCTCCCAACCTAATTCTTTACGTGTTGCTGCAATTTCTTCAGCGCCTAGTGGTGCACCGTGACAGTCGTGCGTACCTGCTTTGTTTGGAGAACCAAAGCCAATTACTGTTTTAGTACAGATTAGAGTAGGGCGAGGATCTGCTTTAGCCGCTTCAATTGCTGCGTTGATAGCGTCAGAGTCGTGACCATCTACTGCTGGGATTACGTGCCAGCCGTAAGCTTCGAAACGCTTAGGTGTATCGTCAGAGAACCAACCTTCAACTTCACCATCGATGGAGATACCGTTGTCATCCCAGAAAGCAACCAGCTTACCAAGACCTAGCGTACCCGCTAGAGAGCATGCTTCGTGAGAGATACCTTCCATCAGACAGCCGTCACCCATGAATGCATAAGTGTAGTGGTCTACGATGTCGTGGCCTTCTTTGTTGAATTGTGCCGCAAGCGCTTTCTCAGCCATTGCCATACCAACAGCGTTAGTGATGCCTTGACCTAGAGGACCAGTAGTCGTCTCGATGCCTGGTGCATAACCGTACTCTGGGTGACCCGGAGTCTTAGAGTGAAGTTGACGGAAGTTCTTAAGATCTTCAATTGAAAGCTCGTAACCTGCTAGGTGAAGCAGAGAGTAAATCAGCATAGAGCCGTGGCCGTTAGACAGGATAAAACGGTCGCGGTCAGCCCACTCTGGGTTTGCTGGGTTGTGGTTTAGGTGAGAGCGCCAAAGTACTTCAGCGATGTCAGCCATACCCATAGGTGCGCCAGGGTGACCAGAGTTTGCTTGTTGTACGCCGTCCATGCTTAGAGCACGAATAGCGTTAGCTAGATGTTTGCGGTTCATAGAAACTTCCGAATAAAAATTAAGATAAACAAATTGATAAAAGTAGGGGAACTGAACGTTCCCCTATTTGAATTTGGTAAGAGTGATTACAGCTTAGCTGCAATCATTTCTTCTAGTTTGCCTTGGTCAACTGCGAAGTTGCGGATGCCTTCAGCTAGTTTCTCAACAGCCATTGCGTCTTGGTTGTGATCCCATAGGAACTCAGCGTGAGTCATCGCTGCTGGACGCTCTTTAGTACCGTTAGAGTCGATTAGCTTCTCTACTACTTCACCTTCTGCTGCTTCTAGGTCTGCTAGAAGTTGAGGTGCGATAGTTAGACGGTCACAACCAGCAAGTTCAAGGATCTCGCCGATGTTACGGAAGCTTGCGCCCATAACAACAGTTTTGTAACCGTGGTCTTTGTAGTAGTTGTAGATATCTGAAACAGAGATTACACCTGGATCTTCTGAAGCTTCGAAATCACGACCTTCTTTCGCCTTGTACCAGTCCATGATGCGACCTACGAAAGGAGAGATTAGGAATACTCCAGCTTCAGCACAAGCACGAGCTTGAGCGAAAGAGAATAGAAGCGTTAGGTTACAGTTGATGCCTTCTTTCTCTAGGATTTCAGCAGCGCGGATACCTTCCCAAGTTGAAGCCAGTTTGATAAGGATGCGGTCGTTCGTGATGCCAGCGTCGTTGTACATTTTGATAAGCTGACGAGCTTTAGCAACGCTGCCTTCCATGTCGTAAGAAAGACGAGCATCAACTTCAGTCGAGATACGGCCTGGAACTACTTTAAGGATTTCTTTACCGATGTTTACGTTAAGCATGTCACAAGTGTCTTGAACTTGCTGTGCTTTGTCATCGCTTTGCGCTTTAGCGTATTCGATAGAAGCATCGATTAGAGGAGCGTACTCAGCAATTTGAGCGGCTTTAAGAATTAGAGATGGGTTAGTTGTTGCATCTTCAGGAGTGTACTTGCTGATAGCTTCAATATCGCCAGTGTCAGCTACAACAGTTGTTAGTTTACGAAGTTGCTCTAATTTATTGCTCATTTTGATCATCCTATGTATCGCATAACACCCCTTTAATGGGAGAGGTGCGGGCATTTGCAAGCTAACTAATGAAGTTCTCAATGGTTGTACCAGTGAGCCAAACTTACATTAATTTAAATTTTTCTCCGAACGAACATTTGCACAGAACATTTGATCGCTCGATGAGTAAATGATGTAGCCATATTTATCCGATCTAGCACCAAAGTCAACGGTAAATAGTCCTGTATGGTGACTTCAGTCAAATATATTTCGCTCTAGTAATCATGGGGTATGCGGGCAAACGTTTAACGGGCATGGGAAGGTGAATTAATCAACAATAAAACCAAGGCTATCACCGTGAACAAATGTTCCTTGTCGTTACATATGTTCGCAGTGTAAACTTGTGTATCACTTGCTGATGCATCGAACATTTGTTCTCAAAGTAGGTAAAATAATTGTTAAATATAGGTTGCGTGGTATATGAGTAAGAATATCCAAGATGTTTCCGAAGAAAACACTGATCTCCTCACTGAAGTGGCGGTTGCTTATTATCAGGATGGCGCGACACAAGAAGAGATCTCTAAAAAGTACTCTATCTCTCGTGCAAAGGTTGGTCGAATGCTCAAGCAAGCCCGAGATGAGGGCATTGTTGAGATCACCGTGAAATACCACCCAGTATTCAGTGCCAAGATAGAACAACGCTTAATTGAGCGCTTTGGTGTGAAACGCGCACTTGTGGCACTAGATCAACCGAATGAAGAGAAGCAGCGACTCCAAGTTGCAGGCTTAGTGTCTAACTATTTAACCAGTACCTTGAAAAATGGCATGGTGGTGACAGTAGGCCAAGGCCGAAACGTATCGTCTGTTGCTCACCATACTGGTGTAATTACCCCTCGTGATTGTAAGTTCGTGTGTGGCATCGGCGGTATTCACCCAAGAGGCGGTATGTTTAATGCCGACCACATATGTAGGCAGCTAGCCAAAAAGTACGGTGGGTCTTCTGAAACCTTATACGCGCCCGCTTATGCAGAAAACAAAGCACAAAAAACGGCATTCATGGAAAACAGCACCGTTAAGCAAACACTCGATCTAGCCCGAAAGGCCGACGTTGCATTAGTCGGTATCGGTGACATGAGCGAAAACAGTTACATGGTTGACCTAGGTTGGTTTACCGCAGGCGAAGTGGTTCAATCTCGTTTATTACAGGGCGTTGTTGGTGACTTTGCTGGCTATGACTTTTTTGACGTTCACGGTAAAGCGGCAAACACCGTTATGAGTGATCGAGTGATCGGTTTGGGGTTAGAAGAGTTTCGCCCAATCGCAGAGGTGATTGCGATAGCTGCCGAGAACAGTAAACCATTAGCTTTATTAGGTGCGCTAAGAACGGGCGTGGTTGATGTTATAGCAACCAGTGTGAGCAATGCTTTGACGGTTTTAAACTTAGATGAGCAGATGAAGCACGCTGAGTTAGACGAAAATCGTTAAGGTACAAGTGTTATTGATAAGCGAAAGGGAGCCCGTTTGGGCTCCCTTTTTGATTCATCGTGTTATTCGTGAGCTTGGTGAGATCAACTGACAGCTATGCCGTTGATTCTGGTAGCTCTATTGTCTCAACCTGAGTTGGTGCTAGATATTCACACAGCTCATCATAAGGAATAGGGCGAGAGAAGTAGTAGCCTTGCATCAAATCACATCCACAGGCCTTTAGAATCGAGAAGTGTTCGTTTGATTCTACGCCTTCTGCCAATACCACCATGCCGAAGTTTTTACCGATTGCGATAATGTTTTGCACCATAGTCAGTGACTGCTGGTCTATAGTTATGTTCTCAATGAAACTCTTATCAATCTTAAGTTCGTCGATAGGGAGTGCTTTCAACATGCTCAACGATGAATAGCCGGTACCGAAGTCATCCAGAGAGATCTTAATATCGTTTTCTTTGAGTGCTTCAAACAGTGGTTTCACTATAGCTACATCTTCAATGAACAAACTCTCCGTTATCTCTAGCGTTAAACAGCTTGGAGAGAACTGATACTTTTCAAGCGTAGCGAATAAGTGGTCAGAGAACGACTTATGGGAAAACTGACGAACAGATATATTGATCGACAGCCCGATCTTTTGTTCGGTTGTTCGGTGCAAGTGGGTGATCTGCATAATGCTGGACTCAATAATAAAAGTACCCAGTTTTTGCATTAAGCCTGTGTTCTCTGCTATCGGTATAAAGACATCCGGCGGAACAAAACCCAATTCGTCATCAATCCAGCGAACGAGTGCTTCTACACCGTGAATACTCTCATTTGCACGAACCAGTGGTTGGAAAACCATGAACAGTGTTTGTTTCTCGATAGCGATGCGTAGCCTTTGTTCTACTTTCATTCTGTAGAGGTGAGCGTCTTGCAGCGCCGTGGTAAAAATACTGTATGAGTTCTGTTGTTGCTTCGCTTTGTACATTGAAATATCGGCAGAACGGAGCAAGCTATCCAAATCTTTTCCGTGTTCGGGGAAGCGAGCAATACCAATACTGCAGCCGAGCAAGAACTGGGAGTGTTCTACTTCATAAGGTTGAGAAAGTACTTCAATAATCCGCTCGGCGAGTCGTTTAATCTCAGATTCGTTCGTTAACGGTGTTAAGAATAGAAACTCGTCGCTGGATTCACGCACCAACAAACTGAGTCGAGAACGGAATCTCATCAAACGTAACGCAATCTGTCTGAGTACCTTGTCCCCGAAGTCGTGCCCGTGAGTATCATTAACACACTTAAAGTTATCGATATCGATAAATAATAGCGAAAATGGCTCTGAGTCATCGTCAATCCATTTGCCAATATTTTTACGCATGTACAAACGGTTTGGTAGAGAGGTTAATGGGTCATGGTTCGCCTGATAAATGAGTTGGCTACGAGTGCGTTGTTCATTCTTGGCAATCGACTTAACCAAAAAGTAGAAACCGAACTGAAGAAAAATAAAGGCAACGAACAGAATGCTGAACTCTTGTATGAATATGCTATCGACGTGAGTTAGGTCCGTACGCCCTACCACCCATAATTTGTAGTTTGGGATGTATTTCGCGCTTATTAAAGAGTGGTATTGTTCATCGTCTACGACAAAAGAGTAGGTTTCTTGCCCATTCATCGCTTCTTGCACGCTAATTCCGAAGTGGTCGGTAAAGGTGCGTGTAATACGCTGTATGACATCTTTGCCTACTGGAGAGGAATACGCACTCTCAGATTCGATATCACTCGAATAAAATTGGCGATAGCTGTCTGTCCTGAGCAGGCTTAGTGTATTGAAACTTCCGGCGTGAGCATTATTTTCAAATACGATCGTGGCGTCTAATCGTAGCCCGGCGGTCATTACTGCATCGGCTTTCTTGCCATCGATTGAAATGGATTTTCTCAGTGGGATAACCAAGCTATTCAGCGATTCTTGAAAATAGGTACGGCCAAGCACCATGCTACTGCTAGATAGGGCGTCTAAAAAGGAGTCTCTCGTTGGTGCGTATTGCAGCAAATTCCTTTGATTCGCAAGTTGGAGATTTGAGCTGATCGAGAGGTAGTCACCGTCGGTGTTCAACAAGCCAAACGCTGCTATCGCAGGGTGGGTTTCAAGTAGTTTGTCTAAAATGGGCCTAATTTGGATAGACGCAGTACGTGTGAAATCAGACTGTTGAGCCAGTTGATGGCCGACCACTTCTAACAAGGCTTCTTGACTGGTCAGCAGTGAGTTGACTGAGCTAGAAAAAAGCTCAACTTGAATGTGTTGCTGCTCTATGAAGTCGTCTCTGTTTGCTTTCCAGTTTGTTACTCCCAACACGGAGAAAAGTATCACGGTAAGCAGCACGATCATAGCGTACAGCGACCAGATATTTTTCTTAAATAGAGCCATGAGATGCCTTTTGTTGGTTACTACTATTAACAGAGAGCAAGTGACAAACTATTGGGTCGTCAGCGTGATTCATGCAACGAAGGATACAAATATCCACAATGAAAGTATTAATGATTAAATAGTGTAACGACTATGAGCAGAGATTCTTGAGTGAAATATTAGTATTCATAATTTTGATAACGATTAGTTTATGATTAATCACAAGTTATGGTTAGCAAGTTGATGTGGATTACCAATCAAACAGTGTTAATCGAGTCTTAGCCTCGAGCGAACATAGTGTTAACTGCGGCACAAAGGCTTACTTCATGAGATGTGAGGTCATCATTATCAGCAAGCTCTTTATGCATGCGCAGTATATTCTAACAGTGGCAGTAAGCGAAGTTGAATTACTGGTTTGTTACGGCGATAGGCAGGCTTTCGTTAGCGCCCCATTCTGTCCATGAGCCATCGTAAACTCCCATTTCACCCGAGTATCCCGCCAATTTAGCAGCCAACAAAATGATGCAGGCAGTCACACCTGAACCACAGCTAAAGAACATCGGTTGAGTTGGCGTTAAGTCTAACGTAGAAAAGATTTCTGTAAGCTCGCTCTGTGGTTTCAACTTACCGTTGTTCAGCACTTGTGCGAATGGTAGACAAACTGAGTTTGGAATATGCCCGCTGCGTAATCCAGCTCTTGGTTCAGGCACTTCTGAATCAAAACGAGCTTGAGATCGAGCATCTAGAATATTGGCACTCTTGTTTTCTGAATAGCTTAGGACTTGCTTTGCATCCACAAAGTAGTTTTCTTGAATGTTGCCTTCGAAATTGCCTGGTGTTACTTCAGCTCTGTACGATGTGTCCGTCGCGTAACCCGCTTCAATCCATGCTTGCAAGCCACCGTCTAAAATGTGTACGTTGTTGTGTCCCATTGCCATAAACATCCACCATGCACGGGGCGAAGCGAAGGTTCCGGAGTTATCGTACACCACAATCGTGCTGTCTTGGTTGATACCAATTTCACGTGCACGAGTGTTGAAGTGTTTTTCGGAAGGGAACATGTGAGGAAGTAGGGTATGTTTGTTGCTGAAGTCTTTGTCGTAGTCGAAACGAATTGCTCCAGGAATCATTTGTCCTTTGATCTTTTCAGACTCACTTGGAATTTGAAATTCGATACTGGCGTCTAAGATGATGATGTTGTCTTGCTCTAACAAACGTTGTTGAAGTTGTTCTGGAGAAATGAGTGGCTGATTCATTCTTATTGTATCCATTCTTGTTGTAGTTATAGCTGTTGTTATATCGGCGGCTAAGGTGCAGCTCTACAGTGGATGAACTGATAGCTGCTTTGTCCGGTGATTTGGTTACTTAATGTATCAAGCGAGACTACAGAATCAATAGGGCAGTCCGTGGTCGGTGCAATAGATACGCGGAATACACTGTTGTCTTGAGTTTGAACAGTAAGATAACGCCTGTGTCCATCTAATGACTGAGTGAGTGTATTCGAAATCACTTTGGCTTCAATACGTTGCCCCGTCTGTGACGTCAGCGGAAAATGGGTAAGGGCAACTAATACGCCGACACCGCACATTAAGATAAATAGACCTATTTTTAACTGTTTCATGAGAGTAAGTCTTTGAAGGTTATCTTGAAAATATAAGTTAGATTCGAAGTAAAGTGAATGAACTCTAATTAGATAATTTTCACTTTTATTGGTTTGGAGCGATCAAAAAAGTGAGCATTGCTGCTCACTTTTGTCTGTAGATATTCGAATCTAAACTTTCATTACCACACAATCTGAGAATTGCTGCTCGATACTACTTTTTGTAGAGGTGGCTGACCATCGTAAAACCAAATCTCTACGAGAAGTGAATCGTGGCTGACTGGGCTCGTGAAATTAGAGGCAAACACACCATTGTTTAATGATCCTGCAATCACTTTGCTTGAGTAGTCTGGTTTCAATGTCGAGTCGTCACGAGCACTAAAACGGCTATACACGGTAACAAATGAACGGTCTATTGAAATACTACTGATGTCGATGTCGATATCAAACTGCTCTATAGAGCTGTAATCAAAACCGTCGGGTACAACTAAATCACTCATAGTGTAAGTGGGTACCGCTGCTGCACTGGCTACTGGAGACGGTGATGGCGTTGCTGGTGTTGCTAGCGTCGCCGGTGAAGACGGTGAAGGAGAAGCCGTGCTGCCGCCCCCGCCACCTCCGCCCCCACCACAACCTGCTAGTAGGAGTGGGGCTGTAGCTAAAACTACGGTCATTGTTTTCTTCATGTTCCAAGAGCTTTGTGCAGACATATTATTTTCCTTAGAGAGGTTGCTTCTCAACTCAACGTTATGATGTTCGCGATTATGTTTATCTTTGATACTCATGACGTCTCTCCTTATGGCTCGTAACATTGGTTGTCTGCTGGTGATGCGTACCAAGTCTGGTTATTTTTACCGCTTGACTCTGCCCACTGCTTAAACTCTGGGTAAGCAGTTACGATATCCACGTATTCTTGCGGCCATTCCCATTCATCGTCTGAAGTTATTATCAGTGCCCATGGATGATTCTCTGTCGTTTTAAAATATTTTCCTGTTGCTGGGTTGCTATCATCGACGCCTAATCCTGCCTCAAAGAGGTTTATGGTATCAAAGGCCTCGGTTGGCGCTTGGTCTGGCAAATGAACCTCCCAGCTGCGTCCTGGATGTAGAGGTAGGTTTTCACCGTGATAATGTCCAGGTGTTGCAAAGATGAATGGGTCGTAAGGCATATCAGTCCAACTTGCTGTGCTAACACCATCACCCGCTAAGGTAATACCAACTTGGAAGGAGAACTGCTCGTCTTCTTTACATCCATTGCTGGTACGGTAGAAGTTACAAGCGGTAGTGATTTTCTCAGTTAAGTCGTTTGCAATGACAAATATTGCCTCGCTGCGTCCTTCTTCAAGATCTAGGTCTGTGAATACCCCGTTGTGTTTCATGTAAGAGTTACCACTACTCACTAAACTTGGGTCTAGGTTCGGAAGTCGAACAGCAAAACCGTTTCTATAGGTAGCGCCAACAGCAGCTAGGCGACCGTCGATGGTGGATTTAACTACTTTGCCATCTTTAAGGATTTCCGTTATGCGATAGAATAGGACTGCGTCATTCATATCGTAATCGGCTTTGTACGGCCAGTTATCTTCGTAGGCGAGTGTTGCGTAGCCAGAAGCACTAGGGAAGTAGCGAGCTGTCGCACCATCATTCAATACGTCGACTTGAATATCCACTACCTCACCGGAGGTTGAACCGCCGAAGTAGCTTAAGTTGGTTTGTTGACTGAATCTGAATCGAGCCCATGTGGTACCAGTCAGTGCGTTGATATCGACATTTAGGAATAACTCATTTTCACCAGCATCTAACAGGTAATCTGTAAATACTTGTTCGTTGGCACCATCGAAGCTACCGTCTTGGTTCCAGTCGATCCAAGCCGAAAGGTAACCGGTTGTTGAAGCTTCAATTACCACTTTTGAATCAAGCCCGGCTTCAAGCGCAGTAACAAAACCGATACCACCGTTAGCCCACTCATCGTCCACTCCAATAGTTTCATCTGATTGTGGAGTGACATAACCATCCAAGTCTGCATCTGGTGGTGTTGTACCCAACCAAGTGATGCCATCAAGCTCATGTCGAGGACCATTACTCGCCAGTAACGTTAGGTAGCTGTCTGGAGCATCACCGAAGTCGATGTTTGAGTCTTCATCCACAACAGGTGCATTAGCACAACGAGCACCATCATTTTGACCAGAAATTGGGCCATTCGGTACAAATTCATCGGCTGGAACAATACCTGCTGCGATATTGGCAGCGTTGTCGGGAGATAGGTTGATTCGGTAGATCTTACCGTCTTGGTTTCGAGATACGTAGTAGTAGCCATTGACATCAAAATAGCCAGCACCGAACGTACCTAACTCACCGGTATCGCCGATGTAGGTTTCGGCTCCTGTGGTTGGGTTGAATTGGTACAGGCCGCCCGAGTTATTATCAATACCATATAGAGAGCCATCGCTTGGGTGAAAGGCGAAATCAGTCAATTTTACGGTTGCTGGGCTGCCTACAATTTTGTTAACGGTAACAGTCGCATTTGGATCGGCATCTAAAGGCGAAAGGTCAACGGTGAACAGCCCCTTACCTGTGCGGTATAGGTAGTAAACATGGTCGTAGACATCGCCTACATAAAAGGTGTGATCGGTTGGTAAGCCGCTGGTGTTGATGACCTCTGCTTGGAAGTCTTGGCCAAGACGCACTAAGCGTTTGTTGGTGGTGTCATAGCCATAAATATATCTGTCTTGAAAGTCAAAACCGACACCATTGATGTTGGCATTCATGCCTGTATCGTCTTCTAACAGGGTGGTTGAGCCGGTAACTAGGTTAACGCCCCAAACCTCAACGGGTTTCGACTGAAATAGGTATGCCTTACTAGGGCAGGTATCGAATGGCGCTGCGTTGGCGACCAATGGCGCACTTAATAGCAAACTTAACGTTGTGATTCTCATATCTACATCCTTGTCATGGAAGGTATAGATACTTTTACAAGTTACGTGCCAATTTTAAGTTATTGATTTTAGATAGTTTTCATTCTTAACTCTTCAGCGGAAATCTGTTTTCTCAAAATGAGAATTCAAATGAAACTGATTCCTCATGAAATGTTTCAATTTGAAATCAGGAATGTTTGGACTCAAGTTCAAATATAAAAAGCCCCGACATTGGTCAGGGCTTGAGGAGTTATAAAGTAGCTATCTTACTCGTGATTAGCTTAACCACACACCGAACAATTCGGCATCTTCATTAAATTCATCTCACGCCAACTGTGAGACATGGCATCGAGAATCAAAAGTTTGCCTTGCTTTGGTTGTCCAAACTTAGCAATAACTTTAATCGCTTCCAAAGCCTGAGCCGCGCCCACCATACCAACTACTGGCGCCATCACACCGGCTTCGACACAACTTAGTGCCGCATTGCCGAACAGAGCGCTTAAGCATTGGTAACACGGTGCATTTTCATCTTGATAAGTGAATACGCTAATCTGACCTTCCATACGAATCGCAGCACCAGAAACCAATGGCGTTTTAGATGCGTAGCATAAGCGGTTAAGTTGATTACGTGTTTCAACATTGTCGCTGGCATCAAGCACTAACGAATGCGCTTCGATTAGGTTCGCAAGCGTTTCGTCATCGAGCCTGTGATCGACAGTCTCAACTTTTAGGTGTGGGTTTAACACCTGTAATGATTCGGCGGCTGAAACGACTTTCTTTTTACCAATATCAGCATCGGTGTGAAGCACTTGTCGCTGCAGGTTTGAAAGCTCGACAATATCGTCGTCGATCAGTGTCAGCTTACCAATGCCCGCAGTCGCGAGGTATTGAGCAGAGGCACAACCAAGGCCTCCTGCACCCAACACTAAGATTGAGCTCTGTTTCAGCGCTTCTTGGCCTTCAAAATCAAACTGCTTAAGAATGATCTGGCGATTGTAACGAAGCATCTCTGCGTCAGACAGTATTTCCATCAGTAAGCCTTGTTAGTAAAGCGTCGAGTTAAACAATTGAATCTGAACTGTTTCGCCCACTTCAACACGGCCACGCTCACGCTCAAGTACCACAAAGCAGTTTGCTAGGCTCATTGAACGGAAAGCGCCAGAGCTTTGGTTACCTGTTGTTTCTACTACAAATTGACCGTTTTCAATCGAGTAGATACCACGTTGATAGTCAGTACGGCCTGGGCCTTTTTTAAATGCAGATTTAGTAATAGCAGGGATCGATTCTGGCGCTGTCCATGCAGTGTGACCTGCAAGTTTAGCAAGCATAGGCTGAACCAAAACATACATCGTCATCATCGCTGATACTGGGTTACCCGGTAGGCCACAGAACCAAGCGTTGTCTAGTTCACCAAATGCGAACGGCTTACCCGGTTTGATAGCTAGTTTCCAAAAGCCGATTTGACCAAGTTCTTCAAGGATGTCTTTGGTGTAATCGGCTTCGCCAACACTTACGCCACCGGAAGTCACGACAACGTCTGCCAATTCTTGAGCTTTCTCGAAGGTTTCTTTAAGCGTCGTAGGGCAATCAGGGATGATGCCTAGGTCAATCGCTTCGCAACCAAACGCTTCAATCAGTGGTTTGATACCGTAGCGGTTGCTGTCGTAGATCTGACCATCTTCAAGAGGCTGACCTAGCGGTTTTAGCTCATCGCCAGTAGAGAAGAAAGCGACTTTAGGTTTGTGTGCAACAGTCACATGGCTCACACCAAGTGAAGCGATCATTGGAATGTCGCGAGGCGTTAAACGTTCACCGCGGCTAAGAACGATGTCACCTTGTTTGATGTCATCACCGGTAGGGCGAATATTGTTGTTCAGTCTGATGTCGTCTTGCTGAATTTCGATGCCCGCATCGGTTTCGCGAGTATTTTCTTGCATGATGACTGCATCGCACCCTTCTGGGATTTTAGCTCCTGTCATAATGCGAATACAGGTGTTGCTTGGCCATTCGCCTTCAAATGGCTGACCTGCAAAAGATTTGCCTGCTAAGGGCAGTACTTTACCGTTTTCTAGGTCCGCTAAACGTAGCGCGTAACCGTCCATTGCTGAGTTATCAAAAGGAGGTACGAAAATAGGGGAGAGGATATCTTCAGCAAGTACGTAACCTAATGCATCTGCCAATGGCAGCGATAAGGTCGTTTGAATAGGTTTAATTGGTGATAGTAGCTTATCTAGTGCTTCTTCAATTGGCATCAAGCCCGGAGCGTCGCAACAGCCCATAATTGAATTCCTTTGATCGTTATTATTTTATTTGATGGTTGGCATCAGAATCGGTTTTGAGACTAAAAAGTTCGCCAACGAAATTGCAGTCACTTTAGCATAGTTTAAGGTCCGTAAATAATGACCTCCCTTAAAATATGGGTGTAATTATTCAAAATTCCGAGTATCCTTGTCTGCCATCCAAAAGGGGTAATAAAAGAGGAAGTTCAATGTCAGGTCTTAGCGAATCAGCGAAGTTGGTTAAAGATGCGCTAGCAAGCCGCGGATTAGAGACACCAATGAGTCCTAACCAGGTTAGCCGAGAAGAGAAAAAGGAACGAATCGAACACCATATGCGTGAGATTCTAACTCTCCTTGAACTTGATCTTACGGACGATAGTTTGGAAGAAACACCGCAACGTATTGCTAAAATGTACGTGGATGAAATTTTCTCTGGTTTGGATTACGCCAATTTCCCTAAAATTACCGTAATCGAAAATAAGATGGGTGTTCGTGAGATGGTACGTGTAAAAGACATTACCGTGACCAGTACTTGTGAACACCACTTAGTGACGATTGATGGTAAGACAGCGGTAGCCTATATCCCTCGTGGGAAAATCATCGGCCTTTCAAAGATTAACCGTATTGTTCGATTCTTTGCTCAGCGCCCGCAAGTTCAAGAGCGTATGACACAGCAGATCCTTGTTGCATTGCAAACGCTATTAGAAACCGATGACGTTGCTGTAACCATGGATGCGGTTCACTACTGCGTGAAATCACGTGGTGTAATGGACGCAACCAGCGAAACGACAACAACAGCACTGGGCGGTATTTTTAGATCAAACCCAGCAACGCGCCACGAATTCTTGCACGGCCTGCGTTAATACGTTTCGTTATTTGATAAGCTCGATTTAGCCTCAGAAAATCGACAACCAAGATTTTAAGCCTCGCACTCGCGGGGCTTTTTTGTACTTGTAGTAAAGTTAATTGCAATGACTGAGAATGTCGTCATTCCCTAGAGTCAAGAATGAGCGAGTAGGGAATCTGCTTTTATGCTCAGAGGTGATAGTGCAAGCGGTGGTTGGAAATAGATGCGCTCTACACGGTGTAAAGCGCAAATTTGGTTTCAGCTGGTGGAATGCTTAAGAAAGGTTAAACAAACGCTTTAAGTGGTGAACAATACCTGACGGTTTGTTCTCTGCTTGGTAGATGTTCAAGCCATCATAAAAGCTCGCCATGAACTCTACGCGAATCTCATCGTCAGTGCTTCTCGATAAGCGAGACAGCAGTGTAGCGGCTACAGCAGCATGATCATTGGCTAGGCTGTAATCCATTCCTAGCCGTCCTTGAATGAACAACCACAAATGAGTCACTAATTTTAACTGTTGAGCGTTAGAGTTTTGAAACTTGTCGCTGTGCTCTGTGCCTACTGTGTTATCGAATACATTTTGCATCGCCTCATTCGCTTCTTTATTGCTTTCAAAGCGATAGCTTGCATCGATATGTACCTTGGTTAACAGACCAAGCAACGTCTGACGTGCAGAGTTGTCCGGCTTATTCTCACAAGCGTGTTTAAACAGAGCGTGGTTTTCGTCGATAAAAGTCGTTAGCTCTTTCTCGAAACCTGTCGCAATCGCGGCTACTGAGTCTAAACCAGACTCTTTCAAACAAGAGTGCAGCTTGGTTTTTACTTGCTGATTTGCTTCAAGTTTCTGCTGATCACTAGTTGGAAGCTCAGTCATTACTCTGTAGCTCTTCCCACGTTACTTCAGCCGATTGAGTATCGCTGTTAACGAAAGCAGAGTTGCCAGTCAGCATCACTGAAAGATCCATCGTGCGTTGTGTCATCGCTGCAAGCTGCTCAATACCATCGTTGTCTAGACGAACGATCTGAGCTTTCAGGTAACCGAATTTACCTTTGTTCTGCTCCCACCACACGTTTGATTTAGTGTTGAAGCTGAATACACGCACTGATTTAGATAGGCGAGTTGCTTTCTTAACACGCTCTGGATCGGGTTCGCCGACATCAACCCATTCTAGGATTTGATCATCTAACGATTTCTGCCATAAATCGGGTTCTTCAATGCTAGACAACCCTTTAGTGAACTCAAGTTCAGGAGAGGCATTGATACAGAAAGCCATGATTCTAGCCATCATTCGCTGTTCTGTTTCAGAAGGGTGTTGTGCAACCGTTAGATTAAAAGAGTCGTAATAGTCGCGATTCATATCAGTTAAAGAGATACGAAACTTGTAGATTGTGGGTTTGAGAGCCATGTGATGTAAGGGTTCCAATCGGATGAGGTGTACTATAGGTGTACCAATGAGTTTTTTGAAATCACAGCCTATAGGTAAGTTGTGCCTAGTATAAACGAAGTAGAGCAGTTAGCTAGCAAGATGAGGCTTTCGGTACACCCCAATTATTTTAAGCGCTTATGGCGACCTAACAAGAAGGGGATCACATGACAGTAAGGTGAATTTCGTCAATCAAGTCTTGGGCTGAAAGTAGTACTTCTGACTCTTCGGTACTTAGTGGCGTGTTTGCTTGCTGCAGCGCGTACAAGTAATCGAATTTTACGAAGAAGTCGTAGAGTAACGGAGTGATTTTGCTATTGGTTGCGTTTATATATTGCTCTAGTGTTTCGTTCGAACAGTATGCTTCTTCATCGCCTCCTAGTGCTCTGACAATAGACACACGAACGAAATGGAAAAACGGTTCTAATTCTGGTGGGTTAACGACCATTCTAGCTCCTCTTATTAATTCAGTTTCATTCTTAAATGGGCATTGAAAAATCTGCAAGCGCATCTACTCCAGGAGGCGAGTGACTTAACAAAGATCGAGCCTTAGTACAGTGCGCACTTTGTCTGCTTGTGTTCAATTGTGCATATCTCCTTGGATCAGTGCAGCCTCTTGTATTTAGAGGTTTTATCATTGAAGTATCGCGAAATGAGTAAGAATTACATTTTTCGAGAGTTAGATTGCAAATGACAAGAACTGAGCATTAGTGAAGATTGGGAATAGTTCAAAATGTTATACGACACTATGGAACTACCGCCAGGACAAGTGGTGAGGCCACAACAAATATTTGCAGGAATAGCGCTCTTGGGCATTCAATCCGAATTGGAAATTAAAAATTCTACGTATCTACTCGGGTTAGCTAGAGCAATAGCAAACATCAAAAAATAAGATTAGAAAAGTATGGCCATTATGGGGTGCGCTAAAAGTTTAATCATGAACGACTAACGGGACATAAGTATTGTTGATAAAGTAGCTTCGACTGGAGCGAGAAACGCCTTGTTGGATTAACCAGTCCTCCTTTTGGGTCATATCAAGGGAAAGAAGCCGGACTTATTTAGTTTCGGCTTTCTTTTTCATAATGGGTTTTGAAACGCTTTGTTTGGATTGTGATAGATGATTTTGTAGGTTTTTGATATGTATTTTAATAAATTATCGTAGTTCTGGTTGATATGTTCTTCTATATCCTCCGCCGTTATAGCCAGCGAATCTTCAACACTTTTAATCACCATTGAATTATCCCAGTTCATGTGAGAACTACTCAAAGTTATAGCAAATGCCTGCATTCTACTATGTTGCCAAATAATGAAATTGCATGCGTTTATGCAATCTTCAAAACCGAGTGGTTGATGAAGCTGAAGACGAACCAATAAAGACTTTATACGACTAGCATTTTGACCACTAGGTTCAAGCGCTGCAATTATCTGTTTTGACAAGTCATCTCCAAATTCATTTATTACATAAACAACTTCTGGATGAGGAAGTGACTTATCTAGATAAATATAGTCTTTATGTGATTCAAACCGGATATGACTCAACTTTACAAACTGTGTAGGGACTGCAATATGACGGATATATTCATTGACTTCCGCAATCAATTCATCGAACAAAGCGTTTACTTTCGCCGATTTCTGTTGAATTTTCCAAGATGAGAGTGCCAAGTAAGCTATAGTCGCGGTAATTAACCCTGAGACGGCTTGAACGATCCCATTCCAATTCCATTTTAAAACCACCAACCAAATATCTTGCATGTTTTTCCTAATTTTGTCCCGATTTTAAATTCGCCCCAGAAGAACTAAGTCGTTCCATTGTTGCCACTTGATTCATCTGAATAGAAAGTAATTCAGCTTGATTAGCTCTAATTGAATCCACGTTATCAACTAAGCTTTGTTCAATTTTAACCATGTTTCCTATTAAATTTACCTGTTGTTCATCTTGAGTAGTTAGTTGCTCAATAGATTTAACCAAACTAGATATAGTATCCACATTTTCACTCATACGGTCGACAATGTCTTTTTGACCTAAGTAAAGATTATTGATACTGGAATAGATAAGATCATTTTGATTGTAGAATGTCATGAATTGTTGAGAACTTGCATGTAACCCATGTAAGTTCATAGTGACAAAAAGCATCAGTGTAGGATTAAGGCATGAAGCTAGGTTGTTTTGAAACCTAACAAGATCTGAATGTCCATTATAAGTTGTGCGTTGCTTCGAAATGCGAAAAAGTATGGTTCCAAAATTAATTAGATAGGCTAAGTACGCAAGCAAATATAAATTGTTAAAAATGCACACTACACCAATGAGGTTTGCTATCAATGCTAAGTGCGTAGGGTCAGAAAGTCGAACTACCTTAGTGTGGTTTTTGAGCCAATCAAAGATCGTTGCTAAGGCTCCAATTACCGGTATTAAAATTGTTAATGAAGTAAAACTGTCGGTAAACAGGAAAGATAAATCATCTAAAGTCGGCACAGTCGGTTGTCCTAATTAAAGTTGCCTCGTTGGTACGCTATATTACAATGCTTTAACTCCGCTAGCATCATAGAAAGAGTTATAAAAATATGAGCTATTGAACCAGAGTAAAGAAACCCAACGTTGGTCTAATACGGCCAAGCATTGGGAGTTTTTTAAACAGTTCCCTACTAAAATTCAGCCTCTTGCGTCACGACCGTCTTCATCTTCAGCGGTACGGAATCGCCAGTATTTATCTGGCTTTACCCAAACCACTGTATCGGCATTTAACTTTTTGAAAGCAGACAGTATCTGTCGACTAAGAACAAGATTTCCATCTGCATTTTCCCGCAATAAGCCCTCAGCATTAGATTTAACAAGAAAATCGACAGCATCATCTTGGTACAGACACCCTTGACCTTCTAGCTCTAGCTGCATCCAATCAGCAGCTTGCTGAACATTCATAAGCTATTCACTCTTGTACAACTTTGATTAATGAATCATGCGGAAAAATACCATTATCAAGTTTTTTGCCAGCAAACCACTGGCAACGATAATCTTTATCAGCAGTGTAAACTTGTTTAATTGTCATATCTGGACCACCAGATTTTAACTTTACGATTTCACCAACTTTGTATAATGAACCATTAGACATAATCATCTCCTTTTAATGCAATTGATTACACATTATATATGGTGGCGGAATAAAAATTTTCAAGTAGTTACTTAACAACTGCTATTAACTAGAAAGTTTGGATATATTTGAAAATATGGAACTATCGCATAGGCTTGCAACTAAAGCAGGGTCGTGTGAGTGTTGATAGCTATGTCGAATTTGCCTCCGTGATACAACTCGGGGATTTACAGCGAACTGCATTCGAAAAGTGGATAACTTTGAGTAAGGCAAACGGTTATGAACAGATGCTACTTAATCTGACCAGTAAGAGATTTTTTATGTAATCTCAAACATGGAAGCTAAAAGCTTGTTGCCATATTCCCCACATCTAAGTTCAAATCTGTGCCTTTTTCACTTTGCGCTTTCTCAATTGCAACCGGCTTATCCGATTTGATGGTGAGTGACACTTCAGATTTACTTTTCACGGTTTGGTTACCTAGAGGACTATAAGCTGTGCTTTGCTTAATAGGCTGAACCCCTCCAGCTTGATAAGCGTGGTATCCCTGCTCGGTTTGGGTTCGCTCAGTTTTGTTTTGGGTTTCATTGGTCGTAATGCCAAGTGTTGCGCTTTTATCTTCAATACGGTTGAGTTTAGCGGCTAAGTTATCGACTTCTTGACCAGCTTCATCAGTTTGAATTTTCCACCCATCGGGGATGAGCGCATCTGGCAGTTTGTTGATCAGCGCTTTGAATTTACCCCATAACCAGCCAATGCCGTCACCAATCCATTTAATGACTTTGTCTAAGCCAATGAACTTATCGATTAAATAAGTAATCGCGATTACTGCAGCAGCAACAGCGGCCACCATAAGCCCGATAGGGTTTGCCAGAACCGCCGCATTTAAAGCAATCAGAGCCACTTTCAAAATGGCGACCGTCGCCAGAATCCCTTTAAAGTTTTGCGCTAACCAAATAAGCCCTTTACCTAGCAGTTCAAAACCTTGATAAAGACCATCTACGGTTTGGATAAGCTTTTCGATGAAGTCGGTTCGCCAAGCTGCGTTCTTAAACTTCTCAGAAAACTGGGTGAATGCTTTAGTCGCTTTTTCCATGATGGGGGCAAGTGCTGCAAACTTCATAGAGCGAACGCTTTCTTCGATTTTTTGCAAAGCATCGTTGTAGGCTTCCGCTTTCGCCGCATCTTCTGCAGTCACACCGCCACCCAATGCATTAAGTTCTTTTCTTGCTGTCGTTAACCCTTCAGTGCCTTCACGTAACATGATCAGCATTTTACGACCGTCTTGTCCAAAGGCCGCGTCCGCAAAGGCCATTTGCTCTTGCGGCGTTTCAAGCTGAGAAAACTCTTCAAGGAGCATTTCATAAGCCTGCTTAGTGTCTTTCGCGCCTTGTAAATCTTTATGCAGCGCGTTCTCACTCTTCTTGAGGTAAGAGCCTAACGCACCAGCCCCCGTTTTTTGCAGCACGCCAAGCCGCTTGGTAAAGCGAAGCATAGAGTTAGACAGGGCATCAGAGCTTACCCCCGCATGTTCAGCTTGGGACTGCATGGCTTGGAGTTCTTGAATGGGTAGGGTTAGGGTTGCCGATGTCTTTGCTAGGTTATCCATTTCACCTGCCGCGCCATTCACTTGTGTTACTAACCCAGCAAAGCTCAAACCACTTAACAGCGCGGCTCCTTTTCCTGCCGCTGCAGCGCCGACCTTGGGAAATTTGATGGAACGGCTCAGCTTTTGAATCGGGATCATGACTCTTTGTAAGGTGGTATAACGCTTACTGAGCCTGCCAATTTCCTTACCGTGTTTCTTATAACTTCGATTCAGTCGGTCGTACTCATCATCGAGATTCCCTGTATTTACTCCTGTCTTTTTTAACTGGGTATCGAGCTTCTCTAAATGGGATTTGTAACCCTCTTGCTCAGTGTTCAGTTTGCTCAGCTTAGCTTGCTGCTTTGTGATTTTCTCCGTGAGCGCAGCGCTTGGGGATTCAACGCCTGCTGCTTTTACTTTTAACTCCTCAAGCTTTTCGCTGACTGCAGCAACAGCAATGGCGTTCTTGTCCATTGCTTTTCGTGACGTTTTTAAAGAATCAATCATCCCCATTGCTGCAGAGTCATCAGCCTGTGTTCTCTGTACCTTTTTGATGGACTTGGCGTAATAGTCACTCTCGCCACTCATCCCTTTGAGAACAGCTGAAGTTTTATCTTTCATATCCATGAGAACAGACAGTTTCATTTTCATTCTGGATAGCCTTTTGTTGATACAAAAAAGAGAGCTCATTCGCTCTCTTGTGGTGTTTGTTCGTGCCTTTGTCTGGCCAGCTCTCGAAACAGTAATAGATCGTCGTAGCTGAGTTTGTCTATTTCGCTTGGGGGCCAATGAAACACAAGGGCGATATCTGCGTAATAGTCTTCAACTCGATCTATTACTATTCCGTCGCGACGAAAAAAGAGGCAAGCGTCGTGAGCAAAGGCGCCCAGTTCTCTGGAGGCATATTGATAATGTCACGCTCGTTCAAGCAAGAGATGCGAGGTAATAGGGTTTGGCCCGCGTCAAACTTCATGCCGCATACATCTATCAAGCTTAATCCGCGCAAATGCCCAGAGTGTGGCTTGCTGATATCAATATGCGTAAGCGATTTACCATCTTTTTCAATAGGCGAGGCCAACTCCGCGACCTTGACTTGTGACTCGTCTTTAATGGGGTTGGTCATAGCCAAGCTCCTTTTGTAATACTTCAAGTTTCTTCTTCACGCCGCCTTTTTGTGGGTCTAGCTTCATCACTAGCTCAAACAGGTTGTGCGCCTTTTCTTTGTCGCCTGCTTCAAAGTGCCAGTCACCGACAAGGCGGAACATTTTCACTTTGAGTGGGGCGTTAGTCGCGAGTTCGCCAGCCAGTAAATCACTCACGGCTTTGAACAGGTATTCACGCTTGTACGCTTTCTTTTCAGTGTGCGCTTTGTGCGTGTACTTAAAGACGTAATCACAAAAGCCTGTTTGACCGTTCACTTTAAAGTTAGCCGGTGTTTCTAATCCGCCATCGATGGCCGCTCGAAAGTCATCGTGGATCTCTTCAAACTGGCCAAGGTCAAAGTGCCACATATAAAAGCACCACATCACATCGAGGTTACCGTAGTCGCCTTGGTGGGTATCCAGTAGCTTTTCAACCAATGGTCGGTACTTGTTAATGAGCGCTTGTTTGTACGGATCTTTCTCTTTCGAGCCAGACAAGGTGCGCAAGTAGCTTTGGTCTTGCTTAAACACGAGTTGCGTTTCTTCCCAGGGCTTATCAGCAAAAGCGGTGCGAACGGCTTGGCTTACTGTTGACTCGTTCATAGCGTCAACACTGTCGATAGCTTCAAAGGCTTCAACCGGTTCTGGCTTTGCCTTCTGAGCCTCTCGTTTCATCAGTATGGATAACATGGTCTTTCTCCTTACTGTGGGATGAGCTCGTCGCCGTTAAAAAGCACTTCAAGCTGGCCATCTTTTACCGCAACGGTAAGCGGGTCGACTGTCCACGCGCCTTTCAAGGTGTAAGCGCGGTTCGTGTTCGTTTCTAAGGTGATGTCTTCACCCACAAAATCAGCAATGGCTTTCTCATCGGTGTCTTGAGCGTGAATGATGGTGCATTTGATGAAAGGCGCATCCGAGAATTGTTCAGAGAAACCCAAAGGGCCATCGTCACCCATTATGGTTTCGCGCTTCATGTTGCCGAGGCCATATTCCGCACCTTCTTTGATGGGAAGGCGTCCCAATGAACCGGCGTTAAGGACAGCACGGCTAGTAATTTTTGTTCCCATGACTTACTTCCTAAATTGAATTTTGCCTGCAACGATAATCAAACCGTTCACGAACTGCGGTGAATCTTGGTAGTTGACGCGCTGCTTGTTGGTTTCATCGAGCTCGACAATGAGCGACTTTTTGTAGCCATCGAAATCTTGCACGATGCCTTGGTATTCCAAATCTCGATACAAGGTCAACAGCTTGGCTTTGAACATGGTCGGCGTCACAATCGGCTGACCTTTGGCAAACTTGGTACCGTCTTTCGCTACTTTGTGGCGAGGGTAGACACTTAAGATCAATGAACGCTGTTTCTGACGAAAATACATGGCGGTTGCCGGTGTCATGACATCAAGGTAACTGTTGTCCGTTACGCCAGCTGCGTTTTCTGTGTAAGCGGTAACGGCGCGCTCGACTAACACTTCCTTCGCCGAGTTCACCGTGTACGTACTCAACCCTTCATACAAAAAGAGGTTACGTTCAGCCCAGTCCCATTCTTGCTCCGCCAGTGAGTAAACACCGTTCAACTTGAGCGTTTGCAGGGGTCGACAAGGGTCGATGGCCAATGACGGGGCGATTTGACCAACCCATGCGCCAATCGCTGCCGCGTCAGACAATGGCGCTTCTGCAGAGTCACCCAAGTTATTGATGGGTAGGAAGTTGATTAACGCGCAGTTGCTTGTTGGTGCAAAGGTGATGATCTCTGCGTGTGTGCCTTTCTTGGGTAGATACGCGATGCCTGGTACTTGCTCTAATGCGCCATATCGCTCTTCAAGAAAAGTCCCTAACTCACGAATGGTGGTGCTGTCATTCAATGAGCACATGATGTGGTGATATTGAACATCACCCAACGCGGCTAAGGCGCTTGCGGTATCACTATCTTCAACACTGACCGCAAAGATAGGCATGGTCTTATCTTGCTTACGGAAATAGGTGATCATTTCCACTATGTCGCTATTGGCACCAAACGAAGCTGCAGCAATCGTCTCATCCATACAAAGCGTGACTTTGTTTGGTGCGACTGTGGCATCACTGACCGCATTACCGATCGCCAAGATAACTTGCAGGTCTTCTGCGCTGTTTGCCAGGCTATTATCAATTTCAATGTAGACACCGGGAACGCGAGCGGTGCTTGGTACTTCAGCAAAACCAATACTCATTATTTAGTTTCCTTCTTGGCTGTGGGCTTGGCTGTTTTATCGATGACCACGATACTTTTTTCAGCGAGTCGACGTAGCCAGTAAGCGTTACGAGGTTTATTTTCACCTGTCGCTTTCAGTGGCTCTCGGGTTGTTGGGTCTTTCACGATCAAACTTGTTTTCGCTGGCTTAATCTTGAAAGTGGGTAGCGCCGTTTTCTCGATTTCTTGTTTATCCATTACGCTGCATCCTCTAGTGCAAAGTGTTCCGCTGCCATGGCGAGTAACTCTCGCTCTAGAGCAGGCGTCCAACCAATGAAGGTTCGTTTGGGCATTTGGTAATTGCTCTTGGTTTTCACGCCACCTGTCCATTGACCTGTTTTACTGTTGTATTGACCATTAACACGAGTCGTGAATGACACTTGAGCGCCTTGATTGTGCTCTTGGCCAATGCGACCTGCGACGCCTTTTAGGCCAACCTCAAAGCTCTCTTCTGTCACGTGAGTTCTTAACGCCTTACCAAAACCCAGCAACATGTTTTTATTGTTCACGGTGTTCTGCGCTTGAGTGCCATCCCATAGTTGGGTTGTTTTTCGCCGTGTTCGGCTTTGGTACGGGTTGTTGTCTATATCTCGCTGAGCGCGAATTTGCTGACGAAAGAACTGCCTTGCGCGGTTGGCCATGCGTTTATTCAGCTCAAACTTATCACTGGCCGTCAGCACTAAACTTTCCACAGCCTGAGTCAATTGCTCAGGCGTCGCGAGTATTAATTCACTCATGGCAAATCATCTAAGTGGCCGACAAAGTAGACCAATTCACCAAGTTGGTCTTCATTGGCTCGCGCTTCAAAACCACTGACACATTCATAACGGGTATCACCTTGCTTCCAATTGCCTTGTTCGTTTTCTTGAAGGTCGAACTCTTCACGAATATCAATTTTTAGCTTGAGATCAAACGCACCTTTATCGAGAGGCTCCAGCGCAAACGTCGGCATGGGTAAGCCTTTTTCCGCTCGCTCTGGGTCGTACTTGTTGAGCCAGCTGACTAAATGCATAAACAACACTTGTGGCTCTAACTTGGCACTTTGCAAGAAAACGATGGCGGTATACTCAATTTCAAACCCATCGACATCGGCACCCTGACCACAAAATAAGGCGCCATCCTCCGCCCACACATCCATTTTGGCCGCATCTGTCACATGGCTTTTGAATAGGTCAGTTAAACTTTGCAGCGCTTTCATTACACCCTCTCAAAGCAGTAGGTTTCTTCTGCGTGGATCAACATGTCTATGGCTTGGCGGGACTGCACTTCGCACTCTTCTTTCTTGCTGGTGAGCGCTTCTTGTCGGTCTGCTGCTTCAGCGGTGGCGTCACCACTCATTTGCACACTAATCAGTTGAGCGGCGGTCAGTGCGAATACGGCCTGCTTGTAAAGTGTTTTGGCCGAGTCATCATCACCAAAGCGTTCTTGAGATAACTCCGCCAAACTAGCAAAAGGCACTAAGGTGTCTTTAAGTTCAGAATGCACTTTGATGCGTGACACCGTAGCGTGGTGCAAAATGCCTGCCTCTGTTTCATTGCTTTGGAAATGGAACAGAGACTGAAACTCTGAAATTTTCAGGGCTGGATATTTGTCCGAGGCTGGCAACTCAGATTCATAGCGCTCGTTTTTATCACCGACAAATTCCATGATGCATCCTTACAGTGTTAGGGAATGCAGGCCGACAATCGCGAATAACAGTTGGCGCCAAAGCGCACCTGAAACAGCAATAGAGCCTGCATTGAGGGGGTGTTAGTTTGTAATGGCTGGCTTAATGCCAAGCCTCGTTAATCCATAGCTTCACGTTTTTGAATTCAATGGCTGCGGCCTTACCAACTTCTTCGAGCACGTAAGCCATGTTCATCGACTCAAAGTTTTCAATTTGGTCTTTTTCATCGTTCTTCTTACCTGCAGAGCGGCGAACTGAACCTTCTTGAATGTAGATGGATAAGTTGTCGTAACTGGTCACCATGATGCCCGTCGATGGGAAACCTGGTACTTTCACTGCAGGCAGACCGCCATAGGTACCGATGACTTGCAGCTCTTGAATTTTGCCTTTTTCGCTTGGCGTATTACCGTGCGCTTCGTAGAACTTGGCTTTGTCATAAGCAAGCAAGTCAGAGCCGATGATGGCCACAAGGTTTGAATCATTTTCACAGGCGTCATGCAGTAGGTTTTTCGTTTCAAGCACGGCTAAGTCTAGGTTGATGAAGTCACCACCTTCACCGATACGAATTTCACCATCTGCTTTTTGCCCCGTGGTAATTAAGCGCTCTGCGTTATGGTCACGCATGGCTTGGAACCAACCTTTATTCACGTCTTCACCGTTCGGGTTTGCACTAGCATCGGTATTTTTAGCGACACTTACGCCATACCAACCAATCGTGATTTTATTGGCGTCAATCTGCTCTCGGGTTGCTTTACTAATCAAGGCGTTGAAGTTCTTATGGTGCGCCCACGCGTCCAGTTTTGCGTAACGAAGAGCGGTATCAAAGTTCGTTTGCTCACACATGTAAGGCATCGCACCCATGCTCGAATGATCTTTTGGTGTACGTTTGCCCGAGCCTGACGTATCGGTACGACTGGCAATCATGCCCGTAGCGCCAAGACCAATGGATTCACCTTTTTGGTTTTTCACTGAGATGATGTTGATTTTGCTTAGGAACCAGTTGCTTTCACGGATAGCCGCGATAATGCGCTGAGTACCATTCGGGCTCACGTTAAACTTCTCGGTTGCATCATCCACATCGTTTTGCGCTGCCACGGCTTTCACGTAGGCGCTGAGTTTTGTTTTGGTCTGCTTTTGCATGTTCTTACCTAATTCAATTCGTTATGGGTTGAGGAGTTGTCGAAACCTATAAGTAACGCTCTTCGTCATCACCTTCGCCTGCTAACTTACGCTGCTCTTCATCGGTCAATTTGCTGAACTTTTCAATTTGGCCAGTTAGGTTTTCTACCTGTGAAGACAGAGTCTCTACCTGGTCTTTTAGCTCGGTGACCTGTGTACTTTCTTCAGGTTCAGCGGGTTGCTCCGGCGGCATACCATGGGTGTTTAACTTTTCAACTTGCTCATTCAACTGGCTGAGTTGTTGCTGATTCTCTTTACCTTGCTCAATGCTTTGCTTGAGTAGCTCTTCAAGTTCTTTACTCATCTCATCTTCTTCCTGTTGTTGTGAGAGCTGCTCAAGTTCACCTTCGCCCTTAAGCCAGCGTTTAAATGTATTAAACATCGAGGCTTCTTCCTCGGTGCTTTTCGATAGTTGTTCTGGAGTGATTTGAAAGTTCGTTGGGACGCACGCTTTATCTTTGCTGTTGGCAGACAGTTGAATCTGCGTCGTACCTAATGATGCAGGCTCATCAGTCAGAGCCAATCCGGTCAAGTAAGCTTTCCCTGTATCTGCAAACTTTTCATAGAACTCACATGAGGTATGTAAAAGCTGGCCTTGTTCAGCCATACGCAAAAGCATGGAATTTGGTTTCAGTACTGCGAATAGCTTGTCTTCTTTCTTTTCGACCGATAGGACTGAGCCATACTTGCTGCTCCACGGGTAATGGTCTGCATTGATTCGAGCTGTATAAACTTCTGGGTTGTAAGTTTCTGCAATCTCATCAATGATTTTTTGCTCAATGACTCGACCATCAATGGTTGCTCCTGCCTGTAAAATGCAAACTAGCTCTGATTGGAACATGCCTAAACTCTCCTAAATTCGATGATTCCAATTTACCCAATGCCTCCGCCTTTTTGTATTTGTCCTAGTTCTAAACGCTTGATATAGAAATCGTTCAAGCTGAGTAATCACAAGCGCTGTAGCACTATGCAAACATGGGAAATAATGTTGTTAGCGAACCGCTCTATACCGCCGACCAAACGAAAGCTTTGGGACTGTTTTTACGCCAACGTAAGCCGGCTGAAATTGCAGAAGCGGTGAGCGTAGCCACTCGCACGGTTCAAAAATGGATAACTCAGTTTGATTGGAAAACGCTGAGGGATGACGCGCCCGTCGAATTAATGATGAGACAGCGCATTGCTTACTTGATGTGGGTTGACCAAAAGCTTGAGAGCCAAGAGCGTGAGCTCAAGATGTTGCTCGAACAGCAATTCAAACGTGATGAAGCAGAGCAAAGGCGCAACCGACCAGCTGGCCGAAACGATGGCGAGCAAAAGCGGGGTCGTAAGCCAAATAAGACGAAGAACGATGTATCCCACATCACCAAAGAGATGCTGGATGAGTATCGAGAGAAAACCTTCTTCGAATACCAAAAGGACATTCACGGCCACAAGCAAAACGATGAGATCAATGAAGTGCGCTTTTATCTTAAGTCGCGCCAGATTGGTCTTACGTTCTATTTTGCTTTTGAAGCGTTTGAAGATGCGGTGTTGACTGGCGACAACCAGGTGTTTATCTCTGCGTCGAAAAAGCAGTCGTATATCTTCAAGAACTACATTCGTAAGTTTGCACTAGAGCTTGGCGAAGTTGACCTAAAAGGTAAGGACGACATCGAGCTTAGCAACGGCGCGAACCTTGGTTTTATGTCCACTAACGTAGCGACCTCTCAAGGTTTTAACGGCCACATGTATTGGGATGAGGTGTTCTGGATCCCAGGCTTTGCGGATTTAGATAATTACGCGGGCGGTATGTCGATGCAATCGCAGTTCCGCACCACTTACATTTCAACACCTTCCACCATGGCCCATGAAGCCTACCCAAAATGGCAAGGCAAGAAAGAGCACGGCATTGATATAAGCCACAAGGCGCTAAAAGCCGGTGCTTTGGGTGTTGATTTCATCTTCCGTCAAATGATCACAGTGGATGATGCCATTAAGAAGGGCGCGACCTTCTTCAACATGGATAAGCTCAAGCGTAAATATCCGGTTAAAGAGATTTTCGACAATCTATTGCGTTGTAAGTTTTTGGACGATAGCGCTTCATTCTTCTCACTTAAGGCGCTACTGGCCTGTAAGGCAGACAGTTCACTTTGGAAAGATGTCGACCACGAGAAAGCAAGGCCAGTAGGTAACGCAGAAGTTTTGGTCGGTTATGACCCAAGAGGTGGCGGTACGGGTGAAAGCTCGGATGATGCAGGCTTAGTGGTGGCGTTGAAGCCAAAGCGCAAAGGTGGAATTTTCCGATTCATCGAAAGGGTTCGCCTTAAAGGCTCCAGTTATGAGCAACAGGCTGACACCATTCGCGGCATTACTGAGAAATACAATGTGGTGTACATGGCCATGGATACCAGTGGTGTAGGCTCGGCTACCGCTGAGCTGGTTCGTAAGTTTTACCCAGCTCTGGTCGAGCTGGATTACTCACCCGAAGTGAAACGACTGATGGCCTATAAGTCGAGAGAAATCATTAACAGTGGCCGCTTACAGTTTGAAGCGGAATGGGATGATCTCGTTCACTCGTTCTTAATGATTCGCCAGCAGACCACTAAGGTGAGTAACCAAATTACCTTTGTTTCTAACCGCAGCAAAATTGGCTCTCATGCGGATTTAGCCTGGGCTTCGATGCATGTGATGCGTTGGGAGCCGATTGATATAAACAATGACACCAACACCAGTGTCGAGTTCTTCTAGCCTAATTATTGGAGAGGCCAAGTGATAGAGATTGAATTTTCTAACCCCGTGAGCGTGATGAACAGCGACATTCTCAGCTATTTAGAAGTGGCGTTGGTTGATGGTTTATACGAACCGCCGGTTGCACTCGATACCTTAGCAAAGGCACTGCGCACGAACCCGATGCATTCGAGTGCGATTGAGTTTAAGCGCAATACGTTAATGCATGCGATTGCGCTGAGTGGATTACTCTCACGCCAAGATGCAAAGCGCTTTATTCAAGACTACCTCACTTTTGGCGGTGCTCACCTTCAGGTGATTCGTGATTACAGAGGTTTAGGCGAAGTCGTTAAGCTCAAGCACTTACCGACACTTTACATGCGTAGGCGTGAAGACTTGGGTTGGACGTATAAGCCTAGAGCTTACGATGATGAAGGACGTATTAATTACAAACCTAACCAAGTGTTCTATTTAGGTGATTATGACGTTGCTCAAGAGCTGTATGGTTTGCCGAGTCACATTAGCTCTTTGACGTCTATCTGGCTGAACGATGATGCCACCTTATTTCGTCGTCAGTACTACCGTAACGGTAACCATGCAGGTTACTTACTGTATATGAACGAGCCAACCATGACAGAGAAGCAAGAAAAGGCCATCAAGAAACAGTTGCAGGCTCAAGAAGGCATGGCATTTAAAAACTTGTTTGTGAATGCAAAAGGTAAAGACACCAAAGCCCCAGAGCTCAAGCCAATTGGTCAGGTGGAAGCCAAAGACTCATACAAAGAAGTGAAGAACCAAACCATGAACGAGGTGCTTTCGGTTCACCGTGTGCCAATCGAGTTGATGAGCATTCGACGCGAGAGTATTACGTCACTCGATTTAAACAAAGTGGATTGGCTGTTCCACAAGAACGAGTTGCTGCCACTGATTGATATGATGCAAGAGTTGAATGATGTTGTGGGGCAACCGGTCATCACCCCTAAAGAATATAAACGTTTGGATGCGGCTTAGTATCGAGTACTGATAGGTTTATCTTTACTGCAGCTCGTGTTGAAGCTGCGCTTTTATCCAAGTTTGTAGCGATAAGAGCTTCTGAGCATTTTCAGCACAGGTTTGCAGGTTCGCTACATCTTCCGCTAAGACTTCGGCGTCTCGCTCGTAACCTGTAGCGGTTTTGGCGGCACCATCAGGGACGGTGGAGGGTTGCTGAATACCGATTGCTCGATTATGCGCTCGCACTGATTGGGCGCGGATGTGCATCCAGTCAGGATCGTTAACAACGCACTGCTTATCACTGTTCTTTTGAGCATACTTGATCACCTCTTTTTCTATCTCTCGAAACTCAATTCGAATATCTGGCTTTTGGTTCGCGAGCTTTACGGCGAGCTGAAAAGCCTCGTTTTGTTTTTGCTCTACTTTGTCCCATAGGGCATTTTGCGCTTTTAAGACTTTGACCTCAGTGGTGGTTACGCCGTAGTCATACGAACAATAAGCGACACCGCTAAGAGCGGCAGCAAAGGCGATGGCTTTAAACAAAGTTAGATATTGGTTTAGCATGATCACCACCCATTCAAACAAACTTGTTGTTCTTTGGTTCGGCGTTTAGGAATACCGGCACAGTTGCTTTGCTTGAGTCGGCAGTCTTTACCATTCACAAACACCCATCTTGGGTACTCGTTACAAGCGCCTTGATGATCACCTTGGTTAAACTTCTTCAGTAAGGTAGAGCGCGTGAAATTACCGGCGCCAAGGTTAAAGACAAAGCTCACCATCATGTCGTATTCGCCCTGGCTAGCGGTTTGGTTGATCTGTTTGTTTACCACTTGTTCGGCAGCTGAGATATCTTCAACAAAATACTCAGCCGCTTGTTGCTCGGTGAAGACCATCTCGGGTGTGACGCCGCTTGTATGCCCAAGCGCCGCAGTCCACACATCGGCACTGCATTGGTAGGGTTTGAGCCTGCAACCTTCTTCATTCGCGACATGGCTGAGGCCTTGCTCACTGGTAGTAAGCTCTGAATCAATGGTAAAAACAATGGCAAGAACGGAGGCAACAGAGCACACCACAGTCTGTACTGCTTTGGTTTTTATGCTCATGCTGAACCCTCTTTTTTTGAGTTCAACTTGTCCAGCTTCGCTTGGCTGAGTTTGGTTGCAATAGCGTAGTGACGAATAGCCATAATGCCTGCGCCAATACCGACCGCAACAGACAAAATTTGGAGTGCGTCATTCACGCCAAAACTGATTAGGGTTGCACTAACGGAGGCTAAGATTTTCTTTAGGCCAGTGACATCGAGTAGTGATACGACGAGTGCCTTTGCCTCTGATTCATTCATTGGTTTCTCTCTTATAGCTAGATGATTAGTTCCCCCATAAGCAGTGTATCTCGTTGAGTTTTAAAGGGGACTGATGGCATTTCTAGTGTCGAGATATAGAAGTTCAGAGAGCAGGAAGAGAAAACCCAACTCGATGGCTGGGTTTTAATAAGGTTGGGATTAGTTGGCAGGTGGTGTCGGCCACGGGTTTTCTGTTTGGATTTTCGCTCTCGCAGCTAAGGCTTGGGCCTCTATTGCTTGAGCATCATCTTCAAACCCTTGTAGGCGTTTGATGTTGGCTTCAGCAATCAAAGGATCGCACATTTGAGCGTATTGACCACGGCGAACGTTATCGACTTGGTTATATTCAGTGATGTATTGATTGCTCTTGTTGGTTACCCAAACGTCGTTAATCCACTCGTCCCATTGTGTGGCTGGCTTTTCTAGCGTGTATTCGTCTGATACTAAAGAAGCATCGGCAAACACTTTCGATTCGTGGTTTAGCTTATGGTAAGTCACTACTTCAACAAGCTTTAACTCAACAAGCCACTTCTGATTTGTTATATCAAACTGGGCTTGTTCTGTTACTTCGTCAAAAACTGGTTTCGTTACCCATGTAGAAAACTGAGGCAAGATATACTCAACATACCCAGCCACTTTATGGATTTGACTCTCACCCTGATAAATGAAGGTTTTGTAATCGTAGTGATACGCTGTTTTCATTACATCCAACCTCGGTGAATTTTGATTGATAAGTTTGCTGTGTAAGGGCGATTTTCGGTGGCAGTAGGCACCATTAATGACGCATCAAATGTTAAGCTCCCCGCCTCAGATGCATCGGTAGTAACAGGAGTCCTAATGCTTGTAACCCCTGTATTTTTAGAGAAACAGCCTGAAACCTGACCTTCGTTACCAAATGTTTCTGATATTTTATCAATGACGCCCGAAATATTCCTAATGGCGTCACTTTGCGTTTCACCATGATTGACACCACTAGGATTGCCTCGCACGAAATGTCCTAAATGGTGATTAGGCACCGTAAAGGTCGTAGCACCATCACCATCACCAAACTTGATAGCATGAATTATTGGGTCTGCATTTTTTGTTTCCTGCGGCATTACCATTCCAGAAGCCACTGCATAATCCCAAAGCAGTTTATCGGTAGTTCTCGATAACTCGCCGCCTTTTAGGTCAATCCAAGCAGGCTTTTCTCCGGGATGATGAAACTCTCCTATCATTCCCACCATGTTTGCTAGTGCCGCTTTAATCGGCGCTAGGTGTAGCTCATTCAATTCAGTTTCAGTCACAAACTCGCTGTGCTTAAAAATAACGTGCCCAGCTTCACCCGAAACTGCCGCTTTGAGTGTGACCATACCGCCGATGCCTTTCGGTAGGGCGACTTTAGGTGTCGAGCATTCGATCACCGCTTGATTACTGCTATCAAGTACATGGATTTGATGTAGGTACTCATCAAAGTGCTGCTCAATAGGCAGATTCAAAATAAATGTTAAAACGCCATTATCATCGTAATAACTGGTTTCAATGGTGTTTTCATAGAATGAATACAGTGTTTCATTTGGTGCGTCATGGGTTAGCGCACCAATGAGCCGATACTTGGTTACAGTATTTTTCAGCTCACTATTTAAAATGTCTATCCCGTGTTGAGTCGGAATAGCTTGCAGCGTGCTCATACGGTGTCTCCTATTTCAAGTTGCCATGTGATGGCGGTGCAGCACAGAAAGGGGGCTTCAGCTTTTAATTCAAGCTGAGAGCTAAACTCTGGCTTCATGGTTAAGGCCGTAGCCAGTTCAAATTGTGTCTTTGCATCAAACGGATAAATCCAATGAAACTCGGTGTGCGGCAGTCGTTTTTCTTCTAGCGCTTTAAAGGCTGCGTCGTTGTTGTAGCTGTACAGGTTTATCTTGATGAGGTTTGGATTAGCTACTTCATCAAAAACCACTCCTTTAGAGCCCATCGTAATCAAGAGCCGTTGATAGTCTGAAATCTTCCAACCAAATTGCTGCTCTTCAAACTCAGTTAATAGGGACAGTTCAAGCTCGTCATGGGTTTGCTTGAAGTCTTTGGCAATGCCTTGGATGGTGTTGGCAAGCTCTAGGTTCTCGGTGTCTTGCCAATATTCGCCTTTGGGTAATAGTCCTCGATAGGCGCCTCCAAAATCTCCGGCACTGTATTCAATAATTAAATCGGAGGTGTCCACGTCACGCCTCCTAGTACATGTATCTGGTTTTTATCAATGGCGACCTCACCAACAGGTGTACGAACAATGAAGTTGTTGGTCACGGTTGAAATGGTTAATACAATTTCAGTGTTGGTGATGGATTCTGGCTTTTGGGTTATCGGGTTAATTTTGCCCATTTTTCCTTTCACAAGATTTTCAAGTGCAGTGACTACATCATTACGTATGGCTTGGTCTTGAATGCCTTGTATCTCGATGTTGAGTGGCACTTGCTTTGGCAAATGCGCGATAGGGTGACAACCTGCCAGTCGATTTTGTTCAAACGTGTTTTGGACTAACTTGACCACTTCAGCGCTCAACTTTGGGTTGTTTTCTCGCGCACCGATATACACTTCAACCATGCCTCGTTGTGGGGTGTTATCAAGCGCCCAAGCAAAATCCACATCCGAGTGAGCCGATACGGCCCACACTTCATAATCCGCCGCTTTGCCAATCAGCTCGTTCTTTTCAAAGGCAACGATGACACGCGCTCGCCAGTGCTCTAGCTCTTCAATATTGGCGCCTCCTCCAATGCTAAGTGAAAGCACATGGTTTGGGTCAATACCGCTTAGTCCTTCGCTTAACGTAAGCACTGCACCTTCGGGGAGATTACTATCCACGCCAGATTCAAGCGCAATGACGTCAATGGGGACGTTGCTATACTGTTCTTTGGTGGTTTCGTATTCGTGATTGGCATGCGTTAAACGGGTACCTTTTTTGATCACTACCGTTCCGCCAAGCTCAGTGAACTGCACTCGGCCCGTTGCGAACGTGGGCAGTAATCTAGGAGCTTTATGGCGATTGGCGTGTAGGTATAACCACTCTTCAGAGCAAGTCTCTGGATGCAGTTGCCTGAACAGCAAATCTTGATAACCATATTGCCCATAGCTGACACCAGCAATGGCAGCGGCTATCGCTTTGGTCGCGGGGTTGTTTTGCCCTGTTTCAGATACCAGATTAGCTTCTGCGCGAGCAATCAGACTATCTAGGCTTCGTTGTGTACTCATTGGTTAACCTTTGAAAGTGGAACATCAAACTGAGAGCCATCGGTTAGGGTGATCATCACATTGCGACCCATTTGGTTTGGCTTCTCTCGCCATACTGAGACTTCAACTGCTTTGGCGTGGCCGTCGGTAATGAGCCAAGCGAGCGACTCTTCACAAAACCGTTTAGCGAGGCTTAACGTTTCGTCTGTTAGCTTTGCTCGCTTGAGCGTCCAATCACGAGAGCCGACCACGTTTACCAACTCATAGCTCCAAGTGCCGCCGCGCTCATTGCTTGCCATACGGGTGCGATCGTTTTGAGTCGATTCGGCATAGTTATAAACACTCTGCAGAACAGCGTGGGTTAATCCCTCTTTAGAGCTGAGTGGTGCTGTCAGGGCGGTTAAGTTGAAATGGCTCATCCTTTATTTGGCCCCTTGGTTATTCTTGTTGTCCCGTCGTCTGTGTAGTCGTGGTCATGCTTTTCAACTTTGACACCGCCGAACGTACCGGATGAGCCACCCACAGAACCGGTGACATCAACGTTCTTTGTGACTTTCAGATTACCGCCGATTTCTACATCACCAGAAAACTTGGACTTAGGTGCAGTAACGTTCACAGCCGTTGCGTTCACAGTGGTTTCTTGCGCTGATATCACTTCTAACCTTGCGCAGGCGTTTATCTTGATGCCTTGCTGCGTGAAATGAACAAGGTTGCCTTTGTCATCAAGTATCGCGACTTCACCAGGCTGCAGCTCTATTTGGTGACGTTCGTCTTCTACGTTCACGGTGATGCCGCGAGATGTGGTTCCACCAATGAACAGGTTGTAAGTTTTCGACCCTGGTAATGGACGGCTCATAAACCCGTAGTTGTGCACGCGTTTTATCTTGTCGTTGGTTCGGCCTGTCGCGGTTTTGATTTGTAATCGACCTGTGGTTGCCCCTGTGACAGTACCGGTGCCAATCACGTTTTTAATTCTGGCCATTAATCGCTGTTGTTGCTGCAGAGCACTAGACATAGCTTTGCTCCTTAAACGGCCTAAACAGTTCAACCGATGTTTCTGTAGAGCTTTCAGACACTGATAGGCCAAGCGACTTGATCACCAACATCTCACTGAAGCTTTGCTCTTGGTCTGCCACTCGAATCACTCGATTTAACCCATCAATGGCCAACTCAGGGAAGATGTCGGCAATTGTGCTTGATGCTGTCAGGCTTTGAGCAATGGCGAGGTTGCGCTCGTATTTAGCACGAGACAGGCAAGCTTCTCGGTTTTGTAATTGGTCACAGGTGATCACCATGGTGCGTGAGCTATCGACGTTTGGATTGACGACCTGTGCGCTTGCGTCATCCCACTGGCCTTGCACATCAATGGTGTGAAATTGCTGATTGAAGGTGCGCTTGATGTTCAGGCTGTCGATGTTGTTGCCCGTTTCTAGGCCGATGTTGCTGATAGTTGTATGCGCGGTGTTTTCAATGATCAACACGCCATTGCGCTCAACCAACATAAAGCCTTGCTCTCGAATGAGCTGCGCCACGTTCTCTACCGGTGATTCTGCATTTATCTGAAACTCAGGGATGACCGGCATACTCTTCACCAGGCTTTTCACTTTCAAACCAAATGGCTTGGCGACATGGCGAAGTAGCTCTTCCACGTTCAAGTTATAAAGTGCATCCATCGTGATGCGTGAATCAATCATGTTGGCACTCTTCGAGCGGCCAGAAATGGAAACAGCGTGAGCGCTTGAATCGGTATTGGAATCCACACCATCAATCTGACCAATCAGAATCGACTTGTCGTTAAGGAAGAACTCGACCGATAACGGGCTTTCAATACCCATAGGCTCAATTGAGCAACTGAACGTGTGAGCCAGCTGTTCAATGGAGTAGTTGAGATTCGCTTGATAGAAAGTACGCGGCTTGCCATCAATGTGCATCGTTAGCGTGTTCATGACACATCCCTCACGGCAATGTCACCACGAATGAAGAGCGGGTGCTGCAGTGCATTCATTTTGGTGATGACTTTTTCTTGAGTGAACTCATCGTGCGCAATCGTCAGCGCGGATTGAAAGCGTGGTGATTGCACCGTTCTATGAGGCGCGGTACCGCTGACTACCTTATCTTGCTGAACTTTTACATTGCTTTTTAATGTCGTGACTGCGTCGAACAGTTCAATGCTTTCAAGCGTCGACACTTTGGTGGTGTCTTTGATGCGCTCATCGATACCGACAATCAAAGTAGATAGATCATTCTTGATGGTTTCAGGCTGCTTAGCCGATTGCGTAATATCAAAGCGGTCGCCTTTCTCTAGGTGTGTGATGTCTTTGTTCATCTTCACTGCGCCCGTCACCATTTGCACATTGTGGTGCTGAGTTGGTGTGTCCGGTTTTACTTCACCTAGCAGTAAAGCTTGAGCACTGCGTGAGTTGTCTACCGCTTCATTGCTTGAGCTCGGCTCAGCTTGAACACCATCGGCTACCGCATCCATTGACGTAGAAAACAGATCAGCGAACTCAGTAGGGTTGGTGCTGAGGCTACTCACTGCCGAGAATGCTTTATTGATGGCGTAATTAATGTCTTGAAGGTTTTCATCTTCAAGGTTCAAACGGTTGGTGATGTCGACCAACACGTTCAATGCGCTGGTGACATCACTCTGAACTCTGTGAATGTCTGATACATCCAAGCCGTTTACTTCTTTTACGAAAGAACGTTTCGACAAGCTCTCGACTATGTTGGCCTGCGTTTTTGTACGAACGGAAGTCGGTGCAGTGATTGAAGGGGAAGAGCCAGCGCGAGCAAACTTCAGACCCAGCGTGACCAAGCCTTTTTTTGTACTGATGCTTTGCGATACATCTTCAAAGACAAGCGGCAGCTCACCCAACCAAGGATGTTCTAGCTCACCCGTTGGTTTTGCTTCTAGGTTTTCAATGAGGGAATTGGCATCGGCCAGAGAGCTGGAGCCAACGAACACCGCTTCAATTGTGTAGGTGCGGGCTTTTGTTCCCATGACTTTGATGTGTGGTAGGTCAGAGTAGGGGAGTTCGCTGACTTGCAAGCGCTTACCACCATCAAAGGCGGTCGATAGGATGTTGAGCTTAAGCCCATTCCATCTAGCGTGCTCGTACTGTCGTTCCCACATCAAAAAGCCACCAACTACAGAAGAAAATCAGAATTAGGCAGTGAGAATAAAATGAGTGATGGAGTAGGGCGCTCAGGCCCTGTTCGGACTCACCCTCCCCTCCACACTAAAATTCCGCACTGCAATTATGCGATCTTAGAACCGCATTTCATTTCGGTAGTTGTATTGGAACACAGCCCCCGATGTATCTACATCGAGGGCTGTTTTAGATGGGGGATTTAGAGATCGTCCGAGATCGTGATCGTTCGTTTTGTTTAAATTGAGGGGGCTTTATATTTTTGAGCTATAGCTTAAAAATATGTTCCCTATGATATGTAAGATAGATTTTTTGGTTTGCGTTGAATTTACCTACATTTAACGGATAAGCGACTCCCCAAGACGATAGAATTGCCTTCACGTATTCTTCAGAAACAAGAAGGTCGCCTTCATCAGTAAAACTGATCCAGCCTTTATCGAACAGCTTATCGATATGGGGCGATAATAATAGACCATTGTTCCCGTCCAGCTTCTCCAGGTTTGTAGATACGCGCCACGGTTTAGAGTGACTTGCGATTAAAAAGCGCTTGTCTGATAGGCCGGTGACACGGCAGCTAGATTCAATTAGCTCTAAGTTCTGTCGAAATTTTCCCTGACCTCGACGCGCTTTAACTAGCTGTTCTTTTTCAGTTTCGCTTATTGTATTTTCGTTTCCAAGCTGTTCTGCAATTCGATTCTCTTGGTCTTCAATATCTTCATCAAAGCCCAAATAATCTTCTTGTTTCGTATAGCCCGAAATATCCAAAAGCACATTAGCAAGTTCGGGGGTAATACTCGCCAAATAGCAACTCTGATTCCCATTCCCGTTTTGTTGTATTGGTGAATATTTTTCAGGAAGTAAAGGGGCTATTTGGGATATATATTCTTTAGCTCTAAAGGGTCTTTCAAGCATGTCCCATTTGATTTTTACTAGCCATCCCTCATGATCCCAATAGTCACCTTTGCTACCAAATTCATCAGGTTTCCCTGATGATAGACATGGCTCTACAACTGTTCCTACAGCCTTGATTTCAGCATTAGCAAACGAAAAAACAATGTCTCCGACTGAGGTTTTAGGCATATTGTCATAGCTGTTGTTTTTGGCTCCATTAGTATTCTTTTTAGGGGACCATATATAACCCCCACCAATCTCTTCCTTATGTGTCTGCTTGTGATTAACCCACCAATACATTTGCTATCTCGCGATTTAAAATATTAAGCATCAATACTCACATATGAAATATAGTATTTACAAGCCAATAAACATATTTACTGTGCTCTATAGGATTTTAGTAGTATGTCATCCATTTGGTTCAGCTTGCGCACGGCCAATGAAACGCGCTTGCTTGATACGCCAGTTCTTAGTGAAGCCAGCTCATAAGAATAGCCAGACTCGAACACCAGCTTCACGGCTTTACGAGTTTGTTCTGGCATATCTCTTTTTGAGATCACTTCAAGCAAAGCATCAAGGCGTTTTTTAGGAATAAGGTTCATTTATTCAAAATATCCGTAGTCTAGACTTCTGCTTTAGGCGCTTGGTTGTTCCGATTCAAAAATATCCATCTGGTTCGCATCACCTTTGCACAACTCTGGTTGTAGCTTAGGATCTGGCGGCACTCCAACAGAGTCTATAATCCCCTCTACAGAAGTAAGCGTATGAAAGCGAACACCACAGTTAAAATTGAGGCACTGCCAGTAGGCTTTCCGTGTCTCGTTCGACATTTCTTGTGAAGTAACAATTCGGGTTTTGCATCCGCATGTTGGGCATGGCATTAGCATTATTGTAATCTCCCTTCTAAATAATCCGCTTTGGCACTTTGCCAATAACTCACTTCATCCTCATCGGGTTCTTCGGGTATGTAAGGTTCGCCAAGAACCGATCTCCAATAAGCTCGCCGTTCTAAGAAGTGGTGATATTGCGCTTGATAAGTTTCATCTGCTTCTTGTTTTAAATCGCTACAATCGATATCACGACAAGTCATCGACCAACCTCTAGCGCCAGCTGCCCACATCAAGAAGTTATCCATCCGTTCTTTGGCTTCGTCGCCGTCAAAAGTTATCGAGAACCGGTTACCACTAGAAGCGTGCATTTGTCGTGACTTCATTTGCTGCGTGGTTTTCTTGGCCGCATGTTCTAAACGAATAATTCGTGACTGCAGTTTTTTGAGATGGTCTTCAGGCTTGCCTTGTTGCTTGGCGATACTCGACGCTTTCACGGTTTGAGCTTTTTGCTTATTGATACGTGAGATAGTTCGCAGCAAAGGCTTTTTCCACTGCTCAAGCTTGTAACCCAACTCACGGATAACAGCCGTAATATTGTCAGCTTCAAACGAGGCAAGAGTTTCCCAACTTGGTGCGCGTGAGACCCTCGCTATGCTGTAGCGATTCCCCTTAATTAAACCCTGGTCAGCGTTATTACCTTTGGCCGCATAGCCAACCGCTTTGATGAGATAAGTACTGGCTGCTTTGGGCTGTCTAATTCTTTCGATGTGAGCCATGCCATGACCCCATAGCGATTCCAAACGTTTGGCCCAGTCTTTGAAATGCTTTTTATCGACCGTCCACTTCAACACCAGGTGAACGTGTGGGTTGGGTTCGCCGTCGTCATTCATGGGGCTTTCGGCTACCCACATATAATGAAAATCTGCTTTCTCTCTATCAGGGCCGAAGGGTGAAAGCTTCGCTTTGAACTGCCCAGAAACGTAGTCACCATCTTCTGTGTACCAACCTCGGTGGAACATCTTTTTGCTGCCATCGAGAAAGCGGGAAGTTTCGCGCCCAATACTGGTATCGAGTGGTTTAATGATTTTGAAAGGTTGTTTTGGTAGCCGCGTATACAAGCCATCTTTGCCAGGAATAAGATCACCGGTATCTCGTTCAAACTCTACTGGAGTAAACGGGCCGTCAGCATCGATACCTTCATCCATCGCGCCAAAAATGGCGTGACGTTGTGCCGGTGTAAAAGTCAAAGTCAGAAATGTAGTAAAGCCTTCATGACATTGGGCAACATACGCACCACTCTCGAACATGTTAGAAACGCTCTTTGGTGTTAGCTTTTCCGTATAACGAGTACCCGAATTAGCCTCGGGTGCATTTCCTGCAGGCGTCTGGGTAACAATTTGAGCGCGCATTTGCCCAGACCAGTCTCGTTTTTGCAGTTGAAGAGATATAGGGGAGAGCTTCCTCTCGAAAGGGGGCCTTTTCTCATGCTTCAGTGGCAAAACTCGCGCTTTATTTCGCTCTGTACTTGCGTATAACGCATCAAAACTTTCATGGCCCATTCGGCTATCAAGCTCTGTCTTGGTGCCAATGGGCTGCCCAATAACCTTCACACGTTTGTTGATTCGAGCCAACTTTAAGCGCTTTTTCTCGTGTCGGACTTTTGCGCCCTTGGACAAGCCTAGTGTCTCCGGCCTTTCGGCCGCCGCTTCGCGGTCGGGTTTGGAGTTTGAATTTAGCCTTTTGAAATGTTCAGTTGCCAACTTAACATCTGTAACGTGTTTTGATTGTTGATTAAAAACACGGTCGTAAATAGGAAGAGATTTAACCACGCCAGAATCGAGCAATTGCTGCTCGTATTCTGTGTAGTGAGGCATTTTGGAACCTAAAAAACCAGTTTCATAGCTGGCATTAGCAGTTTTAACTTCATCAATAGGCCGGACAGCTCCGGCCACATGGTACAGAGTTTCAATCTTCATCGCTTATTGCTTCACATCCCCTGGGTTCGCATTACTTACTGAGCCCCAAGGTTCAGCGCACCCGTTTTCACTACACACATAATTCATTGGCTGAGAGCTGCGCTTAACACGCTTTTTAATGCCGTGTTTTTCGCGCAACTTCGACACTAAAAAGCGCGCTCGCTCTCGTTTCTTTGGATCTGGGTTCTCCATTCCCGCCATATCAGGGCAGGGCTTATGTATTGGAGAAGAGATAGGCAAGTCAGCCGTCGATTTTGCAGGTCTAAAAGTCACATCACTCATGCAGCCACCTCAACAAATATCACTTCTGGTTTCTTCTTCTTTTGTTCTAACGTAGCGAGAATGTCTTTTACTTTGTCGTCATAAACACTTAAATACAGGTTTGCTCCTGCTAGGCTCCAAGCTGTTTGAACTCGCTGCTTCTTCCCAAAACCACAGAAGAAGCGATCACCAATTTTTATCGCCACTGCTTGTTTTTGCGCTTGCTTGTAAAAACTCATAATTCGCTAAACTCCTGTGTGTCCATAATCATGTGGCCGCCAGTGTGATTGCCCTTTATGATCACGCCATTCAAAACGTGTTCGCAGTTCAACGCCTCACATGCTGACTCAATAGCAAGTTTTGGCGTATCAAACTCGCCTAAGTGAAGGTTCATTACCTCATTGGTTTCAGCGTGACGAACCACGCCGCCACCGCTGTTCAAAGTTATCGCTATATAACTCAGCATCACTTCGTCCCCACAGATGACAAACAAAACTGTTCGAATTGATATAACGCTTCATCATCAAAGTGGCCTAGGTCACGTAGACCAAGCATTTCAAGAAACAGGTGGCGGTTACCCATATCTAAGCTCGTCCAGTGGTGAAGCTGTGAAACTTGTTCGATCGAACCGTGGCGATACCAACTAGGAAACGAATGTCCGAAAAACAAACGAGCACGTTCACCGTCCATTGCATTTTTAATATCGGCTAATACGTCAGCTTGAGAACGATGTGTTTCAATAGGTGTTTGCTTCTTAGCTATTGCATCTAATTGGCATAGCAATTCATGCTGTTGTTCTGTGCTACTTGAACTAAAGCGCTGTGCTATGAGTTCAAATGATTGTTCAAAGAGGTGATTTTCGAGATTACTCATGATGTTATTACTCCTAAAAAATTAGTTGTGGGTGAGGTACGTATTGCATGTTTCTGCCTCTATCCCGAGTTTCTCTTTAGCAAGCTCAAGGAACTTGGCAATCTGAGTTTGGTTTTGAGCGAAGTCTTCGATCTTATACAAAGGGAAGTACATAGAAGCTCCCCATCCGTCAGGGCCTGCTAAATAAGCTTGAGCAGCTTTCACGCCTTCGACATATCCAGCCTCGTAGACATAAATCTTGTCTTCACCTGAAGTAATGGTTTTGAGTAGAGTTTTCATACTGGATCCTTGTGGTAAACCTTGAACTGGTCGAGAGCGTCACCCGCTTGCTTGTGAATGCCGCGCCACATTGCGATCAAGTTATTCTGCAGTTGCTCTTGGCCTTCCACTTCGTTCTCTTGATATTTAGTGATAGTGAGTGCAGCAACATTTTCGATGTTGAGTGCTTCTTCCAATGAGTTGATTTGAATCGCTAGAAATGGTTTTTCCATAATTACACCCCGCAATTAAGTAAGACCAGGTAAAGGCGCACCGTTGGCTAACAAGTCCACACCCATACATAAGAAAGGGTGTGCACCGCTTGTGCGATCTTCTAGGTCGTTAATGAGCAGCACTAAGTTGTTAATACCAGCTTGTGCCGTTTTGATAATTGAGTTTCGAGTTGAGCGAGGCAGGGCTCTTTGGCCTGCCGTGTCTAACGCGAGCTGAGAGATCTCTCCAGCAAGCACAGAGTTGTCTAGAGCACGTTTAATAAACGTTTCTCTTTCACCGTCAGGAATATGAGCGGTCACTAGCCCTAACTGGCGAAGTACAACTTCTAAAATTACGTAGTCATCCGTAGCTTTAGAAATTGCCATCATTTCAGGTAAAGAAAGTACGTGCGGTTGCGAGCTATTCAGCTTGTTACGCAACATGTTTGAACGAATGCCACAGGCTTTTGCTATGTCTGTTAGCTCGTTTCGGTGTCGTGCTCGAAACAAGCTGCATGCTTCGTTGTACTGTTTTTGTACATCCGCTAAAAAGACGCACATTGTCTGGTTCACTTCCATGTCTGATACTCACTATGAAACATAAGAAAAGTGGTTAGCTTCGAAGGTGGTTTTAATGACGATGAAACTTTCCGTAGATGGATTCCATCCTTGCTCGCTCTTCCTCGTGTTTTCTTACAACGTAATCAGCAAGGTCGTTAACTCGAATCAATAACGGAACTTTTGTACCTTTGTTAGCTTCACTTTCTTCATGAAGACGAAAGGCTGGGATAGGGAATTCATGGCTGCTAACCTTGGCTTTAGCCGTCGCATACTTCATTCCAAAAAATGATTCTGAAACTTCGCTTAATTGGACAATCGGCTTACCAAACATTGCTTGAAGCCCGTAGTGAATATCCATGCTCATATAGTTATCCTCATTCTCACTACAGCACTGACGTGATATAGTTCTTAGTTAATTGGTGTTTATCTTTGTTCTTGGTGAATGTGATAGATAAACATTTTGTTTGTTCGTGTTTATGTGGATGGTGCGCCCAGATAGTGACTATGTCAAGTGATTATCGGTGTTTATTGGTGTTTATGTGAAAGAGTGGTTTCTAAGTTCGGATTTAGTGGGTTTGGATGGAATGCCTAAATCAGTGACTGGCGTCTCCCAAAAAGGCAGACGTAACAATTGGTTATCAAGAAAAAGTGCTACTTCTAGCAAAGTATTTGAATACCATATTTCTAATTTCCACCCAGATGTAAAAAAACAACTGATTGAGAAATACGTCACGGATCTTGATGAAGCGGAATATCTATTAACTGCATCAGCACCTAGCGTAACTTCGACGTCAGTAGGGCAAGTTGATATTGGTAGCAGCCAAACTAGCCAGCAAGTTGCTAGTCGAGCTTCTCGTAATACCGATGACAATGTCACAGAGATTTCGAATGTTAAGTCTGTGAAAGCCACTTCTCAAATAGGCGATATGTGCGCTGTACCTGTTTACAACGTTTATGCCTCTTGTGGGTTTGGTTCTCAAAACGATACCGAGTACCAACTTAGAACCGAATTCCTACCTTGTTTATGGTTAAGACGTTTTGGCCTGACAGAAGAAGATGCTCGTATCATCATTTGCCACGGAGACTCAATGGAAGACACTTTGAGTGACGGCGATGAAGTATTAGTTGATACCCGAGAACTCGATCACCCAGTAAAACACGGTGTCTATGTTGTTCGTATTGGTAAGCACATTTACATAAAACGCCTGAAGTACGACATTATGGCCGAGGGCTATAACGTCATCTCAGACAATAAAGAAGAATATGATTCGTTTATCGTGAATGAGGAGAAACTCGACGATTTCGCGGTAATCGGGAAAGTTATTACCACCGTCATGAAGGCGGTGATTTAGAAAAGCGAAGGCGACCTCAGGGTCGCCTTTTTTGTTCTTGGAGATTGATAGAAATGACAATAGTTGTATCGATGGGCGTGCTAGTCATGATTTTGGTGACCATTTTAAAAGTATCGCGAGATCACGCTTATATTGAAAAGTCACGCGAACTGCAAACTTGTGGCCGCGTAACTGTGAAAGAAATGACAGTTAAGCCGTTTTTAAATAAAAACATCAACTAATCAAAGAAAGGTAAGAATGAGAGATTTCAAATATTTAGGGAAAAGTCCTGAAGGATACAATGAGTACGAGTGCCCTAACCCAAGTTGTAAAGAGAAAGTACTGTCCGCATTATTGACTTCGGTAACATCGTGCGACCGTGGATGTGAATTACAAGCTGATTGCTACTATTGTGATCAACCGGCATGTCTGGAACCTAAGAGCTCTAGTGGACCTCGTCAAAAAAACACACCAATGACAAACCCTGATTCAGAAATGATTGAAGAGTTGAGTAAAGAAATAGATGAGCTACCACAATCCGCTCCTGAAGGAGGGCAGAGGAGGCCAAGAAAACCAAAGCACAATTAGTATGGAGTTTGGTGTGACGATTTATTGATAAGGCACTCTGTAGGTTTGCTTTATTGTGTTTAGTATTGATGTTTTTATCTTTAATGAGGTATCAGTGTGGTAGATAAACAAAGTAGACAGCTTAAACTATTAGAGGTACTTCGTGACCTAGATAAAAAAGGTCAAGTATTCGGTGTTAAAGAGGTCGCTGATTCAACAGGTTACACCGTTAACTCAGTAAATAAGTATTTTAATGAAAAGTTGAAAGGGGAGTACCTTTCGAAAATTACACGTTCGACGTGGAAGTGCCAAGGTATCTGTCAGCTTTCAAATGAAGGTTTTTTAAGTCTTATGTCTCAAAGCTTAAATACTAAACAGAAATCGTCAGACGAAATACTTTCAGACCAATTAATTAAAAGAAGTCACGATGCATTTACGTTAGCCCTTGAAGTCTATAATCGTCCAACTTTGGGTAATAGAGTTGAAGCTTTTACTATTATGATGGTTAATGCTTGGGAGCTTATGCTTAAGTCTGAACTAGTAAAATCTAAAGGCGCGAAAGAAATATTTAAAGACAGTAACTTTAGCATTAGCGTTCGCGACGCAATGAATAAGCTTATGAAGTCGGATGACAACATCACAAAAAATCTAGATACGCTTATCGACTTACGAGACCAAGCGATTCACCTTCTTATCCCAGAACTGCAACCTCAACTTTCGCGTTTGTTTCAATCTACTGTTTTGAATTATCAAAAACGTTACAAACGCGTAATGGGTAACAGTCCTTTGGCTGGTCAAAGTGTCGGCTTGTTAAGCTTAATTGTTGATGGAGTTGAACCAGAAGTGGCTGTCATCAAAGAGAACTATGGTGACTTGACGGCAAGCCAGGTTAAGACTTTTCTTGGTAAATTTACTCAAATGGCTCGTGAGTGTGACTCAGATGAGTTTTCGATTGATGTTGACTACAAATTAGCGTTGACTAAGAAAGAGTCTGATAGCGATTTGTCGTTGTGTCTTAGTGATGCTGGCGAAAACGCTATCATCATTCGAGAAACAAAAGACTTAGACATTACGCACCCTTACCATCAAAAGACAGCTATTGCTGAAATTAATCTTCGACAGTCCCTGAAAATTACGAGCTTTTCTTTCCAAGCTGTGCTTCAAAAGCACAAAATACAGAATTCAAAACGCTCGAATCACCACTACGAGATCGACAGAAGGCACCGTTATTCTGAAGCATTTATTGAGTGGTTTGCTAAGAGTTTAAGTCAGACAAATTGGCTAGAAAGCGCATTGGAAAGTTACAAAATGAAGCGAAGCAAGAAAATAAAAGTATAAAATCTAAGTACTTTTAAAATTGGTGATGAGGTATGGCATTTGTTATCTACAGGCACTGTTCACTAGATATTAGCACTGGTGTATATGATAAGTAGTACTTGATCGACTTATAGTAGTAGTCGCACTTATTTAAGTTCGACTACTAAAAGGTAGAATGAATAGAGCTGATATGAGGCGTTTACGCGACTTGACCAGCCTCTGATTCACTCGTGACAAGAGATATCATTTGTGTGTATAACGAGGTATTTTCGAAGTGATCTCTTGTGTATTTACTACGTAGATACCTCTCAACTGCCTTGTCATTTACATTTCGGTCCGAAGAAAAATGTTGACTGAATACTTCCGATAGCAATTGACAAAAGTCATGACCATTCGCTGTTTGATACTTGCAGTGGTCAACGTCACATAGCTCTCGATATTTAGAGATAATGTCTTCACGATTGCTGTTATCGACTCGCGGACTTCGACTAATAACGCCGTCTATGAAAGTGTCAATGTTCACTGTTACATCGAATCCATTTATCGAAACTGACTCAGTGGACGCATAATTCATTCCTTTAAACATAGCATTTAATCCGAGAGTTTTGCATGCAAATTTAACTAGACCAATTTTGTGACAAGCATCCATTAAAGTGTCTAATAGTGCATCACCTATAGCGTCAATATTCATAAGATGTAATGCGTCGGTCTTGCTATATTCGGTAATGAAGTCAGTCATGAATTCGTTATGAAGCATCATGATTTCAGAGTCATGTCTATCGGTCATGAAAATATCGTTATAGGTATTATCAAGTAGGTGATCGAAATCTGCATCAACCACACCATAGACATCGTTAGAGATTCGAGTTTTCAAATTGGTTACTGCTGCTATTACCTCGTTTTTGCCACTTGCAGGAGTACAGTAGAAAAATTCATCGTTTCTCAATACCATATTGAATAATGTTATATCAGTATCACCCTCTACAACAAAAACCACTTTATCGCCCACACTACTTGTCTGAACTTGCAGTAGGAGAGAGGCAAACTTTGTATTTTCACCACGAGAGTTTGCGGCGTTCATTAAGCTTGTCATAACTACTTAGTACCTGTGTCAATCTCGTGTTTATCATATAGATCTACGGATATATGCCAGTCATCATTGATGATGTCGGGAGAGTGTGTCGCGAGAATAAGTTGTGAGTAGTTATTAAATCTAGCTATTTTTGCAAATTCGCCTAAAAGACTTTTTTGCCATGTTATATGTAATGAGATCTCTGGTTCATCGATTAATATCAGCGTTCCATTTACCGCATTGAATATGAGGTCAAAGAAGATGGAAACTTGATTTTTCTCACCAGAAGATAAGAGCTCAAGAGGGATGTCATCTTTCGAGTGATTAAAGAACCCAAATCCAACTTCAGGATTAATGAATAGTGTTTTAAAGGCAAATTTTTTCGATGCAATCAGCTCTGAGAATAATGTTAGGCGGCCAATAAAGTCTTCGCTTAATGATACCTCGTAGAAGATATCACTCAACTTCTCATTCAAGCTTGCTGCAGAGCTAGGTAAACAACTTAGCTCGTGTGGTTCAATTTTGAGGTATTTGTTTGAAGTTGATAGCAAGCCCAATTTTACATAAGGGGTTAGTTTTTCTTGTAAGCCAACTATACGCTCTTTAAGCATATCAGGAAGTTGCTCACGGGTAGATGCTTGTTTTCCAGTGATACACGAAAACAACTCGTCAACAAGTGTATCTAGCTTCTGTGTTTTGTTTTTCGTCTCTTGCATGCTAGTTGCTAGATCTGAACGTTGCTGTGTGATGATTTTGTTGGATTCAGACTCATTGTTAAGACGCATTGAGTTAATAAGTATAGAATGCGCTTTTGTGTTATCAAAGATCGTTTCTTGAGATATGTGGCATTCGGTATGTGTGATTATTTTCTTCGTCTCATTTAGAAACGACTCAACTTGAAGACCAGTATTACTATTCAAGTAACGGATATGACCAAAGTTAGTGAAAATATCAAAAGAACCAAATTTTATCTTAGCTAACTCTGAATAATTATTAGATATCGCATGATGAATCAGCTTAAGAATCATCGTTTTACCGTAACCGTTTGGACCAGTAATGATTAGTTGCTCTGAGTCGGCAAACTGAAGGTCATAATTTAAGAAGCCAAAAAGTCGTTGAATTGAAATTTTATTTATTTTTAAGTGCATTTTCTTACGTATGTTTATGAAAACTGGGCATATAGTACCATCAAGCAAACACGCGTAAAGTGTAGATTGTACGCAATCATGCATATTGTTCTTAATACTTAACTTATATTGTCAACTTCATGCTTAACAGGCGGCTACGGTAATAATTTATATCTTGCGGTTGTGCAATTTATGCGGGAACAACTGGGTATAAACCTGCCACAAAGTATTTAGGTTCCTATGCCCAGTTACTTGAGCGACTTCTTCAATTGTAAAACCTTTCTCGAATAAGCGGCTTGCACCTTCGCGCCGTAGATCATGGTAGCGTAGGTTATCAATCCCAACCTTTTGACACACTTCCACAAAGCCTCGACCAACTGAGCGTGGGTTGTAAGGAAAGATCAACTCTCCCTTACGCTCTTGCCTCATCACAATATCGAATGCTTCACCGAGTAGAGGAACGACCATATGGTTGCCTTCTTTCTTACGTGGGTCTTTTCGGTCACGTACGATCACTGTTCTAAGTTCTTCGTTTAAGTCTTCCCAACGAATACCACACACTTCGCTGACTCTCATACAGCTCAGAATGCTGAAGTCTAGAAGCATGGAGTAGGGGATTTTGTTTTCTCTACGCTGCTCGCGTTCTTCTAGTGCTTCTTTCAGCAGGTCTATTTCATCGGTAGTAGGGCGTCTGGTTCGTTTCTCCGACTTACCGATGAGCTTCATTTCATACAGAATAGGCGTTGCTTCTAAGAATGTGTTCACGTTCGCGGCAACGTTGAATACAGGGTTAGCTCGTTTGAATACTGAACGTAAATAGTAGATGTCTGAATAGACGGTAGAGGGTTTGGTTCCCGTACCGCATCTATTCTGGCAGTGCTCAATCAAGTCTTTAGTGGTTAGCTCATCGGAATAGATTTTTGCTATGTCACAATCACGGAGCATTTTTAATACGGTTTGTTTAGAACGGCCAGTATTGTCCCAGAGGTTTTTGTTTTCAATGTACATGTCTAGCAACTGACCAATGGGTACAGAACGGTCTTGGGTTTCACCTTCTTCTATCTTTCGTACTTCATTTTTTGCCCAGGCAGTAGCGAGCGTTTTCTTCTTATGAGTTTTGGAGAAACGTTGAGCAATTTTGCTCCGGTGTTTCACGGTAACGGTGGCTTTGTAGCGAGATTCACCGCTCGCTAGAGTTCGCTTTTCAATACTATAAGATGCCATGAACGTGTGCCTCTGAGGTGTACCAAAAGGGTGATTTGAGGGGTACAAAAGGTGTACCAAGGTTAAGAGATTATAGCAGTTTATTGAAGTTCTTCTAGGTTGTTATTTTTATTAAGTGTTTGAAAATAATGGTGTATGTGGCTATTGCTAGGTAGGGCGGGGAGTGGTGTATTTTAGTGAAACTTATAGATTGTCGGTTTAAGAGCCATTGAGAGGGTGTCTTAGGTAGAAATAGTGAAGGGGAATATTACCTTAAATCTCTGAATAGCGGGTAAAAAAATAGCCAGCAGAGGCTGGCTATTTTTAGAAAGCTTTAAAATACTAAATTAAAGTACTTTGATGCTGTCAGCTTGTGGGCCTTTTTGACCTTGAGATACTACGAACTCAACTTTTTGGCCTTCAGCAAGAGTCTTGAAACCTTCGCCAGTGATAGCTGAGAAGTGTGCGAATACGTCTGGACCGTTTTCTTGTTGAATGAAGCCAAAGCCTTTAGTTTCGTTGAACCATTTTACTGTACCAGTAACTGTGTTAGACATGATGATATCCTAAAATTAAATTTTTATTTTGAGCCAATTGTGGCACTGATAGCGTGGAAAAGTTTATTGCTATTGCGTACAACACAACGGGGTTACTAGTAATCCAACGAAATGTTTATATACAAAGAACTTTCTTTCTAGCCGAGATGAAGTCTAAATTAAATCAGGGGATAGTCAATCGAATCCATAGTGAAAGGTTGCAGAAACTTGGGGGCAGTCAAACTTTGCATTCCTTAAATATCATGGAGTTACAGTTGTATGGTGATTTGTTGTCGTTTTTGTGAAAAAGGTGGTCGATATTGATGACAAATTTGGAGTAATTGCACTGTTTTAGCGCATTCATTTTTGCAAATTAAAAGCCGCTAATTGGGTCTTGAGCCCACTTTTTACGGCTTGTATCTATAGATTTCGTTGTAAGGAAAATGTCTTTACTTGAACATTTTATCGACTACTTTTTCAAGCGATAAAGGTTGCCATTATCAGTACTAAAGAAGATGTCGCCGTCTGGTGAGGTTTCAATGTCTCTGATTCGTTCACCTAAGTCTTCAAGTAGGCGCTCTTCTTCTATTGCCTCACCTTGTGTATTGACCGTCACCACATTGATATGGGTAAGCTTGAGTGCACCCGCTAATAGTTTCCCTTTGAGTTCAGGAAATTTATCTCCTTGATAAACCACTAAGCTGCCGGGTGCGATTGAGGGAATGTAGACCTTTCTAGGCGCTTCTATGCCTTCTTTGGTTTCAGATTCACCAACGCTGATTGGGCCCCAGTACTCTTTTCCGTGTGAGGTTACAGGCCAGCCATAGTTGGCACCTGCTTTGATTAGATTGATTTCATCACCACCGCGCGGACCGTGTTCAATCGACCACAACTTCTGAGTTGGAAAGTCGTAAAAGAGACCTTGTGGGTTGCGATGACCAAAACTCCAAATCTCATTGAGAACCTTGTTATTATCGGTGAATGGGTTATCACTTGGGGTACTTCCATCGGCATTCAATCGCAATATCGAACCTGCGTGAGTCAGTGTGTCTTGGCCATTGTCTCGCTCACCACGATCACCGATTGAAAAATAGATGTGGCTATCATCAAAGGTGATACGGCTACCAAAGTGGCGTCCGGCGTCTGTTTTGGACTTTGACACAAACACGTCTGTCCAATTGGTGACTTCATTATTGCTGTAATTAGCAGAAGCCAGTGTCGTTACGCCTTCACCATCGACGTCTTTACTATAAGTGACGTAGAACCTCCCGTTTTCAAAAGGAGATAATGCTATATCTAATAATCCGCCTTGGCCTTTAGCCCAGATATTTGGCAGCCTGAATAGTGTGTTTTGGTCGCCTGTTTTTAAATCAACGTGTTTAATGACGCCGGATTTTTCTGTGAGAAGCATAGTACTGTCATCGACATAAGCGAGACCCCATGGAATCTCGAGGCCGTCTGTGATTTTCTCTACTTGCCATGCAAAAGCAGAGAATATTGGACTCGATACGATGAGTGCCAAAGCACAGGAAAGAATACGATGATGAGTGTTCATGGCAGTCCCTTGATTTTCATGAGGTGGTATTAGTGTAGCTTGTGCTGATTTAAGTTTAAGGAAACATTTACTCCGTTTTCACTCGTCATGCTGGTGAGCTATCCAAAGAATAAGTAACTCATTCACTTAACTTTGATTCTTCGGCTTACTCGCAAACAACGGCAACCTTCTTGCTTGCAGCTGTCTTGGCTGGAACAGGATGATCGATCAGTCGAATAGGGGACTCATACAAAGCCGATAGCGCTTGTTCGTCGAGCAATTTATCCGCGCTGCCTTCCAACGCAATTTGACCTTTTTTCAGGGCGACAATATGCGTGGCGTAACGAAGCGCTAGGTTCAAATCGTGCAAAATAACGATAACCCCAACATCTTCTTTTTTGTTGAGTTTCTCTATGTAACTGGGAGATGTTAAGCAACACAGGTCTCGCTTCTTAATGTGCAAGTTTGGCATATGTTAATAAAATGTATAATCTAAAGGTCTGACCACTAAAAAGGTAGCCACCATGCCAAACCTCGCTCGTATTACTTGTTCTATCGATGAAAACCAAATTGCGACGGTTGTGTTGAACCGACCAGATAAGCTCAATGCTATTGATATGGCGATGTTTCAAGGGGTGAACAACATGGTCAGTCAGTTGAAAAAGAACACCGAGATTCGCGCCGTAATCGTGAAAGGCGAGGGAACCGATTTTTGTTCGGGGCTTGATGTTAAGTCCCTATTAACCAGTAAATCTGGGGCGATGAAGCTTCTTTTTAAATGGCTACCGACATTGCCAAACGCCGCTCAACGTTTTTCATTAGGTTGGCGAGATATTCCGTGCCCAGTTATTTTTGCGATTCATGGTCGTTGCTGGGGAGGTGGACTTCAACTAGCCAGTGGTGGCGACTTTAGAATTGCTAGTCCAGACGCCAACTTTTCTATCTTAGAAGCTAAATGGGGGCTGATTCCGGACATGGGCGGCGCCATCGCATTTCGAGAGTTGATGCGTAAAGATCACACCCTAGAAATGGCGATGACAGCCAAAGTGATCGACTGCGAAACAGCGAAAGAGTATGGATTGGTGACTAAAATTGCCGAAGATCCTTACGCTGAAGCCTATGCGTTGGCACTTGAGTGTGCGAATCGGTCGCCAGACGTTGTTGCTGCTAATAAGAAGCTCTACAACAAGACTTGGTGGTCAAGCCCTGGTATGGCTGTGTTCTACGAGACTTGGTATCAAATAAAGGTAGGGTTAGGTAAGAACAGGGCAATTGCTACTCAACGTGAAATTCATCGAGACAAGCCACGCCCATACGTTGCCAGAAAGTTTAAGTAGCGTTTGTACAGGAATAATCGATATTCCCTTTGTTTATAGGGCTTTGCGATAACCTTAGAACAATTTAATGTCTAAGGCTAAATGAGCATCCTGATGAACAAAACTTTTACTTACTCTCTAGCTGCCACTGCAATTTTTACTAGCTTAAATGCATTCGCAAGTGGCCTGTTTTTACAAGAGGCCGTTGTTGCCAACGCTGGTACTACTGGCGCTGGTGACGGTGTGTACACTCGCTCTGCGGCGGCGATGTGGACGAATCCTGCCACCATGTCTCACATGGGGGAAAGCAAAACGACCATCAACACCATGGCGTTCGATCTTGAAATGAAATATCGAGACAACGGTGACAAGCAAGACGGTAAAGGTCACTCAATATTGCCTTCTTTCGGGGCATTTCACGCTCATCAAGTTACTGACAAATTACACCTTGGTATTGCGTTAGGTGCAGTAGGTGGTTCTAGCCTTGATTACGGCAGTGAGTGGGCAGGCCATCTATTACTTCAAGATATTACGCTTACAGCGATGCAAGTGAACCCGTCACTGAGCTACCAGTTAAATGACCAGTGGTCCATTGGTGCGGGCGTACAATTAAGTTGGGCTGCGTTTCAACAAACAACGTCAATGCTTACTGCTAAGCAAGATACTGACTGGGCATACGGTTATAACCTTGGCGTAATGTACACACCTACAGATAAACTCAAGTTAGGTGCTAGCTACCGTTCTAAACTTGAGCATGAATTCAACAATGATGTAAACGGTAAGCTAGGTGCTAACGTTTTGAATTCGTTATCGACAGATATTGCTTTACCTGAAATCATCGACGTCAGCGCTAGCTACGCATTGAACAAACAACTTGACCTATTGGCGAGTATTCAGTTCCATCGCTGGAGTGCGTGGGATGAGACAGTATTAGATTTCGGAGCAACTGATTTAGGCGGAATTCCAATCAAGCGTGACTGGGATGACGTTTGGAAGTTTGCGGTGGGTGCTGACTATCAATTGAATTCAGATTGGCGTTTAAAAGCCGGCTTCTCTTACGAAACCTCGCCACAAGATGATCCTTCAATGCAGTGGGTTGACCTTCCTGTAGGTGAACAGTACCGCTACTCGGTAGGTGCTTCAACTTATTGGGATGACATCTTGATCGACGTGTTCTACGAATACGCAGATTTAGGTTCAGTTGACATGAATCGTAATCTAGCCGATACACCGGTTACATTGGTTAACGGTTCTTTCGATGGTCGTATCCACTTTATTGGTGTTAGCGCGACCTTCTAATGACATTACGTAGTCTATTAATTGTTACTGCCGTCATACTGGGCTCAACGGGTGCTTTTGCTGAAGAGAAGCACCCTGATGATCCGACTAAAATCGTGACCAAAGCCGGCGTTGCTTATAACGAAGATTTGCAGTTCTCTGGGTCTATTGGGCTTGATGAAGCGCGAATGATCAATGCTCGTGTCAATGCAGACGGTGAAGAGTGGCGAGTAGGTGGTTCATGGTTGTTGCCGATGGGTATCGTGAACTTCAACTTTAGCCGCTCTGAGTATGATAACGATGCTTACAAGAACAACTACAGTATTGGTACATTTATACCACTGAGTTATTTTGATATTGAGCCTTTCGGTTGGCAAATCTTCCCTATGGCTGGTTACAGTTATAATGATGGCGAAGTGGCCGTGTTCGATGATGATAACGTTGGTTCTGACTATGTATTGATGCCGAGTTCAACACACGGTGGCTACATTGGGGCGTTTGGCCTAAAAACGATAACCGATGAATGGTCTATCATGGGCTTCGGTGGCGGTTCCATGGGCTCTGATGATTATTCAGGCTATTGGATGGGAGTCGGCGCTAGCTACAAATTGAGTGACGCTCAGTCGTTCAATTTCTTCACTATTTTTGCCGAGGATGACTTTGGTGAAAATAACAGTGTCGGTGCTTCTTACACCTATGAATTTAAATAGCTTTTCTGACCATTGTCTTAAATAACTAGAACTGAGTGTAGGCTTACCGATTGGGTGACCCTACTCTTAGAATCTACTCTAATCCTTTTTTGTTGGCAATAGTTGCCTGTTTCTTATATGAGAGTTCCACTCTCTTAATCTAGATTAAGTTTTGCCTGCCATATTCTCTGTAGTATCCGCGCAATCAGCCTCACGCTAGATGGGGTAATTGCGTAGCATGATTGAATGAGGAATAGATTTGAGTATTTTGTTTACAGAAACCCGCATTGGCACCATGACACTGAAAAACCGCTTTATGAGAAGTGCAACGTGGGAAAATATGGCCACCGAAGATGGGTATATGACAGATAAACTGTACGCTATCTATGAAGAGTTGGCTCAAGGTGAAGTCGGCCTGATCGTGACGGGTTACGCGAACATCGTTGAAGAAGAAAAGCCGAATGCGGGCATGATGGGGATGTATAATGACTCATTCATTGCAGAGTATCAGAAGCTGACTCAACTGGTGCACGATAACGACTCTAAAATCGTGATGCAATTGGCTTATGGTGGCACCAAAACCACGCATGACCTTGGCGAACGAGTGATCTACGCACCAAGTGAAGTTCCAGAAAAAGGGACTCAAACACAGGGTAAAGCAATGACCAAAGATGAAATCGACTACATTGTTGATGCCTTTGCTCAAGCGTCATTGAGAGCACAGAAGTCAGGCTTTGATGGCGTCGAAATTCATGCTGCTCATACCTATCTGATTAACCAGTTCTTAAGCCCTTATTACAACCAACGTGAAGATGAATACGGCGGTAGCTTAAAAAATCGCATGAGATTCTTGCTTGAGATCTACACGGCAACACGCAAGTTGGTCGGTGATGGTTTTCCTATCTTGGTTAAGTTGACTGCTTCTGAGTTTTTCGAGGGTGGTGTAACCTTCGATGAAACGCGTTTGGTTTGTAAAAAGCTAGAAGAAGTAGGCGTTGATGGCATCGTGGTTTCTGGCAATATTCACGGTAAAGCCGACACTATGATTGGCGAGTCACACGATGGCTTTACCATTCAAGCTGAAGGCTATTTCCATGAATACGGCCACGCAATTAGCCAAGCCGTCGATATCCCAGTTATCACGGTAGGCGGCTTAACGGATTTTGATGCCATTGAAGCGATCGCAAACAACACGGGCATAGAGTTCTTCGCACTTTCACGCCCTTTGTTGTCGGAACCGCATCTAGTTAAGCGTTGGAAAGAAGGGGATAGAAGCCCTGTTGAATGCGAACGATGCTCTAAGTGTCGTACCAAGCGCGGTAACTTTTGCGTGGTGAATAAAGACAGAAAAGTACAGCTTGCTCGCATGTAGTCGCTGAACCCAGATCCAAGCGTGAGCCGAAATTTATAGCCGAGTCGAAGTTTGAGCCTGTGTAATCGCGCAGGCTCTTATTCATTCCGTATTCTACGAAATGAAATTTGAAATCTTATTAATCACTTCTACCTGTCAAATTGGTGCGATTAAACAGATACACTACGCCTGTAAATTATCCAACCAAGTTATCGATAACAAACTGAGCAAACTTTGAAATTACTTCCTCGTCTTAAGCAACCTCGAATCCACTGACGTCTCTTTAGTTTTAGCGACTTTGCTATGATTTAAGCGTGATAATCACTATTCACCCCAATGAACCCTGTGTTTATAGGGCATTAGTTTGTGCACCTTGAATTTGCATCGTCGAACATTTTGATATTAAAACGAGTAAAACTAAATAGATCATTCAGAGGTAAAAATGCAAAAGAAGCATTGGTCCAAATTCGAGTTGCTACATGAAGTCGTAACTAACCCTAATATTCACGTAAAAGGTCAACACAGTTATTACAGCGATTGCTGGGATAATGGCTTTGAACAATCGGTAGTTCGCTATTTACACGGCGACGAAGTCAGCCGCCAGTGGGAGCCTCGATGGGAAATCGACGAGCTCTATATTGGTGATTATGTCTGTATTGGCGCAGAGGTTGTGATTTTAATGGGTGGCAACCATACCCACAGAGTTGATTGGTTTTCGCTGTATCCATTTATGGATGTCATCGACGACGCCTACATTGGCAAAGGTGATACTCATATCAAAGACGGAGTTTGGCTAGGGATGCGTGCCATGATCATGCCGGGTGTGACCATTGGAGAAGGGGCGGTTGTCGCTGCGAACAGCGTAGTAACCAAAGATGTGGAACCGTACAGTATTGTTGGTGGTTCTCCCGCGAAATTAGTTAAACATCGCTTTGATAAGTCTGTTATCGAAGAGCTAATCTCAATGAAAATATACGACTGGCCTGAAGAGAAGTTTGAGTCATTAAGAAAGCACTTGTGTGATTCGGATTTTACAAAGTTAAAGCAGGCGATTGAGGATTATGACAACAGATTGTAGAGCACGAATAGAACGGAAGATTTGTGTAGGAAGATCTGCGTCATAGTTATATTGAAAAACACGTTAAATCAGTCCGTTACCTTGCAATACTCAACATGGTGTACCAATCTTATTTCATAAGCATGGATAAGGATTGTGTATGCCCGCAAGTTCAATGAAAAACAAAGGGGTGGTAGGAAAAGTCCTACTGCCTTCTTTACTCATAAATCTTCTCTCTCTCGCCGTTCCGTTAACGGTTTTACAAATTTATGATCGTATTTTACCTAACCAAAGTTACGGTACTGCCACTTTGTTGTTGGCGGGTGCAGCGTTGGCTGTTGCCATGGAAGCATTGATCAGGTTTGTGCGTACTTGGCTTTTGTCAGCCGCGGCCAGCAATACCGAGAAAGCGACCTATCAAACCTTGGTTGAAAGAGTAACAACGGCTTCATCAGGCCATCTTCGTCATTTAGGTGTTGGCGGTGTAGAAGAAGGGCTCGGCTCAGTATCCAAAGTTAAAGATTGGTATTCCGGCGGTGTGATTGCAGGCTTTATTGATTTGCCTTTTGCATTGATCTTCTTGGGCTTGGTGGCTTACATCGGTGGTGAGCTGGTGGCAATACCTTTGGCAGTTTGGCTGATTACTCTCGGAATCGTTTGGTTATCTTCTATTCGCGTTAAAAGTCTAAGTGAGGAAGCTTCTCAAGATGAGCAGGAGCGAAAAGCGTTCTTGATTTTGCTGAGCCAAACCATTCAGGGAATCAAACGTCAGGCCGTTGAGTCTCGAATCTTCAATCAATTTAAATCCCTCAATAACGTTCGTTCTCAGTCTAAAGCGAGAGAAGAGGAACAGAATGCCTTCGCCCAAGAATGTATTCAGCTTGCCGCATTAGCGACGTCAGTGTTACTCGTGATTACGGGTAGCTTGTGGGTGTTAGATGGTCAGTTAACCACTGGTGGATTAGCAGCATGCTCTATCTTATCGGGTAGAGCGGTTGCGCCTTTGAGCGCTATGGTTGGGATTCGAATCAAACTTAATTCAATACACAGTGCCAATCAGGCAATAGAAAAATTGAGTGACTTGTCACTATCGGAATCTTCAGATTCTGAGCAACCTGAGATCCCGTTATCTGACTTTGAAACTTTAGAAATCAAGCAAGCCACCGTCGAAAGATATGGTGAACTCGCTAGTGCGGATGTGACGTTAAATAAAGGCGAACTGGTGTTGTTAGAAAGTGAAGATCGCCATACCAATAGTCACTTACTGTCTTCGATAGCAGGGATTGATGATTTGGCCGCGGGTGAGTGTTTCATTAACGGAGCTGCCGTTTCAATCGCATCCGTAACCAATACTGCCGCCTACTGTGGCGTTAAAGGGCAGTTAGTGTCAGGTACTATTCTCGACAACTTGTGCGGGTTTGATCCTGAGAGAACACATAGCGCCAGTGACTATGCTAAGCGTTTGGGTTTAACCAAGGAAATCACTCGATTACCCGATGGACTAGAGACACAAATTGGTCATACGAGTGCGTCTCTGCTGAGTATGGGCAACGTGAAAGTGCTCAATATCGCGACTCAACTGGCAAGTGATAAGCCCATTATCATGTTAGAAAGGCCAGATTCCTCGCTTGATTTAGATGCCCTTGGAAACCTTGCTAAGGTTCTGGAAGAAGAAGTGGCGGCAGGACGGACGATACTGATTGTGAGCTACCATTCTAAACTTCGCGAATTAGCTAATCGAATCATTACAGTGGAAAGTCGAGCTATTGCGGTCGACAGTGAGAACAACCAGGAGGCTATCGTATGAATCGTTTAGATGCGAGCAACCGTGCAGATCCGAATGGTCGACAAGAGGTGATGAATCATTTAGAAAATGAAAGCCTTTCTGTCCTTAAGCAGTTGGAAGTGAATGCGAATATCCAGTTGTTCGCACGTCAATGGGTCGATGAGAATGGGATTGAATCAATAGACGATATGTTTGCCCTGTTCGACAGGCTTGCATTGCCCTATCGCTTGGTTGCCAACCTAGATGAAGTTGGCGAGCATAAATTGGTTTTACTGGTACTTGGTGAACATGAGCTGGTCTCTGGTCATATAGAATCGAAACAGTTTATCGCTTTTGGTGCCAATGAAGACATTGCCGAGATACCACAGTTTTGCATTGTTATCGAAGGTCCACCACTAGAGAAGGCTTCTCCTGATTGGGTTGGCGAACGGTTACATGCGTTTCGCCCCATTATTCCTAAATTGCTGCTAGTCAGTTTTATCACTAACTTATTTGCGCTTGCCGTTCCTTTCATCACTATGTCGATTTATGACCATGTGATTGGCGGTGATGCAGGGCATGAGCTGCAAGGTATCGCCATTGGCGCGGCGTTGTTGTTTGTGATGATGGGTTGGTTAAGAACATTGCGTAGCCGAGTGTTTGCTTCAGTTTCAAACCGGGTAAGTCGTGAGATATCTCAATCCCTCGTGCAGCGTCTGCTTCGAAATAGCTATGCTCAAAATCAGCAAACAGCCTCTTCTAGTCAACAAAACCAAGTGATGTTGTCGGAGCGTATTTCAGGTGTGTTATCGGGGCCATTAGGAAATGCGCTATTTGATCTACCATTCATTCTAATTTTTGTACTAGCGATAGGAGTTTTAGGCGGTTGGTTAGTACTGGTTCCCATCGTCTCTTTGGTTCTGTATTACCTATTAGCTAAGCGTTCGATACGTTCGAGTAGTAAGCGCTCAATGCAATCGACGGTAGCAGGCACTAATCGTCAAAATATGACTAATGAGTTGTCGTCCAAGCTTGCTTTTATTCGTAGTGCTGGGTTTTCAGAGCACTGGATTCAACGTTTCCAAAAGGCCAATCTGCTTGCCTCTACGGTGACGTTTAATCAATCGGTTCTGCAAAGTCGATACACCTCGATTTATTACTTTATCGGAGTAGGTTCAACACTGGCTGTCATGGGCTTAGGTATTGGACTTATTTTCGAACAAGTGATGACGCCCGGTGGTTTGATTGCATCAATGATGTTGATTTCCAAAGTGACGGGGCCTGCTCAGGTGTTGGCAAACAGCGCGATGCGTTTTAATAGCTTTAATCAATCCAGGTTGCAGGTGAATCGTATTTTGTCTCAGCCATCTGAACGTGAATTCAGTTACCAGCATCACCCGTTACCTGTGGTAGCGCCTAATTTGAAATTAGACCAAGTGACACTGCGCTATCCCAAACAAAGTCGCCCGGCCTTGAATGGTGTGAGTTTTGATATTGAAGCGGGTGAAATTGTCGCGATTACCGGCCCTTCTGGGAGCGGTAAATCAACATTAATTGAAGTGCTGTCTGGCTTGCAGCCTATCCCAAACGGCATGGTCGAGCTTGAAGGCGTTAACCTCGTTCAATACGACCCACAGCTCTATCGTCACTGGTGTTTCATTCGAGCCGCTTATCCTGATTTGCTTACATTGAGTATTCGAGAGTGGCTAAACGACGGTCATAAAGTCGAAGATCAGAAAATGATCTCTGCAATTGAAATAGTGGGTGGAAAGCGTTGGTTCGAGACATTATCAGACGGACTAGATACCGCCATCAGCAGTATTCAACCGGATAGCCTTTTTGACATGTTGTCTGGCAGTGTTGCGCAGATACTCATTGATGCAAAAGCGCTGGTTTATGATTACCCCATGTTTTTAATGGATAACCCTGTGCCTGATGCACACCCAAATGCTAAACGTATATTTGGTGAGTTTGTGCAGTTGAAAAAAGGAAAAGCAACAGTGATCTACACCTCCCACGATCCGGATTTAATCAAGCTTGCCGATAAAGTCGTGGTGTTAAATGAGGGGGCTGTTGTTTATGCTGGCCCATTAGAGCCGGAACAGTCTTCGGAGCAGGAACAGCCTTCAGAGCCTCAAGCTTCCCAAGAACAATCAGAGTCTAAGCAAGGAGTCGCTAATGGCTAAACAACCTATCGAGAAGGGCAAGCGCTACGGTGAACTTGTTGAATCACAAAATACGGCTCGTACATTGGCATTGGCGACGTGGTCAGTTGCTTTATGTGTTATCGCTTTTGCCACTTGGTCAGTCGTCACCCAAGTTGATGAAATTGCCAAAGCCAAAGGCGCAGTAATTCCAGAAGGCGAGAAGCAAGTATTACAAAGCGCGATTGGCGGTAAGTTAAAGCAAATTCTCGTTAAAGAAGGTCAGCTGGTCGAGAAAGGTCAGCCTCTTGTTGAGTTTGATGCCACCTTTCAACGTACCGCTCTTGAAGAATTGAAGTCTCAACAAGTGACGCTTCTAGCCAGTGTAGAACGTATGAATGCGCTGCTTGAGCAACGTGAACCGAATCTTGCTGAGTTCGAGGTCGATTACCCACAGATCGTTAGTCAACAAAAAGCGCAGTTGAATGCACAAAAAGCCCTCTATTTTCAAAAGCGTGTGGTACTTGAGAAAGAGAGCGAGCAGATTGCAGAGCAACTTCGTAGTGTAGACAAGTCATTGCCTAGCTACGAGAAAGAGCTGAATGCGACCAAGCAAGAGTTGAACATACTAGAAAAGGGCTATAAAGCGGGCAATATTTCACGTTTACGTGTGCTTGAAATGCGACAAAAACTGGCGAGTATCGAACAGAAAATCGAAGAAGCTCGTGGTAAGAAAGCTGTGTTAATCAAGCAAGCAGGCAGCACAGAGCAAAAAATTGAACAGCTTTTAGCAGAGGCGAAGGCGAAGGTCAGCGACGATCGCTCTAAAGCCGTATCTGACTTATCAGCACTGAATGCCAGAGTTCGTTCAAGCCAAGCTAAATTGACGAACACCATGTTGGTGTCACCGCTACAAGGCTTGGTGCAAAGCCTGCCAAGCACGCAAAACGGTGGTGTTATTCAGCCAGGTGGCACTGTGGTTGAAATCGTTCCTGTTGGTGGGAAAGCCGACTTTAAAGCACGTTTATCGCCAAGAGATATTGGTTTTGTGAGTGTAGGGCAGCCGACTCGTATTAAGATTGATGCGTTTGATTACAGCCGCTTTGGCGCATTGAAAGGTGTGGTTGAGAGTATCTCTCCAACTACAAGTCAAAGTGAACGCGGTGAAATCTATTATGAAGTCGTCGTCTCGGTGGATGTTCCTTATTTCCGTGATAATCCGGAGAGCTTTTCTATCTTGCCAGGTATGACGGGAGAGGTAGACATTACAACAGGTGAGAAATCAGTATTCCAGTATTTATGGAAACCGATCTACACCAATGTCAGTGTCGCATTTGGTGAAAGGTAATCGTTATATAGAGTCGTTGAGAGCAAACGAATAACAACAGCAAATAATAAAAAGGGAGCACATCATGTGCTCCCTTTTGGTTTTCATTTTCTTTGTTCTGTATGTTCTTTAGAAGAGATTACGGGAGCAGACAACACTCCCCATCTTACTTACTTGATATTGATGTTATGGATTAGGGTCTATGTCCGGTAGCCCGTCTACGTCGTTGTGATGGTGATGCTCATCATCTTGGTGGTGGTTGACGTTCGCATCATGGTGTTCAAGCGCGTCTGACATATCCAAATGCGCTTGGTCATGATCAAGAGTGTCTTGCTGGTCGACTTGTGCAAGGACGATATCCATGTCTGCGGGTTGATCGTGCCCGGTGGTAGGCGATGCATTCGGCTGAATACCTAGGGCATCCAAATAAGCCGCAGCACCATGGTGGTCAGTTTTCTGGTCTGGCTCTTGGTGAGCGTGCTGGGTAAAATCTAGATAACTGTCATCGCTTTGCGTAACGGTAAAGTCTGCTTGCGAAGCCATGTCAGGCTCGTCATGTAACACCGGAGGAGGTGGCGGTGGAGCTGGGTGGGAGGAATGGGCGATAGGGGTTATTGTCATATCAACCACTTCGGTTCCAACTGTCAGCTTTCCACTATGTCCAGGCCCATGACTGAGTATCTGGATATTCACATGGGCGACAACTTCATCTTGATTTGTCCCTTGCAATGCTACTTCAAATTTATCTTCATGCTGGCCGACTCCCGAAGCGCTGCCATGAGGGCCCGTGTGAACTTGGGCTTGCTCTTGATAATGTAAATGACCAGTCTGAGGGTCAATAGTTAATGTCCCGTATTGGCCATGATGACTAGTGACGTACTGTCCGTTAGGTAAATGGATTCGCCAACCGCTTTGTGCTGTTGGTACCGGAGTTAACGATGGTAATAGTGGTGGAACCCCAAGCGTGCCAGATACTTGGTGGCTTCCCGATGGTGGTCTGACAATGATAGGTTCAGGTATAGCGCTTGCAGCAAAACTTTGGCTACCTGCGGTGTTACCGTGTTCGTCAGTCATTGTTGCTTGTATATTAGAACCCGGATGAACTTCAATTTGTATTCCATGTTGAAGACTGTGAGCATCTAATACATGGTCTTGCCCGTTGACGACAAGATGCTCACCGATTTTGGCATCACCAGGAGGCGTAACGGTTGCTGTGATCGTATTTGCATGGCCTCGGGCGATTTCAGCTTTGCTGTATAAGTTGTCTGCCCCTGCGTTTTCAAAAGTAATCGTAGGCACGCTAACCTGTGTATCGACTTGGTAAGTAACATCTGCAGTGGCATGAGCGCTATTACCTGCGGTATCTGTTACCGCTATTGATGCCTCTATTTTTTGGTCAGCATCGGCAATGAGTTCACTGCCAGGTACGGCAATTGAATAGTGTCCTTTTGCATCGACCACGCCAGTATGCTGTGTCCCATTTACATCTAAAGTCACAATGTCGCCTGCATTATAATCGCCAGAAACGGATCCGGTGATGTCAATGGAGCTGTTAGATTCTTGAGCATTAATCACATTGTCGGCGGTAATCGGGTTTGTTTGAATACCGACGTGCACTTGTGTATCTATATGGACGGAAAGAAGCGAAGAGGTAGCCGGTAGCACTGACGAAGGAGCCAATGCTTTGGCGGATAGATTATGATCGCCCTCCGATAAGCTGCTTACTGCAACACTATATTGGCCAGAGGCATCAGATACCGAGTGTCCAACGGGTGTGGAACCATCGTAAATCGTGACTTTCGAGAATGGAATATCAGTGTGCCCAGTAATCGTTGGGGTAGTGTCGTTGGTAAGGTTGTCGGTGTTTGATGAACCCGAGTCACTCGTCGATGCTAAATCCAATGTCACCGAGTTCGTTGACGCTACGTTGGTGACCATTAGCAAGCTCGGTAGTGTCGTTGTAACCGTAGGTTGTTGAGGCACTGTGGTTGATATGACTAGACCACCCGTTGGTGACATGGTGACATGTCCCGAGGCATCAAAGGTGATGAATTTCGAATCCTCAGTATGGCCGTCACTGACTTTTACTTCGAATACATCGACACCATGGTAGGAGTTGGTGGTAGAGTTATAACTCATTCCTGTGATAGACGTATTGGGTGTGTAGACGTAGTCACCAGTGTTTGGGTCGACGGACAGTGAACCGAATTGACCCGTTGAGCCAACAACAGAGAATGTATGAATATCTTTAAGGTCAACATCTGTCTCTGTCAATGTGCCAGTCGTTGATGATGTTTGGTTAACACCGAGAATCGGTGCGTCGTTGGTGCCGGTAATGGTAACCACGATATCATGATGCGTACCATCTGCAGATTGAACCGTGATGGTTTCAGTATCGGTTTGACCCTGAGCTAGCTGTTGGACGACAGGGTGTTTGTTGTCAAGGTCGTAAGTCCAGTGACCATTTGCATCGATATGAGCGTGCCCATAGCCTTTGCTTCCGGCTATTCCAGCTCCGCCCTGTACCGCGGTAAATCCTGCTGTTCCATCAGGGTCACTCGCCGTCAACGTACCTGAAGCTTGAAGTGTTACGTCTTCTTTGGCCACTCCTGTGGAGTCTCCACTGAATGTTGCAGGGTCAGCGACACTCGCAATATTAATGAATATCGACCCTTCTTTTGAATCAACATGACCATCGTTTGCGGTAAATTGCACCGCACCCAATCCGCTGACACCAGAACTAAAGTAGTTGTGAGTTGGGATGAAGATAAGTGATGAAACGTCGGATGCACTGACGTCATCGCCAACACTCACCGTGGTGCCATTCAGGGTTAACACGCCATGGGCGACATTGGTAATCGTGATATGGTTTAAAGCATCCCCATCAATATCTGAATATTTAAAGTCGGCGGTAGTGAACGCATGCGGTTTGTCTTCTAGTGAACTAATGAAACTCGATCCAACGATAGGTGCGTCATTCACTGCATTGACGTCCACTATCATCGTTGCACTGGCCGAATTTTGATGGCCATCATTCGCAGTGAAGCTAAATTGCGCATAGTTGGCGCCGTTTTCATTATTGATCGGCGTGAAAGTTAAATGACCTGCGTCTAAGTCAGCCTTGCTGATTTGCTGGTTGGCGGTTACGGCGTTACCGTTTAGAAGTAATAATCCATGACTCGGTATGCTAGTAATGGTCACGAACTGCAATACGTCGCCATCCTGATCACTGTAACCAAATTCACTGGTCGTAATGGTTCTGGTGATGTCTTCATTTGTAGAAACGGTTTGTCCTGTGACCGTTGGCGTATGCTGTAGGGGGGGGGTGACTTCAATAGATAGAGAGTTTTGAGAAGAATCTCCTATTGGGTTACCACCATCATCGCCGACACGATAAACCATACTTGGCACTTTACCTGTAAAGCCAGCTTCCGGGGTGAAGGTATAATGACCATTCGCTTCGATCGCGAGTGTACCGATTCCGGTCATAGTATGTGGTTGCCCCGGCCTTACCGCGACATAACCTGACACGGGGTCTTTTATTTGAATATCTTGTAATACTAAATGCGCGTTGGAATCGGTGTCTGTTGCTGCACCACTCAACCCTTGATCCGTCCCATAGCCAGTAAGTAGATTCCCTTCGATTGGACCACTATGTTGAACACCAGAATCACTAAGGCTGTGAAGGACTGGGTCGTCGGTCGTGCCATTTATGGTTACTGTTATTGAATGTTTGGTTCCATCTTTTGAGAGCACTTCAATATGGTCAGTCAGTGTTTGCCCATTATCTAAGTCTTGAATAGCAACATTGTTATTATCTGCGGCATAGACCCATATGCCACTGCTGTTAATCACAAACTGGCCATAGGTGCCACTTTGGGTTAAGTGATGTTGACCATTCAAATCCAATGCGGCTTCACCTTGGCCATCCGCGTCAGAAACAATCAGATGCCCGTTGCAAGTAAGAGCGTCTTGAATAGTTGTGGCACCAGCAATATGTAGGTTGTGGTGAGGGCTTGTGTCTTCATTTACGCTGCCAGAGTCCCCGGCAAATGTTGCTGTATCGTTAACGGCGTCTATATGAAGCGTATTAGTGGCCTTTAACGAGTCGACATGCCCGTCATTAACTGTGAATTTAAACTGAACATCGCCATTAAAATCTTGTGCAGGAACGAATTGAAGTTTAGCAATATCGGCTGAAGCAATACTCTGACCTGCAGTGATATCGTGCCCATCGAGTATGAACCTTCCTTGGGCTGCTGGTGGCAGATCAGTGATCGCGATTGAGTGCAACGTATCGCCTGTATCGACATCGGTGAATCCGAACTGACTCGCCTGCATTTGATAGTTTATATCTTCCGTGCCGTTGCTTAGAACTACCTTGGTAACTGTCGGTGCGTCGTTGGTTCCGACGATATCAATATTTAAGTCGTAGGCAGTACCATCGAAGCTGTGTACTCGATAGGTAACCGTTTCAACTTGCCCTTGCGCTAGGTGTTGAAGAGCCGCGTTGTCGACGCTATATCCCCAATTACCCGCACTATCAATCCGAAGCATGCCACCAAATGGATCGTGAACTGCTGATTCACCAAATTGGCTGTATTGGAACTTATCTTCCCCGCTGTCTGGGTCGATGACTTGAAGTTGGCCGTTAGCTAATTCAGTCGTGGTGCCGTTGCTATGCGTTGCATGTGGCCCATCCTCAATAACCCTTCCAGTAGTCACTTCAGAGATAATGGCTTTGTCTGGGGTCGCTACGAGAGTGGTATTTGCGCCAGTGTGGGTGGTACCTCCATGCGCGTCTTTCACGTCGTAAGTGAAATGAACTGGGCCGTTATAGTCTTTAGTTGGCGTGAAGGTGTAGGTACCGTCTGTGTTATCTTGAATAGAACCATGATCGGCATGAAGGTTCGCAATCGTCAGTTTGCCTATGTCATTAGTATCCACATCAACAGTATTTGCTAGCAACTCGGTTGTCGTGATGGTTTGTGCGAGGTCCTCTTTTCCGCTGTTGAGCTGAACCTCTGAAGAGCAGTAAGGGCGGTCATTGTCGCCATGAATGGTGATATGAATATCGTGAGTGGTGCCATCAGCCGATTTGACGGTAACAGTATCCGTTATTGATTCACCTTGACCGAGGTGATCAATTTTTCTACCTGTTGCGTCTTGGCCGATGGAAGCGTAGTAGCTCCAATCTCCGTTACTCTGAAGTATCACATGTCCGTGTGTACCTTGGTAGGTGCCTGTTTGAGCGTGGCTTTCACCGGAGTCTGGATCAATAATGTTCAGGTGACCATCAGTGTGTATTTCATCGTTCCATATTTTACCGATGTTTCCATGCATATGATCTGGCGAACGATCATCGACGTAACCTCCAGACATTGTACCGTCTGGCGCGGTATAGGTATGTCCTTCGTGAACATCACCCGTGTCGACACCGCTAATAACGGCAGAGTTATTAACTCCTGTAATCGTAATCGAGAGGTTTTGAGTGCTGCTCGCATTATGTTCGTCTGTGACTGTTACGGGGACAGTCAACGTCTTCGTGATACCTGATGCTAACGATTGGTAGCTAGAGTGAACAGGGTTGAAGCTATAACTGCCGTCCGGATTAACCACCAAACCATCAATCTGCGGTGCGCTGTAAGTCAAGGTCGCACCTGTATCTATATCTTGGCCAACCATTTGTCCATTTAGAACGCTTCCACCTTCAGTCACTGAGTTTGACTGTGCATTGATGGTAGGAACATCGTTGGTACCATGAACCGTTAGCTCTATCGTATGCGTTGTACCATCTGCCGAGCGTATAACGACTGAATCGTGTTTAACTTCACCTTGTGCTAAGTTCTGTATATTGCGGTTGTCGAGCGTATAGGTATAGTGACCGTCGCGCATGAGCAGTATGTGCCCACCCAGTTTGGTGTCGTAGCCAATACCTTGATAGGTTTGCGGACCAATATTTGGATCAAATTGAGCCTCTCCCGCATCAGGGTCTTGGATGTTTAATCTGCCGTCGTAATGTAATTGGTATTGAGTATCTATATAACCGCGATCTTCAGTCACTCCCCGTAAGTCTGCATTGGTTTGTGCGTCGGTAATAATCGCGTTATCTGGAGTTGCGGTAAGATCAAACTTAGCTTGAGTGCTTACGCTACCACCATGGCCGTCAACCACATCATAGGTGAGTCGAATCTCACCGTTAAAATCTTTGTCTGGCGTGAAGGTATAAGTGCCATCTTTGTTATCAGTCAGGCTACCGTGTGTGGCTTGCAGATTCGTCACGTGCAATACATCGCTACTATCAACATCGCTTGCATGCGTTAGTAAGTCAGAAGCCTTGATGGTTACGGGTTGATCTTCTTTTCCCGCAGGAAGCTGAGTCCATGCACTGACAATTGGTTTGTCGTTGCTACCTTGTACATCGATAACAATTTTATGAGGGACTGTCGCTCCAGCTGAATCGGTAGCGGTGATCCAGAATGATTCCGATTGATGTTCACCGGCCGCGAGCTTATCCGCGGCACCGCTGGTTGAATTGTCTAGCTGATAGTGCCAATGGCCATGCTGGTCAATCGATAGCGTTCCCCATTGGCCTTGAGGTTGATTGATTGCCCACGTAATAGTGTCAGATTTATCTAAATCGGTTGCTGTTAGAGAGCCTGTCGCATCTGGCGTTCCAGCAGTGTTTAAGCCCTGTTCGATGACCGCGCCACTAGAGGTACCTGAGATAGTAGGGCGGTCATTGGTACCGTTAACCGTGACGGTAACTTGATGTGGCGTGCCGTCAGCCGAATAAATGGTAATCGTATCGGTGGCCGTCGCGCCTTTGCCCAAGGCTTGCACTTTTGGATTGGTGTTATCGAGGTCGTAAGTCCAAGCTCCATTGCCTTTGAGGTGGAGCGTACCTAAAGCACCTACAGCATCGGTATTGGAGAAGTGCGCTTCACCAGTATCAACGTCACTAATCGTCAATGTGCCGGATGTGTGCAGTTGAGATTCTTCCGTTACTACACCGGAGTTGGTACCACCAATCACGGCTTTGTCGTTGGTGCCGTTTACTATGATCGTCACTTGATGGGGTGTACCATCAGCCGAATGAACGGTAATCGTATCGGTGGTAGTAGCGCCTTTGCCCAAGGCTTGCACGGCTGGATTCGTGTTATCCAGATCGTAAGCCCATGCACCATTGTCTTTAAGGTGGAGCGTGCCTAAAGTACCTGTAACATCGGTATTGGAGAAATGTGCTTCTTTTGCGTCGATGTCACTTATGCTTAATTTCCCTGAAACCGTGAGCTTATGATCTTCAATAACTTGATCTAAGTGGGGACTTTTTCCAACAACGAAAAATGAATTTGGTGAACCTCCTGTGCTATTAGTGATCGCAGCTGAATCATTGGTACCATTAATAGTAATAGTGACTTGATGTGCGGTTCCGTCGGCGGAATGAACCGTGATAATGTCTGTTGCAGTCGAGCCTTGGGCAAGCCTTTGCACGTAGGGGCTATAGTTGTCTAGATCGTAGGTCCACGCTCCATCTTTCGTGATAATTAATGTACCGAAATTGCCAGCAACTTGTGAGGCTTGAAAATGGTCTTCTCCAAGGTCTGGGTCTGTTACCGAAAGTTGGCCTTGAACTTGTGTCGTTAGATCTTCTATGACCGAGCCCGCGTCTACCCCAGTAATAACCGCATTGTCATCGTTGCCACCAATGGTCATATCGATGGTTTGAGGAGTGCCATCTTTGGTGTGAATAGTGAAGCTTTCGTGCAATGAAGTGGCTGCGGTTAACGCTTGAACATTCGAAAGAGAGTTATCAACTTGATACTGCCAATGCCCATCTGCGTCGATGGTTAATGAACCATATTTACCAGAGATAACTTCTGGCGTAACCGAACTTTCATTTTGGTCTGGGTCTATGACATCAATTTTACCGTTCGCATGTAACAAGCCTTGTGAATCAATATTGTGATCTTCTGTTACGACACCTGTTAAGTCTCCAGAAATACTTGGCGTGTCTTGCTTACCTGTTACCGGTATCTGGACAATGATGCTCGAGCCATTAGATAGGTGTAACGCAAAATGGTCAGTACCTGGTTGGTGCTGATTTAACAGGATGTATTGAGGAGAATTTGGATTCAATACGAATGTGTATTGACCATTTGCATCAACATGAAGCTCTCCGTACGTACCTTTTATGACTTCTGGCATGAAGGTGACGGGTAAAGCGGGCGTCGTAGGCGCATTCGAATGAGTCGGCTGACTGTTACTTCCTGAGGAGATAGTTGGCATCGATACCGAAGGAATGTAATGGACTTGCGGGTGAGAAAGCGTCGATAAATGATGAGAAGGAACCAAGTGAGCGCTCGAACCATGGGAGGCGTGACTTGCACTTAAGGTTGAGTTTACGTCGCTGTCACTCGTCTGAGCTTCTTGATGAACAACCGCTGATGAGCCCGCCTTGCTATGGTCATCGGTGACATCTTTTTCGCTCACGTTATTTACGGTTACTTGATCTGCAGAGTCGCTGGAATTGTCTATACTTTCGGCAGCAGCGTGTTTAGCCAATGATGGCAAAATCATCATGAGTGACTGAAAAAGTGGGATATTCACTTTTAGATGTGAATGCAGTCTGAGTTTCTTTTTTTGTGTTGGTTTCTTTTGCTTTAGCTCATGACTATTCTTATCTTTAAGTTCGGTATTTTTTTTCTTCGTTTCGACGTTTTTTTTGTTAGCCATTTTTCTCATCCGTGAATCTTGGTTGCACTATTTTAAGTAAAATACACAGATAGAGGTTTCGCTAGCTAATTAGATAATTTTTAAAGGAAAAATTATAAAGTCGAAGAATTATCTCATTTTGATGAAAAAAAGGATGAATGCTTTTTCAATGGTTAGGCAAATTTCAATCACAATGGCATTGACCTTACCCTAAGGGGAACCTTTATACTTGCCTTATAAATTTAAAGGTTAGCTATGACAAACACACTCCGAACAACTTGGATTACTGTTTTCAGCATCATTGCAATGTTGATGTCTAGCTATGCCTCAAGCTCATCGGCCATGATGGCAAATATCATGGCAACGCAGATGATGTCGAATAAATCTATCTGCCAGCACAGCGATTCGCCGAGCGATCTTGATGCCGTCTATCAATTTGCTGCTGGTTGCCATGTGACCGTTAGCGATTCAGACATGAACGATCATGTTCATGCAAGCACGCCGAATGGCGACCAGCCTGTTCATGACGAACACACCATTTATGTTGAGCTGTCTGCTCATGAAAAGATGGCCTCGCATCAAGAGTCAATGGATGCTCACGGTGAACATGTGATGGGCAACAACTGTTGTGGTGGTTCGGATTCTGCTCGTATCTGTTGCTATTCTGTTTGTTCTACAGCATCACATACAATTCAGGCGCTCCAAGCCAACTACCAAATTTCCTCCTCATTCGCACCTCATCACTCTGTAACTATCGGTCAAAAAGTGACTCGTGCACAGTCTTTGCTACGCCCACCTTCCGCATAAATCTATATCTAAAAATACAGCTCTATCAGTTAGATAAATCTGATAAGCCATTCTTTTTTATGCGCTAATTAGCGCTAGATATGGACATTCATTGTGAATATGAAACCAACAACCTCTGTGTTTGTCATGAACACGAGCTTAGTGGTTGCTGCTGCCTTGCCTATGGCCTTGTTTTCAAGTGCTACGCTCGCGGCTACCACGGCGTCAGCTTCAAATGCTCAACACATTTCAGCTCATGACCAAGCAAGCTCGACGCAGCAGCTCAATACATTGATTGAGATTGCTTTAAGCGAAGATGGAAATCGCAAACAGTACTTTGCTCAGTCTCAAGCGATGCGAGAAACTGGCATTGCCAGCTCGACCTTAATGGACCCGAAATTAAAAGTTGGATTTGGCGGTTTGCCTGTCGATAGCTTTCAATTCGACGAAGACCCGATGACTAATATATCGGTAGGGTTGATGCAGCAGTTTGAGCGTGGCGATACGCTTAACCTTCAACAGAAAAAGGCAGGCCAACAGGCAGATGCTCTAGCTTTGCAGGTACAAGCAAGAGAATTGACGGTTGCGAATAGCATGACGCAGCTTTGGCTTGAGTTAGGTTATCAGCAAAAGGCTGAGTCGGTGATTCGTCAAAATCGTCGTTTGTTGGTTGAGCTTGAAAACTATGTACAAACCAATTACTCAATTGGTAAAAGTGAAGCGCAAGATCTGCTTAATGCTCAGCTTCAAGTGAGCAAGCTTGATGAGAAACTTCAGGCAAACCAGCAGGTTCAGCGTCGCTTAATCTCTCAGCTTTCTGAATGGTTGGGTTCTGATTGGCTAGGCTCTCAGGTTCTGGATTCTCAGGGCGTACTGAATGCAACTAACCAAATCGATTGGTCGTTGTTGGAAAGCAAACTAGCGACCAATATCGATTCGACCAAGCACTACCAGCTATTGACTGACCATCCTTTGGTTAAGATCTCCGATGTCAGTATTTCCTCTAATCAAACTCAGGTTGAGTTAGCCGAACAAGCTTATACCCCGCAGTTTGGGGTGGAAGTGATGTATGCACACCGTCAAGCCAATAACATGGCGGGTGAACCTGCTTCTGATCTGGTGAGTGCCTATCTGACTGTCGACATCCCATTGTTTACGGGGAATCGACAAGATAAAAACTTATCGGCTGCTCAGTATCAAGTTGGTGCGGCTAAGTCTCAAAAAGACACTTTACTCTCCCAAATGAATGCGCAAGTGAACGCATTGCTGGTGGACAGATCAAACCTGATCCAGCGGTTAGATCGCTATCAAACGTCCTTGCTTCCTCAAACCGCAGCACGAATCAGCGCGGTTGAGAGGGGCTATCAAAACAATACCGCTCAGTTTAACGATGTCATTTTAGCAACGACCGATGAGCTGGCACTTAAGTTAGAGCAACAACGTTTGATCACCGACCTCAACATCGTTAACAGCAAGTTAGCTGCGTTAGTCAGTGGTTTTGAATACCAAGTAAACCAACCACAACTCAACTCAAGCGCAACTAAACATACAGCCAATCAATAAGGGAATAGACAATGAATACAGTAAAAGTAGCGACTATCGCTTTATTGGTCGGTGGAGCATTAGGTTTTAGTGTGAATCACTTTGTCGTTGGGTCAGCACATAACATGTCAGCAATGGCAACGAGTACAGACGCAGATGTAAGTAAACAGGCCAAGGATGAGCCTCTGTACTGGGTAGCTCCGATGGACCCAAATTATCAGCGTGATAAGCCAGGTCAATCGCCAATGGGGATGGATCTTATCCCTGTGTATGCAGATGACTCAAGTGCGGGAGCAGACAAGGCAGGAACAGTATTTATCGATCCGTCGGTAGAAAATAACCTTGGCGTGAAAACCGCACAAGTAACAAGAGAAGCGCTATCACCGCGCATTGAAACTGTTGGCTACGTGGCATTCGATGAAAGTGCACTATGGCAAACCAACGTGCGTGTTTCTGGTTGGGTGGAAAAACTCTACATCAACGCAGTGGGCGAGAAGGTAAATAAAGGCGACGTACTCTTCACACTCTATTCTCCAGAGCTTGTTAAAGCACAAGAAGAGTTGATCAGTGCTTATAAAACGGGTCGTAAAGGTTTGATCAAGGGCTCGACTGAACGTTTAATTACCTTGGGTGTTGATAAGAAGCAAATCCGCGCTATTACGCGAGAAGGTAAAGCCACGCAAACCATTGAAATTAAAGCGCCAGCCGATGGTGTGATAGCCAGTTTGAATATTCGAGAGGGTGGTTACCTTTCGCCTGCTCAAGCGGTAATCAGTGCTGGACCTCTAAATGAAGTGTGGGTTGATGCTGAAGTCTTTGAGCGTCAAGCACACTGGATCTCGTCAGGCAGCAATGCGGTGATGACGCTAGATGCCATTCCCGGCAAAGAGTGGGTGGGTAATGTTGATTACGTTTACCCAATCCTTGACCCAAAAACTCGGACCTTGCGTGTTCGTTTAAAGTTCTCCAATCCCAATGGCGAGCTTAAGCCAAACATGTTCGCCAATATTGCACTGAAACCCATCAGTGATGAATCTGTTCTTACTATTCCAAGATCTTCGGTGATTCACTCCGGTGGTATGACTCGAGTGGTGATGTCAGAAGGTTCCGGCAAATATCGCTCTGCTCGTATTGAAGTTGGTCGTGAAGCTGGCGAAAAAATAGAGGTGCTTCAAGGGCTAGAGCAAGGCGAAAACATTGTCACTTCTGCGCACTTCATGTTGGATTCTGAATCGAGCCAATCTGCTGATCTGTCACGCATCAATGGTGTTGAGGATGAGGCTGAAACCGTGTGGGCAAACGGTGACATTTCCGAAGTTATGCAAGGCAGTCGCATGGTGACGATTAACCATCAGCCTGTTCCTGAATGGGATTGGCCGGGCATGGTGATGAACTTCACCTTTGCGGAAGGCTTAGACATGAGTGACGTGCAACGTGGTAAGGCGATTGATTTTGAGATGAGAAAGACAGAGTCAGGGCAGTACGAGGTTATTGATTACAAGGTCAACAAACACAAGATCGCCGGCGAAGTTTGGGTAACGGGTGACATCACCATGTTGATGGCAGATTTTGGCATGATCACTGTAAAACATCAGCCAGTCCCTGAGTGGAATTGGAAAGCGGGTGAAATGAATTTCCAAGCCAGTGATGACCTTGATTTATCGGAGTTTGCCGAGGGTCAAACCATTCGGTTTCTAGTGGCGAAGCAGGGTTCTGACTACACGCTCAAATCTCTAGAACCAACGAATAGCAAGGGTGAGGGCACATTATGATCAATGCAATTATTCGTTGGTCCATCAGTAACCGCTTTTTGGTGCTGGTTGCCACTGTAGCCATCGTATTTGGGGGCTTATACAGCGTTAAAAACACACCGGTCGATGCTATTCCTGATTTGTCAGATGTTCAGGTGATTATCAAAACCAGTTATCCAGGCCAAGCGCCACAAGTGGTCGAGGATCAGGTGACTTACCCATTGACCACCGCCATGTTAGCTGTGCCAGGAGCTGAAACGGTTCGTGGCTACTCGTTCTTTGGTGATTCCTATGTATATATCATCTTCAATGACGATACCGATATGTACTGGGCGCGTTCACGAGTGTTGGAGTACTTAAGCCAAGTTGCACCTAACTTGCCATCGAGTGCCAAGCCAACACTAGGGCCGGATGCAACCGGTGTGGGCTGGGTTTACAGCTACGTGTTGCAAGACAAAACTGGTCAGCATGACTTGGCCGAACTTCGTAGTTTGCAAGATTGGTTCTTAAAGTATGAATTGCAAACCGTAGAAGGCGTGTCTGAAGTGGCGACCGTTGGCGGCATGGTGAAGCAGTACCAAGTACAGATTGATCCTGCCAAGTTACGTGCTTACGACCTAACGCTTCAGCAAGTCAACAAGGCAATCCAAGATGGTAATCAAGAAACAGGTGCGTCTGTTGTTGAGATTGCGGAAGCCGAACATATGGTTCGGACTACGGGTTACCTCACAAGCATCGAAGACATTCAATCTCTGCCGCTAAAAGTGACCGATAAGGGAACCCCGCTGTTATTGGGTGATATTGCTGACATTAATCTTGGCCCGCAAATGCGCCGTGGTATCTCTGAGCTGAATGGTGAAGGTGAAGCGGTTGGCGGCGTTATCGTGATGCGCTTTGGTGAAAATGCCAGTGAAGTGATCGACTCGGTGAAATCCAAACTCGCTGAACTGCAAGTGGGATTACCTGATGGTGTCGAGATTGTCGCGACTTATGACCGTTCGACTTTGATTGATTCAGCCGTTGAAAACCTATGGAAGAAGCTGGCTGAAGAGTTCATCGTGGTTGCGATCGTGTGTGCGCTGTTCTTGTTCCATATCCGCTCGTCGTTGGTTATCGCACTAAGTCTGCCTGTTGGTATCTTAGGCGCATTCATTGTGATGCATTGGCAGGGTATTAACGCCAACATCATGTCTCTTGGCGGAATAGCGATTGCGATTGGCGCCATGGTAGATGGTGCCATAGTGATGATAGAGAACGTTCATAAACACATTGAACGGACTCCGCTCACTGACAAAAACCGGTGGCAAGTGATTGGCAAAGCAGCAGAAGAAGTTGGCGCACCGCTGTTCTTCTCTCTGATTATCATTACTTTGAGCTTTGTACCTGTATTCGCGCTAGAAGGGCAAGAGGGCAAGATGTTCTCGCCACTTGCGTTTACCAAGACGTATGCGATGGCGGCAGCGGCGGGTTTGGCTATCACGCTTGTTCCTGTGTTAATGGGTTACTTCATTCGCGGCAACGTGCTACCTGAACACAAAAACCCAGTAAACCGAAGCCTAGTGGCGATGTACAAGCCGCTTTTGAACCTCAGCCTAAAGTATCCAAAGGTGATGATTGTTATCGCACTTGGCTTAATGGCGTCTGCTTATTACCCAACCAGTAAGCTTGGTAGCGAATTCATCCCTCCTTTGGACGAAGGGGATTTGATGTACATGCCAACCACGTATCCGGGCATCTCAATTGGTAAAGCGCGTGAGTTGTTGCAACAGACCAACAAGCTAATTAAAACCATTCCAGAAGTCGAAACTACATGGGGCAAAATTGGTCGAGCAGAGACAGCAACCGATCCTGCACCGTTAACCATGATTGAAACCGTGATTCAGCTTAAACCGCGAGATGAGTGGCGTGACGGTGTCACTACAGAGTCTCTGCGTAAAGAGTTTGATGATCTGATTCAGTTCCCAGGTTTAACCAATGCGTGGGTTATGCCAATCAAAACCCGTATCGACATGTTAGCGACCGGTATCAAAACCCCAATCGGTATCAAAATCGCTGGCCCAGAGCTGAGCGTGATTGAAGATATTGGTTCGCAACTTGAACCCATCCTCAACAGCGTGAGTGGAACGGCTTCTGTCTACGCAGAGCGTGTTGCGGGCGGTCGTTACGTGACGATAGACATTAAACGTCGCTCGGCTGCGCGATATGGCTTGAGCATTAAAGAAGTGCAACAGGTTATCTCGACGGCGGTTGGTGGCATGAATGTGGGTGAAACCGTTGAGGGGCTAGAGCGTTACCCAATCAATGTCCGTTACCCACAAAGCTATCGTGATTCTGTCGTTAAGTTGCAGAACCTGCCGTTAGTGACACCAAATGGAGCGCGAATTGCTTTGTCTGATGTCGCGGATATTCGTTATGAAGATGGGCCCCCAATGATTAAGACGGAGAACGCTCGTCCCAATGGTTGGGTGTTCGTTGATATCGAAGGTCGCGATCTTGGCTCTTACGTGGCAGAGGCGCAAAAAGTCGTTACAGATCAAATCGTCTTGCCTGCTGGATATTCATTGGCATGGTCTGGTCAATACGAATACATGGAACGTGCGAAGGAGCGTTTGAGTGTCGTAGTGCCAATCACCATCGCCATCATCATGTTGTTGCTCTACCTCAGTTTCCGCCGCGTCGGTGAGGTGATGATGATCATGCTGACATTGCCACTTGCGATGGTTGGTGGCCTATGGCTGATGCATATCCTCAATTACAACTTCTCCATTGCGGTGGGTGTGGGCTTTATCGCCCTTGCCGGGGTTGCTGTTGAGATAGGTGTGATCATGTTGGTCTACCTAAACCAAGCATGGCACTACAAAAAAATGGATGCGGAGCAGAACCAACAAGCACTTCAGGGTGAAGACTTAACGGATGCGATTCGTGAGGGCGCAGGACTGCGTGTTCGCCCAGTGATGATGACAGTACTTACGGTGATCATTGGCCTCATTCCAATTATGTATGGCGAGGGAACGGGCTCTGAAGTGATGCAGCGAATTGCAGCGCCGATGATAGGCGGAATGGCGTCTGCACTATTGCTTACCCTACTGGTGTTGCCTGCAATCTTTAAGCTCTGGAAACAGCGTGAGATTACGCATAGCCAAAACGAGACAAACAAATAACGTATTGATTATTAGCCCTTACTGACCAAACAGAGTGGGTAAGGGCGCACCATATGAACATGTGAAACTAACAAATAAATAACTGAATTAATCTAAGGAACGATCATGAAAAAGACACTTATTGCGATTGCACTGACGTTAACTACTGCAACGGCTTTTGCTGAAATGGACCATTCAGCTGTTGACCATTCAAGTATGGATCATTCAGGCATGGATCACTCAATGATGAAAAATGGAGAGATGGATCATTCAAAAATGGATCACAGCATGATGAAGGATGGAAAGATGGACCATTCAATGATGAATATGGAAGGCATGTCTGAAGTCGGTATGCCTGCGACAGGCGCAAAGCCGGATAAAGTGGTTCATGTTCTGCTAAGTGACGATATGAAAATCACATTTAAGAACAAGGTTGATATTGAGCCGAACGACGTGGTGCAGTTCGTTGTGATGAACACGGGCAAGATTGATCATGAATTCTCGATTGGTTCTGCTTCAGAGCAGTTAGAGCACCGTGAAATGATGAAAAACATGGGTAATCACGCTCATGACTCGGGCAGTACAGTTACAGTTAAGCCGGGTAAAGCGAAGCAATTGCTGTGGCATTTCCATGGTGATAATAACGTAGAGTTCGCGTGTAATATTCCTGGTCACGCTGAAGCGGGAATGCTGAAAAAAATTGAGCTGTAGTATCGATTAATAAAGCGCACCAGACTTATATTGATTAGTTTGGTGCGTTTTCTTGTTTTTCTCGTATTAGACGATTAAGTTTAATAAGTAAATAGAAAAATTTTAGTTAGAACAAGTAAGTAGGAGTTTAAGGATGAACAAAACAGTACTAGTCGTTGCTGTATCAAGTGCTTTATTAGCTTGGTCTAATTACAGCATTGCTGCTAAACCTGAGTGGGCTGGTAAAGGTAAGCCCGATTTAGAAGAAGTAAAAACGCTCGCTGAGGCTAAAAAAGTTGAAGGCGAAATTGATGATCGTGAGAAGCAGCTTGATTCAATGATCGAAGAGAAAAAGAAGAAAGCGAAAAAAAGTAAGAACAAAAAAGATAAGCAGAAAATAGATAAAGAACTCGACGATTTGGAAGACGAGAAAGAAGCCCTCGAAGAGAGTAAAGAGAAGCTCAAAGATAAGAAAGAAAAGCTTGAAGATGATATGGATAATGACGAAGAAAAGTCGGGATTAGAAAAGCAGAAAGACAAGAAAGCGGAACAAGAGCGTAAAGAAGAAGGAAAAGGGTCAGAAAAAGGCCGACAGCAGCGTGAAGAAAACAGCAAAAAGTGGTGGAACTTTTGGGAGTAATCCGAGGGCCTTACATCACCTATTCATTTCAACCAATCAGTACAGCTTTGTGTGACCGCTAAGTCATTGATTAAATGCTGTGTTCAGTTAAAGATAAGTCTCAACCTGTCCAGGAATACATGAACTAACTTGTATTGGCTGAGGCTTATCTATAGCTAGAATCACTGTAGCAAGATAGAAGTTTCAAGCAGGTGGTGTGCTTCGCCGCTCAGGTGCGGTAACTCTGACATGATCTTTTTCAGTTTGTTGTCGATTGATTCAGCTTCATTTAGCGATCGAAAAGCCAGTACAGCCTGTTCAGGTTCGCTGTTCACATAACCTTTCAATGTATCTAGCTGAATTTTATTGGCATTCTCAACTTTTGCTAGAGCAGTGTTGATTGCTTCGATGTTTATGATTAACTCATTGCTTTTAAACATTTTTATTGTTTTTTGGTTGTTTATAATTGGCGCACATTAACATAACTATTTTTTCGGATATTGACCAAGGTTATTAAATTAGAATAATTTTGAAATCTAATATAAGCATCAGTAGTGTAAAGATGACTGACAGCAGGAGTCAAATGTGGAGCGATATAGGAAGTTAACGGGCTTAATTTTAGGGCAATAGATAATTTTGAAGAGGCGTAGATAGAGCTTTGGCT